>NZ_JAFKIC010000229.1 GCF_017306585.1 Mesorhizobium sp. | reverse complement strand
CTCAACGACGTCAATCCCGTTGCCTACCTCGCAGAAACCCTCGACGCCATCATCAACGGCCATCCGCAGAGCCAGATCGAGGAACTCATGCCCTGGCGATTCCGGAAAACGTCAAGCCCAAATCCGTAGGCGATCGGCGAGGCGCTTACTTTCGACTAGCAGGACGAGGACGCAGCGGGAGTGCTCGGTGACGCGTGTATGTCCTATCTGTACTCATTTTCGCCGTTTCCACGACGCCTCCCAAATGCGCCTTTTCTTGATGAAGGATTGAATCCAGACTCTTCGAACGCTCGGACAGATCCCGCCGCCGTTGGGCTCATGATCACCATTGCCGCCCTTCAGCAGCGCCACGAAAGCCGTGGCGCTCACTTCTGGACCGACTTTCCCTATCAGGCGACCATCGCCCGCCGTTCCGAAATCACGCTCGACGCAGCCATCGTCGCCGTGTGGGAACTTGCATCCTCTCCCGCGCTGGAAGGCGTCATCTGATGAACCTGTCTCCGCTTCCCACAATCGTGATCGAACCTCTGGTCCGGGCAGCTCTGCTCGAAGATCTCGGCAGGGCCGGCGATCTGACCCCCGATGCCATCGTGCCGAAGGACCGTGAGGCCACAACGGTGCTTTTAGCGCGCCAGGCCGGAACCGTCGCAGGGCTCGACCTCGCGATGCTCGCCTTCAAGTTGATCGACCAGAATGTCGAGGTGATGGTGGAGCGAGCGGACGGCAGCGACGTTTCGCAAGGAGGGACCATCGCATCAGTGCGTGGTCCGGCCCGGGCCATCCTCACGGCGGAACGGACGGCGCTCAATTTTCTCTGCCATCTGAGCGGCATGGCTATCACCCGCTTCGTTTTATGGTGCCGGCGTGATGGCCACGTTCGAGCGCGGCACCGGTTCAATGTTCATCGCCGGTGCCACTGAAGTTTCAGAAGCCAAGAACCGCGCGCGACCTGTTGGCTCACGACCGTCTTGGTGACGCCCAGCCGCTCCGCCGCGTGCGTGAACGAGCCACGACCAACCACGTAGCACGTGAGCGATGGCGCACGCCCGCCCCAAGCTAGGTTCCGCAGAAAGTCTTCACGACGCGCTCCTCGTCGCGCGGCGGTTGGGCATATTCCTCGCGGCCAAACTGCTCTTCGTACGGCTTGCCAGTGACCTCGAGGAGCGTCTCGAACGGGCCGAAATTCGAATGGTCGACAGCCGCGCGGATCGCAGCCTCGACCAGATGATTTCTCGGGATAAACCTCGGGTTCGCCGCCAGCATGAACCCGCGCCGCGCCACCGGGTCGTTCGGCTCGCGGGCCGGCCGTTCCCGCCAGCGCGCCGCCCAGTCGTCGAAACCGGCAGGCTCGGCAAACAGCGAACGCGTACCGGCTGGTGCCTCTATCTCGTCGGCCAAGCCGCGGAAGGTCAGCGTAAAATCCGTGCGGTTCTTCTCCATCAGGCCGAACAAGTCGGCAAGCAGCGCAATGTCGTCCTCCTCACTGGTCGCTAGCCCGATCTTGCGTCTTAGACCAGCGTAATAAACCGGTTCGTATCCAAACTGGAAGCCGGAGAGCGCGTGATACGCCAACTTTGTGGCCTCGTCCCGGTCGCCATGCAGCAGTGGCAACAGGGCCTCAGCGAATCGCGTCAGGTTCCAGACGGCGATGCCCGCTTGGTTGGCGTAAGCGTAACGGCCATGTTGGTCAATCGAGCTGAATACCGCCCCCGGATGATATTCATCCATGAAGGCGCACGGACCATAGTCAATAGTTTCGCCCGAAATGCTCGTGTTGTCGGTATTCATCACGCCGTGTACAAAGCCGATCAGCATCCAGCGAGCGATGAGTGCCGCCTGCCGCGAGATCACCGCTTCAAGCAGGGCAAGATAAGGTCGATCGCGGCAGGCTACCAGCGGATAATGACGCAGGATGGCGTGGTCGGCCAGAACCTTGAGCCCCTCCAGGTCACCTCGCGCCGTGAAATACTGAAATGTGCCGATTCGGATATGGCTCGCCGCAACGCGCGCCAGCACCGCCCCAGGTAACAGCACCTCGCGGCGAACCGGCTCGCCGGTCGTTACGGCCGCCAGCGCCCGGGTCGTCGGTACGCCAAGTGCCGCCATCGCCTCGCTGACGATGTATTCTCGTAGCACTGGCCCGAGCGCGGCACGGCCATCCGCATTGCGTGAAAACCGCGTCGGCCCCGATCCCTTAAGATAGATGTCACGTCGCTGGCCTTTGATGTCAATCACTTCGCCGACAAGCAGCGCGCGACCGTCGCCAAGCTCCGGCACAAAACGGCCGAACTGATGGCCAGCATAGGCGAGGGCGATAGGGTCGGCGGTCTCTGGAAAGCGGTTGCCGGACAACATCGCGACGCCGTCGTCGCTCGCCAGAAAGGTAGGATCGATGCCGAGCTCTTTGGCAAGCTCGGCATTGACCCTGATGAGCCTCGGCGAGGACACCGGAGTCGACTGTGTTCGCTCGAAGAATCGTTGCGGCAACGTCGCGTAACTATTCTCGAAGCGCGGCACACTTGGTCCAGACGTCTCGTGAATGTTCAAAATCATGCTCATGGCCATGCGCTTGCTTTCGAAGAAGACATCCTACGTCTTCTTCTTGTTCTGCCGGTTGGCGATCAGGTCATCGACCACGGCCGGATCGGCCAGCGTCGAAGTATCGCCGAGCGCGGAAAAATCGTCCTCGGCGATCTTGCGCAGGATGCGGCGCATGATCTTGCCGGAGCGCGTTTTCGGCAGGCCGGGCGCGAACTGGATCTTGTCGGGCGTGGCGATGGCGCCGATCTCCTTGCGGACATGGGCGATGAGCTCCCTACGCAGTTCCTCGGTCGGCTCCTCTCCCTTCATCAAGGTGACGTAGCTGTAGATGCCCTGGCCCTTGATGTCATGGGGATAGCCGACGACGGCGGCCTCCGAAACCTTATCATGGCTGACCAGTGCGGATTCGACTTCCGCCGTGCCCATGCGATGGCCGGAAACGTTGATGACGTCGTCAACGCGGCCGGTGATCCAGTAATAGCCGTCGGCATCGCGGCGGCAGCCGTCGCCGGTGAAATACTTGCCCTTGTAGGTGGAGAAATAGGTCTGGATGAAGCGCTCGTGGTCGCCATAGACGGTTCGCATCTGGCCAGGCCAGGAATCGGTGATGCACAGATTGCCGTCGGCCGCCCCCTCCAGCACGTTGCCCTCGCCGTCGACCAGCTGCGGCTGGACGCCGAAGAAGGGCCGCGTCGCCGAGCCTGCCTTGAGGTCGGTCGCACCCGGCAGCGGCGTGATCAGGATGCCGCCGGTCTCGGTCTGCCACCAGGTGTCGACGATCGGCACTTTGCCGTTGCCGACGACGTTGAAATACCACTCCCAGGCTTCCGGATTGATCGGCTCGCCGACCGAACCCAGCACGCGCAACGACTTGCGCGAGGTCTTGGTGACATGGCTGTCGCCTGCGCCCATCAGCGCGCGCAACGCCGTCGGCGCGGTGTAGAAGATGTTGACCTTGTGCTTGTCGATGACTTCCCAGAAGCGGGCCTGCGACGGATAGTTCGGCACGCCTTCGAACATCAGCGTGGTGGCGCCGTTGGCGAGCGGACCGTAGACGATGTAGCTGTGGCCGGTGACCCAGCCGACATCGGCGGTGCACCAGTAGATGTCGCCGTCATGGTAGTCGAAGACATACTGGTGCGTCATCGACGCGTAGACGAGGTAGCCGGCTGTGGTGTGCAGCACGCCCTTCGGCTTGCCGGTCGAACCGGAGGTGTAAAGGATGAACAGCGGGTCTTCCGCCTTCATCTTCTCCGGCTTGCACTCCGCCTTCACCGTCGCGACCTCGTCGTGGTACCAGACGTCGCGCCCTGGTGCCCAGCCGACCTTGCCGCCGGTGCGGCGCACGACCAGGACGTTCTTCACCATGACGAAGTTCTTCGCGGCGATGTCGATCGCCTTGTCGGTGTTCTCCTTCAGCGGAATGGCCTTGCCGCCGCGCAAGCCTTCATCGGCGGTGATGACGAAGGTCGATTCGCAGTCGACGATGCGGCCGGCCAATGCGTCCGGCGAAAAGCCGCCGAAGACGATCGAATGGATGGCGCCGATACGCGTGCAGGCGAGCATCGCATAGGCGGCTTCCGGGATCATCGGCATGTAGATGGTGACGCGGTCGCCCTTCTTGACGCCGTGCTTCTTCATCACATTGGCGAGCCGGCACACATGCTCGTAAAGCTCGTTGTAGGTGATCTTCTTGTCGTCGTAGGGGTTGTCGCCTTCCCAGATGATGGCGGTCTGGTTGCCGCGCTTCTTCAGGTGACGGTCGATGCAATTGTAGGAGACGTTGGTCTCGCCGTCCTCGAACCATTTGATCGAGACCTTGCCGTCGAACGAGGTGTTCTTGACCTTGCTGAACGGCTTGAACCAGTCGATGCGCTTGCCGTGCTTGCCCCAGAACTTGTCCGGATTTTTCACGCTGTCGGCATACCATTTCAGGTAAGTGTCGTTGTCGATCAGCGCGTTCTTCTTCCACGCCGGCTGGACGCGATGGACATGAACTTCGGACAATATTTCCTCCTACTCGTATCGCAAAACGATCAAGATCTGTGATGGCTAGTGACCGAGCAAGAGATAAAGCTTCGGCAAAAGATCGGTCAGCCGCTCGACAGTTGCGATTGTGAGGGCGTTCTTTTGGCCGAAGATGCGGCCGAGATAGGAATCGGCGTTTGAATCAAGGCCGACGCAGAACGTGTCGATGCCGAGCCTGCTCAAGCTCTGCACTGCCTTGCGCGCATCCTCGACCAGATAGCGGCGATCCTCGACGTCTATGTCCGACGGCTCGCCATCGGTAACAACCAGAAGCAAACGGCGATAACTGCGCTGACCGGCAAGGTCAACACCTGCATGGCGAATGGCCGCGCCGAGGCGGGTCGAGAAGTTACTTTGCAGGCCGGCCAGGCGCGCTTCCGCCACGCTGTCATAGGGCTGACCGAAATCCTTGATACGCGTATAGCGCACATCTTCGCGGCGATCCGAACAGAAGGCGGCCAGCGCAAACGGGTCGCTGAGGCCAGACATGGCCTGCGACAGGAGAGTTGCCGCCTGCCGTTCGACGTCAAGCACTGTCTGGCCAGTGTCTCGAACCCGATCGCTCGTCGATTGCGAGGCGTCGAGCAGCAGCAGCACTGACAGGTCGCGGCCTCGCCGCTCGTAGCGACCGTGGATGCGCGGACTGGGCGTCTCGCCGAGGCGTCGGGCGATGGTTGCATCGATGCAGGCGTCGATGTCGAGAAACTCGCCTTCCGGCTGTCGCCGAAGACGCTCGGCCCGACTGACGCGCGCTGCGCGAATGAGCGCCGTCATCCTGCTCGCGAGGTCTGCGCGCTGTTCACGCAGGCGGGTAATCCTGTCGGCGGTGCCTAGTATGGCTTCGTATTCCTTGACTGAGGCCCAGCCAGGCTGTTCTCGGCCCGTGACGTAGTCGAACTCCGGGTAGCGCGCCACCATGATACCGTCAGATGACTGTTCGCTGACGTGCACCTTGCCGGCATCACCATCAGGCTTGTTATCGGGCTCGATCCGGTCGAGTTGCTCTTGGTTCTCCTCCTGTCGGATGCGGGCCGCGGAAAGAACCTGCTCGGCATCCTCAGTCTGTAGATCGTCGTCGCCAAAATCCCATAGACCGAGATTGTCGTCGCGGTAGGGCGGCTGCACAACATAGTTCTTGGCATCGAACTGAACCCGCATCTGGCCGAGATCGTTGCCGAGGAGATTCCCTATCCGGCGGCTGAGTTGCTGATCGTGCCAATCGTCTCTGGAAGCGAAAAAAGCGTCACGGCCTTTGGCGACCCAGGAGTCGGAGTCTTCGAAGGCGGGATCGGCAAGCGCGCGGGCAAGCCGCGCGAACAGCGCCGGGGCGGTGGCGGCCGTGGTCACGGTGTGAAACGGCAGGAACAACCGCGCCAGTCCAGGCAATTCTTGCAAGGCCAACTGCTCGACGCGAGCATCCTCGATCAGTGAGACCAGCGCGATCTGCGCCGGCTTGAGACCGCCGACAGGAAAGCGCTCTCGCGTGAAGCGCAGATGCGCGGCCAGATGGGCGACCGCCGCACGGTAGAGGCGTTCGCTGTCAGCGGGCTGGAAGCCGGGGAAGGATGAGGGCAAGCGCACCACATTGCCATCGAAGCCGGCCCGGCGTCGCGCCTGCTCGGGGGCGTTGGCCGGCGTCTCGCGCAGCGGCGGCGTGTCGCCCCACAGCGCGGTGAGGAATGGCTTCAGGCGTGGCTCCATGTCGGCAAAGCCGATCTGCCCGCTGGTCCGTTGCAGCCATCGAAGTGCTGCGGCATCTTCCAGCCTGAAGAAGCGCAGCCGCCTCTGCGGATCGCCTTCGGCTGTCCTGATGCCGATGCGCACCCATGATTCCAGTCCGTCGAGGCCGGCCTGACCCAAAAGCCACGGCATCTGGCCAAGCAGCAGCGGCACCGATTCCGCTGCACTCGTGCTGATATATTCGATGAGGCGCAGCCAGCGGGGGAACTGGTCTTTTCCCACACTCCGTATGACAGCGATTGCCTGCTCGGGCAGCAGGCAAGCCGCAGTCCGTCCGGATCGAATGGTGAGCCTCGAGACAAGGTCGGCCAGGTCTATCGCCACTGGCGGCGAGACAAGCCTCGATATCTCGGGCGAGTAACGCATGTAAGCGCCGGAAACCGCCTCGCCATAGCCGGCGCCAGACAGACGGCGGCATGCGCGAATCCATGCCGGATGGAAATCGCCGGGAAAGGCGTCGCGCACTTGCAGGTTCAACGCCTCCTCATGGGTCGCGTTACGCCTGGCCGGCGGCGGTGCTCGCTCCGTCATGGTCTTCAGATGCAAGCCGCGATGGCGGACTTCAGCGCATCACGCATGTCGGGGTCGTCGGTGAGCGGCAACACCAGGGCGACCTCGCAAGCCTGTTCGACGGAGATGCCATGACGGACGAGCAAGCCGGCATTGATCAGCATGCGGGTGGAAGCGCCCTCCTCCAGTCCATGCCCCTTCAGGTTGCGCGCGCGATGCGCAATGCGCACCAACGTCGTGGCCAACTGGCGGTCGACCCCCGACTCGGTCGCGACAATCTCGGTCTCGACCGCTTCGTCCGGATAGGTGAAGGCGATGGCCGCAAAACGCTGCTTGGTCGATTCCTTCAGGTCCTTGAGCACGCTCTGGTAGCCGGGATTGTAGGAGATGACGAGCTGGAAGTCGGGATGCGCCTTCAGCACCTCGTTTTTCTTTTCCAGCGACAGGATGCGGCGATCGTCGGTCAGCGAATGGATGACGACCGTGGTGTCCTGGCGTGCCTCGACGATCTCATCGAGATAGCAGATGGCGCCTGCCCGCACGGCCAGAGTCAGCGGCCCGTCGTGCCAGACCGTGCCGTCCGCGTCGAGAAGATAACGCCCCACGAGATCGGACGCGGTCATGTCCTCATGGCATGAAACGGTGATGAGCGGCCGCCCGAGCCGCCACGCCATATGCTCGACGAAACGTGTTTTGCCGCAACCTGTCGGGCCCTTCAGCATCACAGGCATGCGGGAGGCAAAGGCCGCTTCGAACAGCGCAACTTCATTGCCCACAGGTCGGAAATAAGGCTCGGCGGCGATGCGAAAGTCGTTCAGTGCATCGTCCTTGGCCTCACGCACCGCCGCAGGGCCAGTCCCATGGTCCATTTCAATCTCCAGATGCGACATCATACGGCTTCAAAAAATGGCGCGCCGCAGCCCCTCGCAGGCCGCGGCGCTTGGGAGGAGCCATCGCTCTAGCGATGGGCTGCCACCTTGTTGGGAATGCCCTCGATCGGGCTTTCGGGCGTGCCGACAGTCTGTCGGGTTATCGCCTCTACCTTCTCGCGCGTGCCTTCCGGATCGGTGATCCACTGCCTGTAGAAATTGAACGGGCAAACGGCATGTCCGCGCGTGTCGTCGCCGGAATTTATCAGGCCGGTATAGCCACGATGCAGCAGCTTGAAGATGTGGTTCTGCGACTGCATGTTCTTGCGCGCATCGCGCAGCAGCGAGGTCGACAGCTGCGCATACTGGATGCCCATCTCCTCGGTGCCGCATTCGCCCAGCGTGCGCCCGTCGAAACCGATGATCGCCGAGTGGCCGAAATAGGAATAGACGCCGTCGAAGCCGGCCGCATTGGCGACGGCGACATAGACGTTGTTGGCCCAGGCCATCGACTTCGAAATCTGGATCTGCTGTTCCTTGGCGGGATACATGTAGCCCTGGCAGCGAACGATCAGCTCCGCCCCGCGCATGGCGCAGTCGCGCCATATCTCGGGATAGTTGCCATCGTCGCAAATGATCAGGCTGATCTTCATGCCCTTGGGGCCGTCTGAGACATAGGTGCAGTCGCCGGGATACCAGCCCTCGATCGGCACCCAGGGCATGATCTTGCGGTATTTCTGCACGATCTCGCCTTTGTCGTTCATCAGGATCAGCGTGTTGTAGGGCGCCTTGTTGGGATGCTCTTCATGACGCTCGCCGGTGATCGAGAAGACGCCCCAGACGCGGGCTTTCTTGCAGGCCTCGGCGAATATCCGGGTCTCTTCACCGGGGATGGACGAGGCTGTCTCGTACATCTCCTTCTGGTCGTACATGATGCCGTGGGTGGAGTATTCAGGGAAGATGACAAGATCCATGCCAGGCAGGCCAGTCTTCATGCCTTCGACCATCTTGGCGATGTTGCGGGCGTTGGCGAGCACTTCCTCGCGCGAATGCAGACGTGGCATCTTGTAATTGACGACAGCCACTCCAACGGTGTCGTTACTGCTCGAAATATCGCCGTGATACATTTCATAGTCCTTCCCTGGGTTTTTCCGGTGTCCGTCTAGACAACCGGATGTTGGTGGATCGTCTCGTCGCTGAACCGGCCTATCGGGGCGCTGACAGCAACACTGAGGATGGCGAAGTGTCGCGAGGCGCGGCGCGCGAAGGCAATGTTCGTCTCGACCAACTCAGTCATCAGTCTGCGATTGTGAGTGAGGTCGATCAGCACGTCCGCGATCTGCTCCACGACATTGGGTTGGATGGCCCCGGGGGGCTCGTCGAGCAGCATCATTTTTGGCTCGGATCGCGCTGCGCGGGCGATGGCGAGTTGTTGCTGCTGGCCGCCGGACGAGTTGTCATCGCGTCGACGAGCGACATTATACCGAGGGCGGCTGTAGGGTCTTTGTTCACCTTTTTCTTCCCTTGAAACGAAAAAGCCTCGAAAGCGAGCTGCGCGAAGCAGATCGTTTTCGAGGCTTTGATGCCTTTGATGTACGCGATTACCAGCCGCCTGCGAACACCATCGTTCGCAACAAAAAACCCCACGCTCCGCTTGCGCGAATGACGTGAGGTTCCATTACCTATATTTCGACTGCGGCACCGTTGCCGCCGAATTTAAAAAAAGCTAGCTGAGAAGATCGTCGGAGTCAACAACGGCGTTAGCGACTTCGTCGATCGAGATGCGCCATTGCATCGCGTCAAGGGCGAGGCGGACGAACGGTTCGAACCAGATCCGTCAGCTAAGAAGGTCGTATGAATCGATCACCGTTGCGGCTACAGCGCCGATTGTCACGCGCTTCTCCATCGCCTGCCTGCGCAGAAAGCTGTACGCCTCTTCCTCGCTGATATTCTTCAGTCTTACCAAAAGTGCTTTCGCACGTTCGACTAGACGCATCGTGCGAAGGCTTTCGTCCAGTTTTTCAATGCGACCTCGGAGGCGCCGCTCGTACTGAAATCCTTCGCGCGCAAGCATGAGCACGGATTGCACCATTCGGGAGGTCGCGGGATAATGCAGCATGCCATGACCAGCGCAATTGTGGATCAAATCCAAATTGAGCGGGCCTTTGCCATCGTCTACGAGAACCAGGGCAGAGGACGGCTCGCCGGGCACCCACGGTATACGTTGAGGCAAGTCACTGGAAAGCACGCAGAAAATGGCATCATATTGAAGCGGTAGTTGTGCCGGTAAGGGCCATATATGCCGCACGCCGGCCCTCTGTCGCTGAAGTTCTCGGATCAGGCTTTCGCCATTTTCATCGCGCTCGACTATGACGGCAATGTTGAGATCAGTCATGGGGCTGACATGACCCTTATGTTCCCCCATGCCAGCACTGTGCCCCGCTCGGTGCCCTTCCGTTCCGCGATTATCCATGATCTATTCTCGACATTTGATGAAACTGCTCCTATCGCTCAACACGAAAGTGGGTTCACGGCAGGCGTTTAAAAATTCTCCATGCATCGACCATAGCCGACAAGATACGGGTCAGCCTTCACGGCTGCAGGTGACTGGAACACAATATCAAACTGACCTTGTCGATTTGCCTTTCCTATGCGAGTCCACACATCGGCGTGACCCCACAACGGGTTGATCGAGACGCAGCCTTGAGGAGCGTCAAATTCGGCACCCATGACTGAATTGCGAAGTAGCTTCGTCTCAAGTGAGTTGGTTTCCTCCAGCGTTCGGGCGAAAAGCTTGACTTGAAAATAGGACGCTTCAAGGCACATGTTTGTAGGCTCGTCGTCTCCGTATCGTTGATGGTAGCGGTCAACGAAATTGCCGTTCTTCTCGGTCTCCACGTTCTGAAAGTAAGAAGCGGCCGTGTAGTGTCCCTCCCCGACATCAAAGCCCATGGCTCGGATCTCTGCTTCAGTCGTCGTGAGACTGGCGATCGGAACAGATTTCGGATTGAGGCCAAGATCGTGATAGGCTTGATAGAGGAACGTGGTCGATTCCCCAACGACTGTTGAGAAGATCACGTCAGGCTGAACTCTTTTAATGTCGCGTATAATCGGCGTGAATTCGCTGCGATCCGCTTCCAATCTCAGATAGCGCTCGCCTACGACGGTCCCGCCGCTGCTACGCACCAGTTCGCGCATCACCCGGTTGGATTCCCGCGGATAGATGTATTCGGATCCCACAAAATAGAAACGGCTACCGAAGCGCTCCATGAGCATCTTGCAGAGCTGGACCGAATTCTGGTTCGGAGTGGCGCCGCTATAGATGACATTCGGTGAGAACTCGAACCCCTCATAGAGCGTCGGGTACCACAGCAGACCGTCCAGCCGTTCGACCACGGGCAGCACTGCCTTTCGGCTAGATGACGTATAACAGCCGAAGATCGTGCTGACCCCATCCTCGACCATGAGCCTTTTTGCGTATTGCCCATAAGAGCGTACGTCAGAGCCAGGGTCGTATATAACAGTCTCGACCGGCCGCCCGTTGATACCGCCGTCGTCGTTGATCTCATCGATCGCGATCAGGGTTCCGCGCAGTTGCGTCTCTTCGATGACCGACATGAAGCCGGTCCGTGAAAAGAGTATTCCGACGCGCCAGGGTTCGGAGGTCTGCCGGTCGTTGACTGGAATTCTCGCCGCGTTTCCTTGCATGGCAAATCCTTGCAACCGGGATGAAGTCTTGGTTTTCCAAAAGTCCGAAAAAGCTTCCTGCCTTGCCACAGTGGAAACGGACGCAGCAGAGCCCGCGGCCGATGTTTTGCCGCCCTCGCGATTTCGCCGTCATCATATGCTAATGGCGGTTAAAATGCTACTCAAAGAGAGATGCCTTCTGAGCCGGACAACTCTCGATCGTCGCTCAGATCAGGCGTTGCGCGGTTCCCAATTCCACACTCGCTACCAAGAATTCGGACCATGCTGTCCTCCTGGTCGCACGTACTTTTCAGAGCCATGCTTACGACAAGATCTGGCTCCGGCGTACCCGACGGCTTAACCAGGGTAGTGGGCCAAACCTTGGCCCACTACCAATTCGCACCAATTTCATTTCCATACCACCGCCTGGAGCCGGGGGCTATCACCTTTCCGATAGCCCCCGCCCTGCCCATCGCGAGGCCGCAATCACGGCATTCAAACCCTCTCGAGTGTCGTTGCCTCGGCGCCCGCCCTGCCCGACTTTGCTTTATCTTTCTGGTATCCGGTTAAATCGTCCTTTCCCACACCAGGAACGATGATGTTGGCATAGGCCGTGAGTTCGTCGAAAAACTCCCCGCTGTACTCGTGGTAGTTTTCCCCTTTTTTCTTCATGTATTTTGAGACCAGCAGCTTCTTTAGTTCATTGGCCATCATATCGCCGCGCATATCGCGAGCAGCAAAGATATGAGCCTCAATGTAGTCCGCTTTGAAATCGTCACGCAGACCGGAGTAGTTTGGAACGAAGCTGATCCACTGCTGCAGCACAGCGTCCCAAGTCGAACGAGGTTGGCCTGGAAGGACCTGGACGCCAGGGTGACTGAATTTGGCCACGTTGAACATTATGCACTTGCCACCAAACTCATTGAGTAGCCGTGCCAGGTGTGCCGAACCATCCGACATCGCCCAGCGCATGAAGGAATCGCCGACAAATCGATTTGTCACCAACTGTTTGAAGTGTTGGCGGACTGCCTTGATACCGGTTGAAGTGTATGCGGTAAGGCGCTGCCAACTGTGCTCGGCGGATACGATGAAGCAGCCCCCGGGGAAGGGATTTTTGCCTTTGGCACCATGGATTGCCCGGTCAATTTCATCGATCGTCATTGTCTGCGCGACGCTGTTTTCGTACTCACCGTCACCGCTGTGGCTCAACTGCCCAACGCCTACAATCTGGACGGTGTTGCCGAGACCCAATTTTCCCAACTCGCGGGCAATTTCGAATGCTATCCCGCTGCCGGTGCCGCCCGCCAGGCTGAAGGCCACAAAAATCGTGGACTTGTGGCTCGCTCGCTTAACCTGATCGGCAAAACGCTGCAATGCGCTGGAAAGCGGTTTGTCGTCTAGGTAGCAACCGAACGCCGCCACAGCCCTGGCGATGGCGCGAGGCGTGTGCTGGCCTTGTTTGGGCATCTGGGTGGTTTTCGCCTGCTTGGACAGCAGCTCGTCTCCACCGGCCGCCTTGCATATCGGACGAACCGTCTCCAGCTGTTCGGAGAACGATGCAGCATCCGGCACCGAGAGAACAACGGATTCGTGATGGTATTTGTCTGCGGAAACCTGGCGGGATGCGAGGCGTGATTTGAACGATCGTGCGTAGTCGTTAGCGATCTGGATGTCATCGGCGCCGATGTCGACGAGAAGCGACGCGAAGGTTGTTTCGTCACGAGTGAGGTTGTCCTCGATCTCCCCCGTTCTAAGAAGTGCTTCCACATATACGGCGCCGGTGCGACCGACGCCAATTACGTGAACACAGTGGGGTCTGCTCTTGGATGCATCTTCCATCTTGGTCATTGTCTTTCTCCTCCTAGATTGTAGTTAGTAAACATCCTCGTCGATCAGTCACGGCGCCAGCAACCTGACCAAGGTCTTGCTGGTATTGTTGGCGAAAGTTGAAGCCTGTTCGGTGATCAGATAGTTTCGTGCCCCGAAAATACGGCGGACATAGTGGTCAGCGCGCCGGTCGAGCGTCAGGCAAAAGGTGCGCACATGCTGCGCTGCTGCGCTGACCACGGCCTCCCTCGCGTCCTCGACGAGGTAGTCGTCCTCTATGACGTCGACGTCCGACGGTTCACCATCGGTGAGAACCAGGATCACCTTGTGATCGGCTACCTGGTCGGCCAGCGAGGCGGTGGCGTGACGCAGCGCAGCCCCCATGCGTGTGGACAGTCGGCTGGTCAGACCCGAAAGTCGAGCCCGCTGGGGGGCGTCAAACGGTTCATCGAAATCCTTGACCCGCTGGTAATTCACCTCGTGTCTACCGTTTGAGGCAAATCCGTGCACTGCGATCCTGTCTCGTTCCGGATCCAGCGCTTCTGCGACAACCGTCGCAGCCTGCTTTTCCAACTCGATGACTTTTGTGAAGCTGCCCGGCACAAACCGGTCAGTGGACATAGACAGGTCCATTAGAAGGATAATAGCGGTCGATCGCCGCCGCCGCCCATGACGTAAGAAAATCCGGCCATCAGGCGCGATGCGGGCGCGATGCTGCACAGTGTTGTCGATGAGTGAATTGAGGTCGAGTTCATCGCCCTCCGACAATCTTGTCAGGCGAATGGATCGATCGGGCGTGCGTTCCATGCCGAGAACGGGAACCTGTCCCGAACGCATCGCTCGCTTCAATTTTCCTTTTCTGCCTGGTTCCCTGATGCCCTCGAGTACGGTTGCCCAGCCTTCCCGCACAGCCTCGAGCTTGTAATCCCATTCAGGGTAATTGAAGCGCCGGCGTATATCGATATCTGTGAGGTCGATTGGTTGCTGCTTGTCATCGCGAGGCCCGAATTCGAACGTGACTTCGGCCTGGACGCTTTCGTCCTCTGGCAAGGTCGCATTCTCGTTCCAAAGGATGGCATTGTCGTCCCGATAGATTGGACGGGGCCGATAGTGGCGCGGCAATGGAAAACGCATCTTGCCCATGTCGATGGACAGTTGACGAGCCACTCTATCGAACGCCGCCACGTCGCCGAGATCGCGGGCAGCAACCTCCTCAAAAAGGTCTCTGCCCTTGCGCACCCAACTGTTGGGGTCAGAGTATGTCGGATCATGGAGCGCGCGAGCTAGTCGCGCTGTGAGGCCCGCCAGGTCGAAGCCTGACACCTGTTGCGAGGCGGTGTGAAAACGCCCCCACAGAGCGTGGAGACCGGGGTGTTCCTTCACCATGAGACGCTCGACGCGAGCATCCTCTATGAGGGCAGTTATCGCTAGCAGCGTCGGCCGGCGATTGCCGGCGTCCCGTTTCAGCGGCGAGTGCCTCAGATGCGCCGCGGCATGGGCGATCATGGCCCGGAACAGGAGCTCACGGGTTCTCGGTTCGATGCCGTCAACGCGACGGGGAAGGCGGATCAGCGCCTCTGCAACCGTCGGCGCGGGATCGGGCACATGGGCGGCCGACGGTTCGTGAAGATCGATTGTAAAATCGTCGAAACCATATCCTGCCAAATAATGCAGCAGAGAGCTGCGTTGATCCAACAGGTGTTCCGTATCGCTTATTGTCTGCTCATCCGAGAAAACGACCGGATCTCCCCACTCAAAATGATGAATTCTACGTTTCGCATCGTTTCTGTGCCTTTGCAGACCGTGCAGCGCCCACCTGCGTAACCCGACGGCATCGGCAGCTAACCCTGGCTGGGCACCAAGACGATTGGCAAACACGCGCGCCGCCTCTGGAGTCTCGGTCGCGACTTGAGCGACCAGATCCGCCAAAGCAACGAATTCAGGCTCCTCTTTCAGATGATCGCACAGCCACGGCAATGCTTCGACGAGTGCATCATGAGCGGCGACATCTATCTCGCGCAGCGCTGCCATTCGCCGTAGCGAGGTGGGACCTTGAAGGATTTGGGCTCTCGGGTTCATGAGCGCGGTCCGAATTGCGCCTCCACGAATCCGGCCAAAGCGGCTTGAAGGTCGCCGTCATCGGTCAGTGGGGCAGTCATTGCGAGCGCACAGGCGTCGTGCGGTGAGATGCCTTCGTTTATCAGGGCGCCTGCATGCACCAGCATGCGTGTGCTTATGCCTTCGTCGAGACCTCTGCCGCGCAGTGCGCGCGATTGGATAGCTACTGCCACCAGCCGCTGGGCAAGGTCGTTCTCGATCCTGCTCTCGTGGGCGACAACCTCGCTCTCGACCGCAGGCGGCGGGAAGTCGAAGTCGATCGCGCCGAAACGTTGACGCGTTGAGGGTTTCATGTCTTTGGCGATGCTCTGGTAGCCGGGGTTGTATGACACCACGAGCCTAAAATTCGGATGCGCTTTGACGACCTCGCCACGCTTATCAAGGGGAAGGATTCGCCGCTCATCTGTCAGGGGATGAATGACGACTGTCGTATCCTGCCTTGCCTCAACGACCTCGTCGAGATAGCACATTGCCCCGTAGCGCACTGCTGTCGTCAGCGGGCCGTCATGCCAGACCGTTCCCTGCGCATCAAGGAGCCAGCGACCAACCAGGTCAGATGCCGTCATATCCTCGTTGCACGCCATCGTTATTAGGGGAAGCTTGAGACGCCAAGCCATGTGCTCGACGAACCGAGTCTTGCCGCAGCCTGTTGGACCCTTTAGGATCATCGGCAATCCGCGCGCCATGGCGGCGCTGAACAGTGCGACCTCCTTGCCCACGCTTCGGTAGTACGGCTCCTGCTCAATGAGCAAGGGGCTGATGAAATCATCCATGAGGTCACTATTCTCCGTCTTCGGCCGGAGCTGCCATCAAGCAGCTCCGGCCTTTTCTCTCACAAGTTATAGATTACGCGTGCTTTCTAGCTTACGCGTGCTCTTTGACTTGCTGCTTCTTGGGCTGGCCACCAGGGGTGTGCACCAGCGTCTTGGTCATGGCCGCTATTCCATCTTCAAGAATGACCTTGCGGTTTGGCGGAGGCAGCTTGTCGCCCCGAACCTGATCGTAGGGCACCACGATCCAGCAGGCACAACCCCAGATGCACTCTCCGGCCATGCCTTCGAAACGGATAGCCGGTTCCGACAGCATTGGACCGATATCGACCAGCCACGAATGCTCGTGCAGCTTGCTCTCCCAATCCAGCTTGTCGTAGTTCTTCTGGCTTTCCCAGAACGCGTGCAGATCTGTCTTGGCGACGCCAGGCAGAATGATGTTCGCGTACGACGTCAGCGCGTCAAAGAACTCATGGCTGTACGATTGATAGGTCGAGTCGCCTTCGAGCAGGTAATCCTTTGAAACCAGCTCCTTGACTGCCTTCTGGATATTGTCGAAGCCCATGTCTCGCGACGCATGGACATGCACTTCCGCGTAGTCGGTCTTGAAGCCATCCCTCAGGCCGCTGTACTTCGGGATGAAGTCGATCCATTGAGCGATCACCGACTGCCAGCGCGATCCCGACTCGCCCGGAAGTACCTGCACGCCAGGGTGTGTGAGCTTGGCGACATCAAACAGAGTCCAGTTGCGCGACTTGGACGACAAGGTCTCGTGCGGAGCGCCGGTGAAGCCAGCCGGGCGGAGCGCGCGGAACAGCACGCGTCCGTAGTCCAAAACCGCGAAACGCATGAAGGAGTCAGCGACAAACCGGTTCGTCACCATCTGTTTGAAGCCTTGGCGCACTTCCTTCTCACCCGTTGTCGTATATGCGGTGAGGCGATGCCAGCTATGCTCCGGGTTTACAACGAAGAAGCCGCCAGTGAAGGGACTGCGATAGAGCTCGCCCCAAACGGCTGTCACCCCGTTGTTCTTGTCATCATCGAGCATGCAGTCCAACTCATTCAGCGCTGTGTACTGGCCAGCGTTGTTGTGGACTTCGTCCCCGTCGCCGACGTGCGAGAGCTGTCCGACACCGATGACAGGAATCCGGCGACCGAACTTCAAGTTCGAGAGATGCCTTGCCAAATCCACGACCATACCGCTGCCGGTACCGCCGGCGATGCTGAAGGCGACCAGCACCATTGAAGGCAATGTCGCCTCTTCCACGGTGTTCACAAAGCTGCGCAGCGCGACGTCCATTGGCCTGTCGCCTGCGTAGTAGGCGTTTGCGTAGATGCCCTTCGCCACGAGGCGCGGGAAGTGGCTGCCCGCCTCCGGCAATTTGTACTTGTGCGAGACGTAGGACTCGAAATTCGGATTCCAGTAGTAGCGCGGATATTCGAGCTTGAGGAACTCACGTGTTCTGTTGAGACCTTCGAAGAACTCCTCCTTGTCCGGCACTGGCAGCGCGACTGCCTGGAAGTTGAACCGATCCGGCGAAACACCGCGCTGCTGAAGACGCTGCTTGAAAGAATTGGCGTAGTCGATTGCCACTGCCATGTCCTGGTCGCCGATGTCGACGACCATCACAGCGCACGTCGCGCGGGGATCCTCCGCCAACAGGTCTTCGATCTCGCCGGTGCGCAGGAAGGCCTCGATATAGGCGGCTCCGGTGCGACCAATTCCGATCGCATGAATGCAATGCGGCGATTGCGTCCCCGTTGCGCTATTGTATATGGATGATGCCATTGAAGTCGCTCCTCTGGTTGGTCTGCAAAAACCGATCGT
This sequence comes from Mesorhizobium sp., assembly GCF_017306585.1. GTDB lineage: Bacteria > Pseudomonadota > Alphaproteobacteria > Rhizobiales > Rhizobiaceae > Mesorhizobium. Next base: position 2,352 of record NZ_JAFKIC010000229.1, on the reverse strand, counting down.
GTTTTGGCGCGGCTTGGGAAGCCGGGTGGCGTCGACTGCCCCGGGCCGCAAGTTTTCGACATACTCAGTGCCACCGTTAACAACGGATGTTGAAAGTCTCCGTTTGATCCAGAATGCCGAGGTCGCGGAAAATGTGCGCGACTGAACTTGCACGTTCGTGTGCAACGTAAAGAATGTAATCTTCTACGAAGAGCCCCGGATCTGTCGAGATCACTCCCGTCTCAATCAAATCGACCGCAGCTTCAAGGTTCTTGCGGTGTAGTCGCGCACTCCAAATGGGACTCTCTATGTAGATCGCTTCCTCGTCGACACGGACAACATTTACGAATTTCCCGCCTCGGATGGTGGGCACCTGATATCCTTCACCGTACTTTGCTACGACCGCGTTCCAGTCTAGTGGCATTTGACCTGTCCTCACGTATCTTCGGCGCGAAGTTGGTGTAGGGGGACCGCAATCCACTGGTTGCCCCCGCCAAGACTCGCGCCAGCCATCCCTTCGATCAGGGTGGAGGGCTCACACAGAAGCAGGCCCTGCTCGAGAAGCAGCGCGTGAAGAGTGTGGCGCCGTGCTGCCGATTGCGCGTCATATGCGGCCTGCGCGCCGTGGAAGGCTGACAAATCTCTCAGCGCAATTCGCGGCAGCAGATACTGCACTACTCCTGTAGGCCCGCCGGTGACGCGATGTGTTGGCACCTCTGGCGAGAATGCGGAATTCAGTGCATTCGCCCATGCCTCCGCCGAAGCATCGTCGATCGTGTCTGACGTTCTAAGCTCCAGGAACTCGGGCTGGTAATCTGCCGAAAGACCCAGCTCTGCTCGCAAGTCGTGATTGAGAACGCCTGCGTTGTCAGCTCCGAATCCGAACACATGCACCCAACGAGAACCCCATGGTGTCCGCGCTGCCGAATGCTGGGTGTTCGGTGCGGCCACCCAATTCAACAGTCGCAGCGCCTCCCACAGGTTCGCGCCACGGCGCTCCAGGAAGAGCGACGCCAACCTTTGGTCGATGATCTGGCTGGCCTGACCGGCCTCAAGGCCAATAGGTTGGGGCACTACAATGAAACCCGCCGTGAACGGGTTCTTGAAAAGGTCTCCGCAAGACTGCGTAACACCCTTGTTCTTCGTCTCATCGCACAGCACATCCAGCTCGGAGAACACCGTATGGAGACGCGCGCTACTGTCGACAGGAATATCTTTCTCATGCGGTGCAATTCCCACGCCCGTGACGAGGACGCGTCGCCCAAAGAGTCCGGACGAGAGATGGCGCGCGAGATCCATGGCAATGCCACTGCCGGTCCCGCATCCTAGTCCAAAGACTATGCATACGATCGAATCTCCGCCCGTCGCCTCGACGCTCGCAGCAAAGCGTTTAAGCGCCTTGAGCATGGGTCTGTTACCGTCGTAATAGGCGCGGCCATAGATTGCCTTCGCTACCGCACGGGTCACAGATCCGTCAGAATCGCGCATAGGCGTTTCAGGTGGCAGCCAAGCGATCGAATCCGGATTGGGGTGGTACAGCGGGTACTCGAGCTTCAAGAAATCGATATATTGCGTGATAGACGCTTGAATTTCGTCCATCGTCGGCATATCCAGCGACAACGTTTCTATATGTGATTTGTCGATCGGAAATTGTGCAGAATTGGAACGCACGCCTTCCAAATCCTGGTCGCCTATATCAACGGCTAATGCCGTAAGACGAGAACCTGGCGGATCAAGCAAGTCGGATGGCGCAGCGCGCAAGAAAGATTCAATCACGCTTGCTCCGACCTTTCCCACTCCGATCAGATGAACCCCAAACGGATGCTCGGAGCCGACAGGGATACGATGTATTCCCCGTTTCAACGCATCGAGCTTTCTCTGCTGTAACTTAGCTTCGGTGGTTCCGATTGCCGGAAGGGGGCGCCCACGAAGTAAATCCAGCCCTGCATTTGTTGACATTTCTTGCTGCCTTAAATCACGCCTAGAAAATGAGCAACAACCATTGCAGCCCAAGTGCTATAGTGAGAAATTTCCATCGGATGAGGGGCCCTTAACGACGTCACGTCAGTGGGGACATCGCTCTGCCCTTTGGCGCAGGATCTTGAATATAAGAGGCCCAATTTAATGCCGGAGAACAGATTTTGGGCGGGGAGCGAGACGGATTCTTTACCGCGGATCTGCCGCGGAGTCTCATCCATCTCGCAATCCCATTCCGATGACCGCGCCTCCTCAGTGGCAAGGGAAACCAAGCATGTGTCTGCCGTCATGCACGAATTCGTGCACGTAGTTGCTGGAAATAAGGGATGTCGCACCCTCTTCAGCGCCTACGAAATAGATCGACATCAGCATGAGCAGCCCGCCGAAGATTGCCCA
>NZ_JAFKIC010000313.1 GCF_017306585.1 Mesorhizobium sp. | reverse complement strand
GGACGCGGTCGGCGCCTATCTGATGGTCGACATGGCCCACATCGCGGGCCTCGTCGCCGGCGGCGTGCATCCCTCGCCGCTGCCGCACGCGCATGTGGTGACGACCACCACGCATAAGTCGCTGCGTGGCCCGCGCGGCGGCATGATCCTGTGCAATGACGAGGAGATCGCCAAGAAGATGAATTCGGCGGTGTTCCCCGGCCTGCAGGGCGGCCCGCTGATGCACGTCATCGCCGCCAAGGCCGTGGCCTTCGGCGAGGCGCTGAAGCCAAGCTTCAAGCTCTACGCCGAAAGCGTCGCGGCCAATGCCAAGGCGCTGGCTTCGAGCCTCAAGGAGACCGGCCTCGACATCGTTTCCGGCGGCACCGACAACCATCTGATGCTGGTTGACCTGCGCCCCAAGAACGCCACCGGCAAGCGCGCCGAGGCAGCCCTTGGCCGCGCCAACATCACCTGCAACAAGAACGGCATCCCCTTCGATCCGGAAAAGCCCTTCGTCACTTCGGGCGTGCGGCTCGGCACGCCGGCCGGCACCACGCGCGGCTTCGGCCAGGCCGAATTCCGCGAGATCGGCAAGTTGATCGCCGAGGTGCTGGATGGGCTCAAGGTCGCCAATTCCGACGAGGGCAATGCCGCGGTCGAAGCCGCGGTGAAGGCCAAGGTGGTCGCGCTGACCGATCGCTTCCCGCTCTATCCCTATCTCGGTTGACCTGATTTATCGCGGTTGACCAGCCGCGAAGTGTCATCTTTTATCCGCCGGGCAGTGCGCCGCCTCGATCGGCTGGCGCATGAAACCGGAGAATGGATGATGCGCAAATTTCGTCCCACCGCACTTGGTGCTGTCGGCTGGCTGGCCGTTTGCGGGCCAGCCCTGGCGCAGACGCAGCCGGCCCCGGACATGCCCGCGATCAGCACTTTCGGCCGGTGGACAACCATGGTCGATGCGCTCGACACGGGCCAGGACGCGCACAAAACCTGTGCGGCCTCTACCGCCTTCTTCGACGCGAGCGGCAATTCGGGGACGCTTACATTGTCGATTTCGACCGGCGATGCGCTGCCCCCGAACGCCTATCCGGCCATCATGATCACCATCGACAACCGGACCCTGGTCACGGCCAAGAAGGTCGCGGCGGTTTTCGGCGATCCCGGCGTCAAGGTTCCGGTCACGGTTTTCTCCGGCGATGCCGTCAACGGCCGCCCCACCTGGACCGTCGACAATCAGCCCAAGAGCAGCCTCGCGCTGCTGCTCGCCATGCGCCAGGTCACCTCCCTGGACGTG
>NZ_JAFKIC010000228.1 GCF_017306585.1 Mesorhizobium sp. | reverse complement strand
ATCGAAGAAAAAGGCGCAGGGGTCGACGCTGCCAATCTCCCCCCTCGTGGGGGAGATGTCCGGCAGGACAGAGGGGGGCGCCGTAGAGCGCACACCTCATCGGCATCCCACAATGCCAACCGCGGAGCCGCAGCATGACCACCCCCCGCCTCGCCACCTTCACCGCCGGCGGCAAGAGACGCTACGGCGCCATCATGGAGAGGGGAGTCATCGACCTTTCGGCCCGCCACAACGAGTGGTCGTCCCTGCGCGAGGTGATCGAAGCCGGCGCCCTGCGGCGACTGGCTGAAGAGGCGGAGGCGCTCGCCCCCGACTTTCCGCTCGACGCCATCGCCTACGACATCCCCATCCCGTCGCCCGAAAAGATCATCTGCGTCGGCGTCAACTATCCGGACCGCAACGAGGAGTACAAGGATGGCCAGGCGGCCCCTTCCAACCCCTCGTTGTTCATCCGGTTTCCCCGTTCCTTCGTCGGCCATGGCACCGCGCTGGTGCGGCCGCCGGAATCGCCGCAGCTCGACTATGAAGGCGAGATCGTCATCGTCATCGGCAAGGGAGGGCGCCGCATCGCCGAGGCCGACGCGCTCGGCCACATCGCGGCTCTGTCGCTGTGCAATGAAGGCACTATTCGCGACTGGGTGCGGCACGCCAAGTTCAACGTCACGCAAGGCAAGAATTTCGACCGCACCGGCTCGATCGGGCCGTGGCTGGTGCCGTTCAGCGACGAAGCCCAGATCGCCGACATCGCACTCACCACCCGCGTCAACGGCGAGGTGCGCCAGCAGGACCGCACCGGCCGGATGATCTTTTCCTTCCGCAAGATCATCAACTACATCTCGACCTTCACCACGCTGGTGCCGGGCGATATCATCGTCACCGGCACGCCGACCGGCGCCGGCGCCCGTTTCGACCCGCCGGTCTGGCTGAAGCCGGGCGACGTGATCGAGGTCGAGGCCGACGGCATCGGCGTGTTGAGAAACGGCGTTATCGACGAGGCAAACGCATGACCCCAAGCCAAGTGGAAGACGCCGCCAGCCGGCTGTTCGAGGCCGAGCGCTCGCGCCGCCAGATCCGGCTGCTCAGCCTGGATTTTCCCGATGCGACGATGGAGGACGCCTATCGCGTGCAGGCGGCGCTGGTGAACCGCAAGATCGATGCCGGCCTGAAGCCGAAGGGCTGGAAGATCGGCCTCACCTCCAAGGCGATGCAATACGCGCTGGCTATCGACACGCCGGATTCCGGCGTGTTGTTCGACGACATGTTCTTCAACGACGGCGCGACGATTCCCGCCGGCCGGTTTATCCAGCCGCGCGTCGAGGCCGAGATCGCCTTCGTCATGAAGGCGCCGCTCAAGGGCCCGGGCGTCACCATTTTCGACGTACTCAACGCCACCGACTACATCACGCCGGCGCTCGAAATCCTCGATACGCGCATCGAGCGCGTCAATGCCGAGACGAAGAAGGTCCGCACCTTCTTCGATACGATCTCCGACAATGCCGCCAATGCCGGCATCGTCATCGGCGGGCGGCCGCAGCGGCCCGATGAGGCCGACATGCGCTGGATCGGCGCCATCGTCTCGCGCAACGCCGAGGTCGAGGAGACCGGGCTCGGCGCCGGCGTTCTCAACCATCCGGCCATGGGCATCGCCTGGCTGGCGGACCGGCTTGCCAATTACGGCATGTCGATCGCGGCCGGCGAGGTGGTGCTGTCGGGCTCCTTCGTGCGCCCGGTCGAGGCGCGTCCGGGCGACACGATCGTCGCCGATTTCGGCACCTCGGGCACGGTCAGCATCCATTTCGCGCGGAATTGAGCGGACGGCAGGATCCGGCCGGCCGAGGGCGGCTCACTCGCCGTGCAGATAGGCCGCCACCACGCCGGCGGCGATGGTGGAAATGCGCATGCCCGTTTCCCGTGTGATGTCGCCCTCGACGCGGCTCTGCACCCAGCCCAGGAAGGCGAAGGCGCGCAGCGCCGAGAACAGCGGCAGGGCCGCGACGTCGTCGCGAGTCAGCTCGCGTTCCCGCCGGTAGCCCTCGATCAGCGCCGCCTCGATCAGCGGATAGATCGCCTCCTCGCGATTCTGGTAGAGCGCGACGGCCAGATCGTAGACGTGCCAGCCATGGCCGCAATCGTCGAAGTCGATGATCTGGATGGCCTCGCCGTCGACCAGCACGTTCTCGCGCACCAGATCGGCATGGATCAGGCCGAAATTGCGCGCGCCGCGCTCATGCCGCGACAGGGCCTCGACCGCCTTGCCGTGGGCGCGGTGAACCAGCTCGCGCGTGGCATCGTCCAGAAACGGGCAGGTCTCGAACCGCCCCCAATTCGGGTTCGCGCCGAAGAAGCCGTCGAAATCCCAGGCATGACGAACGAAGCCGGCAGGCGGCGCCCAGCCGGCGGCGGCATTGTGCATGCGCGCGATTGTTTGCCCTAGTGACGTGAAGACCTGTCTTGCCCGTTCGTCCGTGTAGCCGAGCGGCACGCCGCGCGCACCCACGGCCCGGCCCTCGAGCCAGCTCAGGCAATCGACCTGGCGCGGCGGCGCGGAACCGATGCTGACAGGTACCAACAGCTCGCCAGCCCGCGTCGGTACGGGGGACGGCGTGGCAATACCCGTGGACCGCAGAAAAGCCATCCATTGCAGTTCCGAGCGCAGAGCGGCATCCGTGTGATAGCCAAGCCGGTGGATGCGCAAGGCTGCCGGCCGGCCATCAGCCAGCCGGACCCGGAACACGGCATTCTCGCGGTATTTGAGCAGCTCCGGCTCACCGCCATGGACGCCCCAATGAGCCAGCGCATCGCGCGCAAGTTCGGTGACGTCAGCCGCAGTCTCGGGCTCGGATCGCAGCGTGTCCGCGTTCACGCGGAAGCTCCGGCGACTTCATCAAGCACCTGCCCGAGCGTGTCGATCAGAAGGTCGGCATTGTCGCGGGAAAACGGCATGGGCGGGCGGATCTTGAGCACATTGCCATGGATGCCGGTCTTGCCCATCAGCACGCCGCGATCGCGCATGGCATTGATGACGCGCCCGGCGGTGTCGGGGGCCGGTTCGCGGGTCTCGCGGTCGCGGACTAGTTCGGCGCCGAAGAACAGCCCGGCGCCCCTGACCTCACCGATGAAGGCATGCCGGTCGGCCAGCGGGCGCAGCCGGTCGAGCGCGTAGGCGCCGACATCACGCGCATTGGCGACGAGTGCTTCGTCTTCCAGCACATCGAGAACCGCGTTGGCGACCGCGCAGGAGACCGGATTGCCGCCAAAAGTGTTGAAGTAGCGAAAGGCGTCGCGGAAGGTCGCCAGAATCTTCGTCGTGGTGACCACGGCCGCGACCGGATGGCCATTGCCCATCGGCTTGCCCATGGTGACGATGTCGGGGACGAAGCCGGCGCGCTGGTGGCCCCAGAAATGGCTGCCGGTGCGGCCGAAGCCGGGCTGCACTTCGTCTGATATGATCAGGCCGCCCGCCTCGCGCACGGCCGATATGGCGTCGTCGAAAAAGCCGCCTGGCAGTGTCGGGAACCCTTCATTGGCAAGCATCGGGCACAGGATCATGCCGGAAAGACCGATGCCATCCCTGGCCAGCGAGGCGATCGCTTCGCGCACCGCATCGCCAAAGGCCCTGCCATCGGCCATCGCCTCGGGATGGCGGAAGCTGTCGGGCGCCGGCACCAGCCTGACATAGGGAGCGCGGCCACCGACCGGGGGCATGCGTGTCGAGAGTTGCGAAACCGCGGTGGTGTTGCCGTGGTAGGTGGCGTCGGTGGCGATGATGCCCATCTGGCCAGAAGCCGCCTGGGCCATGCGCAATGCGATGTCGTTGGCCTCGCTGCCGGTGCAGGTGAGGATAGCGGTGGTGAGGCTGGCGTCGAAGGTCGCGGTCAGACGCTCGACATAGTCGAGAATGGCGGTGTGCAGATAGCGCGTGTGGGTGTTGAGCAGGCTCGCCTGCCGGTACAGCGCCTCCACCACATGCGGGTGGCAGTGACCGACATGGGCAACATTGTTGTAGGCGTCGAGATATTTGCGGCCGTCGGCGTCATGCAGCCAGACGCCCTCGCCGCGCACCAGGTGCACCGGCTCGTCATAGAAGAGTTGCGATTTCGCGCCGAGCAGGCGCCCGCGCCTGCCGATCAGCGTTTCCTGAGCCGGCTGAGATTCCCGGTTTTTCTGCGAAAGGGTCATTTCCCGTCGATACTCCTTTGCGTCGCCGAAACCATCAGGCCCTGGCCAGCCCGGCATCCAGCGCTTCGCCGATCCTGGCCACATCGGCGGCGGTGATGATCAGCGGCGGCGACAGGATGATGTTGTTGCCGGAGACGCGCAGCATGACGCCGGCTTCGTAGGCGGCCTCCGACACGACACCCATGGTCTTCTTGTCGGTAGGTTTCTTCGTCGCGCGGTCGGAAACCAGCTCCAGCGCCGCCATCAGGCCCTTGTACCTGACATCGCCGACGATGGCGTGTTTGGCCTTCAGCCCTTCCAATACCGCCGCCAGTTCCACGCCGCGCGCGGCGGCGTTCTCGTTGAGGCGCAACCGTTTGGTCTCGGTCAGCGCCGCCAGGCCCGCAGCGCAACCGACCGGGTGGCCGGAATAGGTGTAGCCGTGGCCGATGGCGCCGAAGCTGGTCTTGTCGGCCTCGAACACATCGGCCACCTTGGCGCCGATCAGCGTGGCGCCGAGCGGGAAATAGCCCGAGGTGATCGCCTTGGCGATGGTCATGAAATCCGGCTTCACCCCGGACAGGCGTGAGCCCGACCATTCGCCGGTGCGGCCGAAGCCGGTGACCACTTCGTCAGCGATCAGCAAGATCTCGTGGCGGTCGCAGATTTCGCGCACCAGCGGCATGAAGCTCTCATGCGGGACGATGACGCCGCCGGCTCCGAGAACCGGCTCCATGATGAAGGCCGCGATGGTATCGCCGCCCTGGAAGGCGATTTCGTCCTCCAGCGCCTTGGCGCAGAGCTTCGCCAGCCGCGCCGGATCGGTCTCATCGAAAGGATTGCGGAAGGTCCAGGGTGCCGGAATGTGGAAGACGGCCGGCAGCAGCGGCTCGTAGTTGCGGCGGAAATTGGCGTTGCCGTTGACCGAAGCGCCGCCGAAATGGGTGCCGTGATAGCCCTTCTTCAGAGCCAGGAATTTGGTGCGGTCGCCCTGGCCGCGGATCTTCCAGTATTGCCGCGCCAGCCGCAGCGCGGTTTCGACCGAATCCGAGCCTCCCGAGGTGAAGAAGGTGCGCACCATGCCCTCCGGCGCGAACCATTCGGAGAGTTCATAGGCGAGCTCGATAGACGGCCCGGTCGAAGTGCCGCGAAAGCCGGAATAGTAGGGCAGCGCGCCGAGCTGGTCGGCGATCGCCTTCTTGATGGGATCGCAGCTGTAGCCGAGATTGACGTTCCACAGGCCGCCGACCGCATCGAGCACGGTGTTGCCGGCGATATCGGTGACCATCGCCCCCTCGCCCTTCATGATCACCTTGGGCGGGTTGGCCCGCATCTCGGCCGGATGCGCCATCGGATGCCAGATCGGCTTGGCGTTGGTTTCGGTCAGGAAATTGATGTCGCGCATCACAAGGCTCCGCAAAGAGTTCAGGCAGCTGGAACGAGGTCGAAATGGCCGAGGGCCTCGGCATAGGAATGGGCTGGCCGGGCAACGTCGAAATGAACAGTGCGCATGCCGGCGGCGCGGCCGCCCTCGACATTGCGCAACTGATCGTCGACGAACACGCAAGCGCCCGCCGGCAGGCCGAGCGCTTCGGTGACGAAGCCGTAGGCGCGCGGATCCGGCTTGAGGATGCCGGTGTAGGTGGCATCGACGATCACCTCGAACAGGCCGAGCAACGGCAGCCTGCGGCGGAAATCGGCGCCATAGAAAAGGTCGAGCTCGTTGGACAGGATCGCCAGGCGAAATCCAGCCGCATGGACGGCGCGGATGGCGCGGTCGGCCTCGGGCCGCACGACCTTTTCCGGCTCGGCGCCCCGCGCGCGCTGGACAAAGGTTTCCATGGCCTGCCAGTCCTCGCCGACGAGCCGGCCGACTTCTTCCGTGCGCGTTCGCCAATAGTCGCGCTCGCTGATCTTGTCGGCCTGCATCGAACGCCACAGCGGATCGCTGTCGGGATCGAACGGCCCGCGCCATTGCAACGTGCCCGGCTTCAGGCCGAGCGCCTGTTCGGTCAAGGCATGGGTTTCGAACAGGGTGCGGGTGACGACCCCGCCGAAATCGAGAACCAGGGCCTGGGCGGCAGGAGCGCTCACGCGGCCACTCCCTTGGCCGGAATGCCGCGCGGGATGATGCCCTCCTCGACCCAGCGGTCGAAAATCTCAAGCGCCTTGGCGACAAAGCCGTCGCTGTTGATATGCGCGTCGATCTCGTGGAATTCGATCCCGCCGGGGATGGAATTGCGCATCTCGTCGACAAAGGCCGCCAGCGCTTCCGGTTCATAGAGCGGCTCGCCCTGCATGTCCCATTCCTGGATGCCGGCCGACGGCAGGATGAAGGCGGAGCGGCCTTTCGAGGCGCCGAGCTTGGCGGCGATGGTCCTGGCGACCTCGCGGCGGTCGTCGGCATCGACGGTGACCGAGGCGATCAGCCTGTTGTGGGCGTGGAACGGCCGAGCAGAGAACTTAGCCGGCAAATCCTGCCAGGTCGGCAGGTCGACCATGTCGACCGCGCCGGGCGCGGCGATCTGCGGAATGCCACGGGCGCCGGCATTCTCCATCCTGTCCTTGCCGGAACTGACGACGGAACCGGCCAGATGGTTGGTGATCTCCTGCAGGCTGAAATCGAACACGGCGCAGAAATGATCCTGGCCGGCGATCGATTCGAAAGCGCGGCCGCCCATCCCAGTGGTGTGGAAGACGGCGACATCGTAGCCGCGCCGCTCCAGCGCCGGCTTCAACGTCTTCATGTAGCGCAGGCAGGAACTGCCGAGCGAGGTCATGCCGATGGTCGGACCGGTTGCCGGCTCGGAAGCGCGGGAGGCAAGCACGATTTTCGCCGCGCCGACAACGGCGCCGCAGGACTGCGACAGGACCAGCTTGCAAATGGCGTTGAGGCCGTAGAGGCCGCCCGCCCAGAGAATCATCATCAGGTCGGGCGCGACCCGCTCGGGCGGGATCAGGTGCGAATAGGCGATGGTGGAGACGACGAATTTCGGCACGCCGAGCGGCAAGCTGAGCGCGACGTCGAGCGCCAGGTCAGTTCCCATGGAGCCGCCAATGGCGATGAAGGCGTCGATCTCACCGGCCTGATGCAGCTTGCGCACCAGTTGTACGGCGCCGCCGGCCATCAGAGTCATGGCGGTGTTCTCGTCGCCGCTGGCGACGATCTCGTCGATCGTCACGTCGACGGCGCGCGCCACGGCGTGCTTGTCGTGATCGGGACTGTAGGGCGGATTGCCGAGCACGCTGACATCCATCATCACCGCGCTGCCGCCCGATGCCTCGATGCAGGCTTTCATGAACAGCAGTTCGTCTGCCTTGGTGTCACCGGTGCCGATGACCAGGATGCGGGGCGTTGCCGTTGCAGACATCAGGCCTGCCTCCTCAGGATTTGCAGGTTGTCGCCATTGAGGCGCATGGAAATCTCGCGTGCCGCGGCCATCACGGCAAGGCCGCGCTGCGCGATGTCGGCCGCCGCCGTTCTTGCCTTGGGCGCCGCCACAGCGATCGTACCGAGGGCGAAGCCGTCCGCCGCCAGGATTGCCGCCGCGACCGATATGACGCCTTCTTCCAGGCCCTGATCGCAGATCGAATAGCCGCGCACGCGCGCCTCATCCATGGAGCGGGCGATCGCGGCGGGCTCGACCAGCGTGTGCGCCGTGAAGGCATCGAGCGGACCGGCCAGGCATGCCCTGACCGCCTCATCCCTGGCAAAGGCCATGTAGGCGATGCCGGAAGCGGTCGAATGCAGCGGCAGAAGCTGGCCGATATCGACATTGACCCGGTTCGCCCGGGCGGGATGCTCGACATGGACGGTGACCAGCCTGTCGATGCCGAATTCCGACAGATGCACGGTCTCGGCGGTGGCGGTCGCCAGTTCCCGCACCAGCGGCACCGCTGTCTGCAGGAAAGGGAAGCGTGCCTCGCGGATGCGGGCCAGCCGGGAAAGACCGGCGCCGAGCCGATAGTGCCGCGTGCCGGCGTCCTGCTCGACGAAACCATGGCCGGTCAGGGCGACCAGCAGGCGCCGAGTCGTCGCCTTGTCGAAGCCCGACCGCCGCGACAGGTCGGACAGACCGAGCTCCGGCTCGGCCACGCTGAACAGTTCCAGAAGTGAAATCGCCTTGCCGACCGTACCCAATGCATCCTCCTGGATCGGGCAATCATTTAACGTGTGAATTAACTTGACAGGAAGCGGCTTTGTTTGCAAGTCTATATTCAAAATAATGGTTCAAATAATGAACCGATATCCAGAGCGCATGGGACAGGCCATTCGGCCGGTGAACAGGAGGGACCAATGTCTGCAGTTTCGGAACAGGCGCCGGCCAACAGGCTGCGCAAGAACAGTCTCGGCGTCGGCGCCATCACCTTCATGGTGATCTCGGCGGCGGCGCCCCTTACCGCGGTGGCAGGCGGCACCCCGCTCGGCATGCTGATGGGCAACGGCGCCGGCTTTGCCGGCACCTATCTGATCGTGACGGTGCTGCTCCTATTGTTCGCGGTCGGCTATGTCGCCATGTCGCGCCATGTCGGCAATGCCGGCGCCTTCTATGCCTATGCCGCGCGCGGCCTCGGCGGCCTTGCCGGCGGCGCCACCGCGCTGATCGCCATCCTGTCCTACAATGCCATGCAGATCGGCGTCATGGGCCTGCTGGGCGCGGCGACCTCCGGCCTGTTCGCCGGCTGGGGCATCAACCTGCCATGGTGGGTGTGGAGTTTCCTCGCCATCGCCATTGTCGCCGTGCTCGGCTACCGCCAGGTCGACCTGTCGGCCAAGATCCTGACGGTGCTGGTTCTTTGCGAATATGCCGTGGTGCTGATCCTCGACCTCACCATCCTCAAGACCGGCGGCGACAGCGGCCTGTCGGCCGCTCCCTTCACTTGGAGCCAGATCATGTCGGGCGCGCCGGCCATCGCCATCCTGTTCTGCTTTGCCGCCTTCATCGGCTTCGAGGCGACGACTATCTATGCCGAGGAAGCCCGTGACCCCAAGGTCACCATTCCGCGCGCCACCTATTTCTCGGTGCTGCTCATCGGCCTCTTCTACATGATCACGGCCTGGCTGATGGCGGTCGGCGCCGGCGTCGACAAGCTGCTGCCCGCCCTGCAGGGCCTGCAGGATCCGACCACCTTCCTGTTCGGCCTGTCCGACCGCTACGCCGGAACGGTGCTGACCCACGCGATGAGCATCCTGTTCGTGTCGAGCCTGTTCGCCGGCGTGCTGGCGTTCCACAACGCTGTCGCCCGCTACATCTACGTTTCGGGCCGCGAGAAGCTGCTGCCCAAGTCGATCGGCGTGACGCATTCGGCGCACCAGAGCCCGCATGTCGCCTCGGTGATCCAGAGCGTGCTGGCGGCCGTCGTCGTCGGCCTGTTCGCCGTGCTCGGGCTCGATCCGGTGCTGGCGCTGTTCTCCTGGCTGACCAATGTCGCGACGCTCGGCGTCATCGTAATGATGGCGGTCGCCTCGCTGGCGGTGGTGATGTATTTCCGCGCCAACCCCTCGGCGAAGGAAAATGCCGTGAAAACCACCCTCCTGCCCGGGCTAACCTTCATCGCCTTCGTCATCATCATCTATCTGATCGTCATCAATTTCGGCAGCCTGTCGGGCGCCGGCGGCTTCCTCGGCGTGTTCCTGCCTGGCCTGGTGCTGATCGCGGCCGTGATCGGCCTGCTGCTGGCCGCAGCCCTGAAGGGGCGGGATCCCGTCGCCTTCGAAAGCCTCGGCCTGCCGCTGAAGGACTGAGCCAAGAACCGTACCGAGAGCCCAACCGGGGCGGCGTAACGCGCCGCCCTTCCACCTTTAAGGGAGTGGCGGCCTTGAGCTTTGCCGAAAACATCACCGTCGAGGCGCTGGAGGCGGACCCCTATCCGATCTACGCCGAATTGAGGCGCAGCGCGCCGGTCGCCTTCGTGCCCTCGGTCAATCTGTGGTTCGTCACCCGCTGGAAGGACGTCGAACTGGTGGCGAAGTCGCCGGACATCTTCTCGGCGATCGTGCGCGCGGGCGTGTCGCCCGTCGAGCGCTCCTTCGGCAAGCCGACGATCCTAACCAGCGATGGCGAGGTCCACAAGGACCTGCGCCAGGGCGTCGATCCGAAATACCGGCCGCGCACCGTCGCTTCCTATGCCGGCGATCTCGTGCGCTCGATCGCCGAACCCTATCTCGACGAGATCGCGAGAAACGGCTCGGCCGAACTGATGGCCGACTACTTCGAACCGGTGTCGACGCTCAGCCTGGCCCGCTCGCTCGGGCTTACCGACATCGACATGCCGACCTTGCGGCGCTGGTTCTATGGGCTGGCCCAGGGCGCGATCAATTTCGAAAACGATCCGAAGCGGCAGGAAATCGCCGACGCCATCGGCGCCGAGGTCGGCGATGCCGTGTCGCCGACGCTGCGCAGGCTGGCCCGCGAGCGCGACGGCTCGGCGCTGTCGCACATGCTGCATGACGGCATGCCGGAGGGACAGACCCGCTCGATCGACCTCTTGATGCCGACCATCAAGGTGATCCTGCTCGGCGGCATGCAGGAGCCGGGCCATGGCGCCGGCTCGATCCTTGTCGGCCTGTTGAGGAACCCCGACCAGTTGCGGCAGGTGCTCGACGATCCCGATACCTTCGTGCCCAAGGCGGTCGACGAAGGCCTGCGCTGGGTAGCGCCCATCGGCACGCAGACGCGCGAGACGACGCGCGAGGTCGAGCTCGGCGGAGCGACCATCCCCGCCGGCGCGCCGATCGCCGCGCTCGTCTCCTCCGCCAGCCGCGACGAGAGCCGCTTCAGCGACCCGGACCGTTTCGACATCACCCGCGACGAAGGCAATCATGCCGCCTTCGGCTTCGGCCATCATTTCTGTTCCGGCCGGTTTTTCGCGCGCGAGCAGATGTGCCTTGCGGTAAGGCTTCTGCTCGAACGATTCCCCGATCTCAGGCTCGTGCCCGGCAAGGAGCCGGTGTTCCGCGGCTGGGAATTCCGGGCGCCCACCACATTGCATGTCAGTTTCGGAGCCGGTTCCCCATGATCAGTCAGAATTCCATCGATACGCTGCGCAAGGCCGAGATCGGAGCGCGCGGACTGTTCATCGATGGCGCGCAGTCGGCGGGAACGAGCGGCGAGAGCCTGCCGGTGATCTCACCGATCGACGGCCGCGCCTTCGCCAGCATCGCCGACGGCAACGCCGCCGACGTCGATCGCGCCGTCGGATCGGCGCGCAAGGCGTTCGAGAAGGGTTCCTGGTCGCGCGCCGCACCGGCTGTCCGCAAGAAGGTGCTGACGAAGCTCGCCGAACTGATCGAAAGGCATGTCGACGAGCTGGCGGTGCTCGGCGTGCGCGACAACGGCACCGAGATCGGCATGGCCTACAAGGCCGAGCCGCTGTCGGCGGCCGGTACCTTCCGCTACTACGCCGAGGCGATCGACAAGGTCTATGGTGAGATCGCGCCGACGGCCGACAACGTGCTGGGGCTGATCCACAAGGAGCCGCTTGGCGTCGTCGGCGTCATCGTGCCATGGAACTTCCCGTTGATGATCGGCGCCTGGAAGATCGCGCCGGCGCTGGCATCAGGCAATTGCGTGGTGGTCAAGCCGCCGGAGATCGCTTCGCTGACGCTGCTGCGGCTGGCCGAACTCGCCGCCGAGGCCGGACTGCCCGCCGGCGTGCTCAATGTCGTCACCGGCCGTGGCTCGGTCACCGGCGAGGCGCTCGGCCTGCACATGGATGTCGACGCCATCGCCTTCACCGGCTCGGGGCCGGTCGGCCGCCGGCTGCTCGACTATTCCGCCCGCTCCAATCTCAAGCGCGTCTTTCTCGAACTCGGCGGCAAGTCGCCCAACATCGTCTTCGCCGACGCGCCGGATCTCCGCCAAGCGGCGGTGGTCTCGGCCAACGGCATTTTCCGCAATTCCGGCCAGGTCTGCGTCGCCGGCTCGCGCCTGCTTGTCCAGGCCTCGGTCTATGACCGCTTCATGGAGGAGCTTCTGTCGGCAACCACGCGGCTGAAGGTCGGCGACCCGCTCGATCTCAAGAGCGACGTCGGCGCGGTGTCGAGCGCTGAACAACTCGACAAGAATCTCGGCTTCGTCGCCAAGGCGGCGGAGGAAGGCGCAAGGCTGGTCACTGGCGGCGAACGGATTCTCGCCGAGACCGGCGGCAGCTACATGGCGCCTACCATCTTCGAGAATGTGACCGAGCAGATGCAGCTTGCCCGCGAGGAAGTGTTCGGGCCCGTGCTGGGCGTCATGCGCTTCGACACGGAAGAAGAGGCGGTACGGCTTGCCAACGCCACCGTCTACGGGCTTGCCTCGGCGGTGTGGACGTCGAACCTCTCCACGGCGCACCGCATGGTGCGGGCCATCAATGCCGGCGTCGTTCACGTCAACACTTATGGCGGCGCCGACATCACCGTGCCGCTCGGCGGCGTCAAGCAATCCGGCTTCGGCCGCGACAAGTCGCTGCACGCGCTGGAGAAGTATCTGGAGTTGAAGACCGCCTGGATCGCGCTCTGAATCTCTGGGACTTGGTTAAAGGCCCAACCGTCACAACGATATCGGATCGTCCGCCTCGCCGCGGACGGTTCAACGATGTCTGTGCTCCCGATGTCGAAAATTTTGAGAGAATATTCCCGGCTGCGATGAGAGGATCGAAACTCGTTCTTTGATAAAATCGATAGAATTTCTGACGATGTGGCCAAGCCTAGGCAACCCGCCTTGCTGCTGTGACTTCACAAACGCAGAGATTCAGACATGTCCGACGTCAACAAAACTTTGTCTTCTTCCCCAAGGTCAACCATCAACCGGCGAAACGGCCTTGCTCTGCTGTTCGCGTCCGCCGTCGCCGTCGGCAGCCTGATGGCGCCGCACGCCTCCTTCGCCGAGGACAAGAAGGCGATCAAGGTCGGCATCATCAGCGGCGAGGACGAAGACGTCTGGCGCGTGGTCGTCGCACAGGCCGCCGAGAAGGGCCTCACCATCGAGCCTGTCGTGTTCAACGACTACACCCAGCCCAACGAGGCGCTGGAGCGCGGCGAGATCGATGCCAATGCCTTCCAGCACCAGCCCTATCTCGACAACCAGATCAAGACGCAGGGCTACCACATCGTGCGCGTAGGCTACACCGGCGTCTGGCCGATCGGCCTCTACTCCAAGAAGTTCACGAAGGTCGCCGACCTGCCCGAGGGCGCTGTCATCGGCGTACCGAACGATCCGTCCAATGAGGGACGGGCGCTGCGCGTGCTGCAGAACGAAGGCGTGATCAAGCTGAAGGACGGCACCGGCATTCTCGCCACCACCGCCGACATCGCGGAAAACCCGAAGAAGGTGGAAATCAAGGAACTGGACGCCGGCATCGTCGGGCGCTCGGTCGAAGATCTCGACGCCGCCGTCGTCAACACCGACTGGGCGCTGAAAAGCGGCCTGACCCCGGAAAACCGGATCGCGCAGGAGCCGATCGCCGACAATCCCTACCGCAACTTCATCGCCGTGAAGGTCGGCAATGAGAACGAGGCCTGGGTGAAGACGCTGGTCGCGTCCTACCAGAACGAAGCGGTCAAGGCCGAGTTCGACAAGGTCTACAAGGGCACCGGCCTCAGCGCCTACTGAGACCATCCGCGCCGAGGCGCGCCGATGGACAACAGAAACGCAGCGGTCCGCGCTTAACGCGCGGGCCGCGATCGCATTTCGGGAACCGCGCATGAACCAGCATTTCACCGCAACCGCCGAGGCCGGGAGCCAGGCGCCGCCGCAGGACGTGGTGCGTCTTGTCGATCTGAAACGCCGCTTCGGCGCCACGGCGGCGCTCGACGGCATTTCGCTGACGGTCCGCAAGGGCGAGATCCTCGGCATCATCGGCCGCAGCGGCGCCGGCAAGTCGACGCTGATCCGCTGCCTGAACGGGTTGGAGCGGCCGGATTCCGGCGAGGTCTTCATCGAGGGCCGCGAGATCAGCCGGCTCGGCGAGCGCGACCTGCAGCCGCTGCGCCGGCGCATCGGCATGATCTTCCAGCACTTCAACCTGCTGTCGGCCAAGACCGTCGAGGACAATGTCGCGCTGCCGCTGAAGATCGAGGGGCGGCCGAAGGCCGAGCGGCTGGCACGAGCGGCTGAGTTGCTTGAGCTTGTCGGCCTATCGGAGAAGGCAAAGGCCTATCCGGCCTCGCTGTCGGGCGGCCAGAAGCAGCGTGTCGGCATCGCCCGCGCACTTGCCGCCCGGCCGGCGCTGCTGTTGTCCGACGAAGCGACCTCGGCGCTCGATCCGGAGACGACACGGTCCATCCTTGCCTTGCTGAAAGACATCAACCGGCGGCTTGGCCTGACGATCCTATTGATCACGCATGAGATGGAAGTGATCCGCTCGATCGCCGACCGCGTGGCGGTGATCGATGCCGGGCGCATCGTCGAGCAAGGCCCGGTCTGGTCGGTCTTCGCCGATCCCCATTCCGACATCACAAAGCGCCTGCTTGGTACCATCCGGCCGCAACTGCCGGCCGAACTCTCGGCCCGGCTGTTGCCGGCGGCCGGCGCGGAGACGATCCTGCGTATCGATGTTGCCGGCGAGGCCGCGAGCGGCCCGCTGCTGTCCGACCTTGCCACCTCTGTCCCGGGCGCCTTCCGCCTCGTCCATGGCGGCATAGACCACATCCAGCAGCAGCCGGTGGGCACGCTGTTCCTGTCCGTCCCCGGCGGCGATGCAAAGCACCTCGCGGACGTCATCGCATTCCTGAAGGCCCGCCAGGCGCGGGTGGAGGTGCTTGGCCATGTCGCCGATCCTGTTTGAGCTTCTATTGCGGTCGATCTGGGAGACGGTGCTGATGACGGCCGCCTCCGGCCTCATCTCGCTCGTCTTCGGCCTGCCGCTCGGGCTGGCCCTGATCGCGACCGAACGTGGCGGTATCGCCGAGAACCTGTGGGTCAACCGTGTCCTCGGCGCTGTCATCAACGGCTTCCGCTCGGTGCCCTTCATCATCCTGCTGGTGGCGCTGATCCCGGTGACGCGGCTGATCGTCGGCACCTCGATCGGCACATGGGCGGCCATCGTGCCGCTGTCGATCGCCGCCACGCCCTATTACGCGCGCATCGCCGAAGTGTCGCTGCGCGAGGTCGACCATGGCCTGATCGAGGCGGCGCGCGCCATGGGCGGCAACCGCTGGACGATCATTCGTGAGGTGCTGGTGCCGGAAGCGCTGCCCGGCATCGTCGCCGGCTTCACCGTGACTTTGGTGACCCTGGTCGGCGCCTCGGCCATGGCCGGCGCGATCGGCGCCGGCGGGCTCGGCGACCTCGCCATCCGCTACGGCTACCAGCGATTCGAGACGTCAGTCATGATCGCGGTGGTCGTGGTGCTGATCATCCTGGTCTGCGGCATCCAGTGGGTGGGCGACAGGCTGGTGGCGAGGTTGGATCGGCGGGGGTGAGGGTCTACGGGTGAGTGAGCGCCTGCAATGGCGCTTCTGAGCCGCTGAAACTGTCAATCATGGCCTGAATAACGCGATCTCGTTCAAGGATGTCGGCGTTGAACGAGAAGCCTGCGTGCTCCGCCAGCATCGCGAGAAATGTGAGTTGAGTGCGGCCGTTGCCCTCACGAAACGGATGCACGGCATTGATCTCGGCGACGATATGGGCCACGTGCCCAGCAAAGCCGACGCTATCGAGGTCCGCCAGGTCATCGGGATTGCCGAGTTCACGGAACACCCGCGCCATTTCGCTTGCGATGTGCTCCGGATAGCAGAACCAGTTACCGCCTTTGCCAATGCGGATGGTTCGCGGCTGACCTGCCCAAGCATACACGTCTTGAAACAGGTGCCGGTGCAAGCCGAGATAATGAGTGTAATCAAGCTCGCCCGCCGGTAGGGGCTCGTCAGCACGCACCAAGAACAGAGCGAGCTCGACCTCATCAAGCTCATCTTGGTCTCGAATATCCAACAGATTGATGAGCACGGTGGTGCCAGGGTAGCAGAGCGGATCGAACTGGGCGGCGTAGACCAAGCTTATTTCTTTTTGCGGATTTCTTCCTTGATGAGTGAGCGCCGTTCGTCGCCGGACAGCCCCTGCCGCATACTGTGGTTGAGTATCTGGGCCATGCGAGGTGACAGCTTCAGACCTTCGACCGCGCTGATTTTCTCGCCACGGGCTCTCGTCAGCACAAAATGACCCATCTTCGCTGAACGCACGATTTTTGAATTGGGAGACTTCATTCGCATACCATACCATGGACCCGGAGGGGATACCAAAACGATTCCTGGCAAGCCGGGCTACGCCCTCAACCTTGCTCCCTCCGGATCGAAGAACGGCATCGGCGCCACCACCGCGCGCGCCGGCTTGCCGTCGATGGCGATGCTGAGTTCGGTGCCGACTGCGGTGGCCGGCAATTTGAGATGCGCCGTCGCCAGCACCTTGCCGAGAGAATAGCCGTGGTAGCTGTAGGTGACGATGCCCACATCCTCGCCATCGGCGAGAACCCGGGCGTCAGTCGCGGCCGGTTTGTCGCCGTCGAGGACCAGTCCTGTCCAGCGCTCGTCGAGACCCTTGTCGCGGACCTTGAGCAAGGCCTCGCGGCCGATGAAATCGCCTTTGTCGAACCTGATCCAGCGGTCGAGCCCGACATGGAACGGCGTGCGGGTCTCGTCCATGTCGATGCCATGCGCCGGATAGGCCTTTTCCAGTCCGAGGGTGAACATGGCCAGCACGCCATAAGGTTTCAGGCCGAAGTCCGCCCCCGTCTTCATCAGCACGTCCCAGACCGAGGCCGCCTCGTCGGCAGGCACGAACAGCTCGAAGCCGAGTTCGCCGGTGACGCCGGTGCGCGAGATCAGCACCCTGGTGTCGCCGACAAGACCGGAGGTGAAAGCCCAGCGCTTTAACCCGTCGAGGTCGGCTTCCCTGACCATTGATTTCAGAAGGTCGCGCGAGCGCGGACCCTGGATGGTCGGGAAAGCGATCGCGGCGGTGATGTCGGTGACATAGGCCTTACGGCCGTGCGCATGATGCTGGAGCCAGGGCAGCATCTTGAGCCTGTTGACCGAGCCGGTCACCAGCATGAAATGCTCCGGCCCCAGCCGGAACACGGTGAGGTCATCCATGATGCCGCCATCCTCGCGGCAGACGGTGGAGTAGCGCACCTGGCCCGGCTTCATCGCCGCGGCGTCGTTGACGATGACATGGTTGACCAGCGCCTCGGCTTCCGGGCCCTTGATGTCCATCTTGCCCATGGTGCTGAGGTCCTGGACCCCGACATTGGCGCGCGTGTTCAGATGCTCGTCGGCGATGCCGGAATAGGTCCTGGCCGAGATGAAATTGCCGCCGACCCGGCCCATGGTTGCGCCCAGCCCGACGATGCTGCTGTAAAAGGGGGAACGCCGTTCAGCCAAGATAGTCTCCGTCAATGCATGGATTGACGGCGCCGGATGGCGCCGCCAGGAGTCTCGATCGGGATCAGCTTCCGTAGACGTCGAACGAGAAGTACCTGTCGTTGATTTCCTTGTACTTGCCGTTGGCGCGCAGCGCGTCGATGGCGGCATTGAACTTGTCGGCCAGCGCCTTGTTGCCCTTCTGCAGCGCGATGCCGACACCGGGGCCGTGAATGGCCGGATCGGCCGTCAGCGTGCCGAGCAGCTTGCAGCATGCCCCGTCCGGCTTTTTCAACCATTCGGTCAGGATGATCGAACCGTCCATCATGGCGTCGAGCCGGCCGTTGGCCATGTCGGTGCGGGCATCGTCACCGGTGGGGTAGGCCTTGATGGTCGAGCCCTGGTATTTCTGCTCGGCGAAGTTCTGGTGGATGGTGGCGCTCTGCACGCCCAGCACCTTGCCCTTAAGGTCGTCCGGGGTCGTCCCGGCAATGGTGGAATCCTTCGGCACGGCGATGGCTGGCGGCGTCTGGTAGTATTTGTGGGTGAACTCGACCTTCTCGGCGCGTTCCGGCGTGATGGTGATGTTGATGATGGCGTCGAACTTGCCGGCCTGTAGCGCCGGTATGGAGCCATCGAAATCCTGCACCATGAACTCGCAGTCGGCCTTCATCTCGGCGCATAGCGCCTTCCCCAAATCGATGTCGAAGCCGCCCAGCGTGCCGTCGGAATTGGCATAGTTGAAAGGCGGATAGGCGCCCTCAGTGCCGATGCGAAGCTTGTCCTGGGCGGCGGCGCCCGAGGCGAGCGTGAGGGCGACGGAAGCGGCAAGCACGAAACGACCGAAAAGACGCATGTTCCAGATCTCCGTTGGCCGGATAAATCTACGGGCTTTCCTGCCGCCGACGGAGACGGAAACGACATGTCATATGGCGATCACGGCGCTGTGACCCTAGCAGGATCGCCAAGATTCGATGCATCCGAAGCGCCTTTATTTCTTCCTGTATCTTTCCCGCCCGGCAGAGTTCGTGGTAAATATCCCCATCCGCTAAAGTAATCATTTCTGTCGACTTGGAGACTATTGTTTTCATTTGGATATCCGCTGCCGTGCCGGCAGCGGCCGAGGAAGGCGACAATGGATCAGCCGGAATTCGTACAAGAGACCGTGCAGCGGCGCATCGACGAGGACATCGCCAAGCGGGTGCGCATCCATCAGGCCAACATCCAGCGGCTGGCCGCGGCGCGCGACAGCGCCCACACGCTTAAGGCGGCCGTCAGCAACCGTCCGCTGGTGATGCTGGCGCAGGGCGATTCGTGGTTCGACTATCCGCTGACCGGCAACGGGCTGCCGCTCTCGGACACCGACGTGATCGCGCAGCTGCGCCGGATCGGCTCGGCGCCGCCGACGATCCTCAATCTCGCGCATCACGGCGATGCCGCGACCGACGAGATGTCGCTGCCCAAGCAGGAACGGATGATCGCCGCGCTGCGCAACAAGGCCAACTGGCTGGACGGCAAGCCTGACGCCATCCTGTTCTCGGCCGGCGGCAACGACATTGCCGGCGATCAGTTCTGCATCTTCCTCGACTTTAATGACGGCCACGCCACCGGGCTGAACAAGAACCGTTTCACCAAGGCGCTCGGCATGATCGAGGCCTGCTATCTCGACCTGTTCGCGCTACGCGACCGGGTGGCGCCTGGCGTGCCGATTTTCGGGCACTGCTATGACTTTCCGATCCCGAACGGCGTCCATCCCGCCTGCGCCGGGCCGTGGCTCAAACCTTCGCTCGATTTCTGCAACTGGACCGTGGCGCAAGGCACTGTCATCATCCATGACACGCTGGCGGCGTTCCGCGACCTTGTGAAAGGGCTGGCCGGCGTGCCCGCCAACAATTTCCATCTCGTCGACACGCAGGGAACGCTGAAACCGGCCGACTGGGCCAACGAGTTGCATCCGACGCCAGCGGGCTTCACCAAGATCGCGCAGAAATTCGCGGATCTGTTGAAGGCGACAGTTTAGGCACAGTCGCCGTCCCGCGACCAAGCCAGGCGGGGCGGCTTCTACACCCCGAACAGATCCCTGGCTTGCTCGGCCGTATAATAGCCGAGCCGGACATCGCGCGCGACCAGTTCGGGGTCGCGTTCGCGCGGATCGCCGTAGCCGCCGCCGCCCGGCGTGCCGACGCGCACGCGGTCGCCAGCCTTCAGCGGGATGTCCTGCTCCTTGGAGAGGTGCGGCGGCACATGCTGCTCGCCATCGCGGAAGACGGACACGCTGTTGGGCTCGCCGTCCCTGCCGCCGAGCGCGCCCTGCGGGCCGAAACGGCCATGGTCCATGACGAAGGAGGCGCGCGCCTCGCCACGCAGGATTTCGACTTCATAGGCAAGGCCGAAGCCGCCGCGATGCTTGCCGGCGCCGCCCGACCCTTCGCGCAAGGCATAGTGGCGGTAGAGCACCGGAAAGGCCTGCTCCATGATCTCGACCGGCGGCGATTTGGAGATGCCGATGGTCGAGCAGCCATTGGTCAGACCGTCATGGCCGGAATTGCCGCCGTAACCGCCGCCCGAGATCTGGTACATGACGTAGTCGCGGCCGCGCGCGGGATCGCTGCCGCCGAGCGCGAAATTGCCGCTGGAGCCGGCGGGCGCCGCCGTGACCTTGTCTGGCAGTGCCTGGACCATGGCGGCGAACACCGCCTCGGCGATGCGCTGCGACACTTCGGCCGCGCAACCGGAGACCGGACGTGGATAGCGGGCGTCGAGGAAGGTGCCTTCCGGCCGCTTGACGTCGAGCGGCTCGAAGGCGCCGGCGCTGATCGGAACATCCGGAAAGATGTGGCGCATGGCGAGATAGACCGACGACAGGGTGGTCGCCAGCACGCTGTTCATCGGCCCGGCGCAGGGTCTGGACGAGCCCGAGAAATCGAAGGTCAGCGTGTCGCCCTTCTTCTCGACCGCAAGCGCGATGGTCAGCGGCTCGTTCACCACCCCGTCGGAATCGACGAAGGCCTGCGAACGGTAGGTGCCGTCGGGAATGGCCGCGATGTTGGCGCGCATCTGTTCGGCGGCGCGGTGGCGCAGTTCGGCGATCGCCTCGGTAACCGTTTCATCTCCGTAACGATCCAGGATTCCGTTGAGCCGATCCTGGCCGATCAGCAGGGCCGCGGCCTGCGCCCTGATGTCGCCGATGCGCTGGTCGGCAACCCGGATGTTGGAGCAGATGATGGCGTAGATCTCGGGATCAAGCA
>NZ_JAFKIC010000312.1 GCF_017306585.1 Mesorhizobium sp. | reverse complement strand
GACGAGGACCTGATCGTCGGCGCCCGCAACGGCCCGCCGCTGGCCGTCGGCCATGGCGACGGCGAGATGTTTTTGGGCTCGGACGCCATCGCGCTGGCGCCGTTCACCAATTCGATCACCTATCTCGAGGATGGCGACTGGGCGGTGGTGCGCCGCAACGGCGTCGCCATCTTCGACATTGACGGCAGACAAGTCGAGCGCAGGCGCCAACAGTCGCTCTCGACCAGCTTCATGGTCGACAAGGGCAACCGCCGCCACTTCATGGAAAAGGAAATCCATGAACAGCCCGAGGTGATCTCGCACACGCTGGCGCATTACGTGGATTTCGTCTCCGGCGTCTCCAAGCCGCTCGACCTGCCCTTCGACTTCGCCAAGATCGGCCGGCTGGCGATCTCCGCCTGCGGCACCGCCTATCTCGCCGGCCTGATCGGCAAATACTGGTTCGAGCGTTATGCGCGGCTGCCGGTCGATATCGATGTCGCCTCCGAGTTCCGTTACCGCGAAATGCCGCTGTCGGAGAACGACGCCGCCTTCTTCATCTCGCAGTCGGGCGAGACTGCCGACACGCTGGCCTCGCTGCGCTATTGCCGCAAGGCGGGCATGAAGATCGGCGCGGTGGTCAATGTGCGGGAATCGACCATGGCGCGCGAATCCGATGTCGTGCTGCCGACGCTGGCCGGTCCGGAGATCGGCGTCGCCTCGACCAAGGCTTTCACCTGCCAGCTCTCGGTGCTGGCTTCGCTTGCCGTGCGGGCCGGCGTGGCGCGCGGCACGATTTCGGCTGAGGAGGAGAAGGCGTTGGTGCGCGCTTTGTCGGAAGCGCCGCGCTACGCCAACCAGGTGCTGAAGCTCGAAGAGCAGATCGAACGGATCGCGCGCGAGATCTCGCGCTATTCCGATGTGCTCTATCTCGGCCGCGACACCAATTTCCCGCTGGCCATGGAAGGCGCGCTGAAGCTCAAGGAAATCTCTTACATCCACGCCGAGGGCTATGCGGCGGGCGAACTGAAACACGGCCCGATCGCGCTGATCGACGAGAACATGCCGGTCATCGTCATCGCGCCGCATGACCGGATTTTCGAGAAAACCGTGTCGAACATGCAGGAAGTGGCGGCGCGCGGCGGCAAAATCATCCTGATCACCGACGCCAAGGGCGCGGCGCAGGTGAGCCTGAAGACGATGGAGACGATCGTGCTTCCGGACGTGCCGGAACTCATCTCGCCGATCATCTATGCGCTGCCGATCCAGATGCTGGCCTATTTCGCCGCCGTCTTCATGGGCACCGACGTCGACCAGCCCCGCAATCTCGCCAAGTC
>NZ_JAFKIC010000227.1 GCF_017306585.1 Mesorhizobium sp. | reverse complement strand
GCTGTTCTCCATCGCCTCGCTCGCCTGCGGCCTGGCTCAGAGCGCCTGGGTGCTGGTTGCCGCGCGGGCCGTGCAGGGCGCCGGCGCCGCCTTGCTGATGCCGTGCTCGCTGGCGCTGCTCAATCGTGCCTACGCCTCCGACAAGGCGCGCCGGGCCCGCGCCGTCGGGCTATGGACGGCGGCGGGCGGCATTGCATTGTCGGCCGGGCCGGTGCTTGGCGGCTTCATGGTCGGCTCGCTCGGCTGGCAAAGCATCTTCCTGGTCAATCTGCCGATCGGCATCCTGGCGATCTGGATGGCCTACCGGTTCCTTCAGGAAACACCGCTCAAGGCGCAAAGGCCGCCGATCGACTGGGCCGGGCAGGGGCTTGTCGTGCTCACCCTGTTCTCGCTGACGGGCGCCTTCATTGAAGCCGGTTCGTCCGGCTGGACGTCGGTGCCGGTCCTTGGCGGCCTGATCCTTGCCGTTCTGGCGGGAGGCTGCTTCCTGCTGGTCGAGGGCAGGACAAGCGCGCCGATGTTTCCGCTTGATCTGTTTGCCCGGCGCGTGCCGGCGGCAACGAGTTTCGTCGGGCTGGCGGTCAATCTGACGCTTTACGGCACGATCTTCATGCTCAGCCTCTATTTCCAGCAGGAGAGGCATTTTTCGCCTGAAATGACCGGGCTCGCATTTCTGCCGTTCATGCTCGCGGTCACGGTATCGAACATCGCCGCCGGGCGCATTGCGGCGACCTATGGTCCGCGATTGCCGATGATGATCGGCCTGCTCATCGGCGCTGCCGGTTTCGGCCTGATGGCGCTGATCCAGGCCGATACGTCCTACGCGTCGCTGCTCTGGCGATTGCTGTTCCTGCCGATCGGCATCGGCCTTGCGGTGCCAGCCATGACCACGGCGCTCTTGTCTTCCGTGCCCGCCGAGATGTCGGGAACGTCGTCGGGCGTGCTCAACACCGTGCGCCAGTCGGGTGGGGCTATCGGTGTCGCCCTGTTCGGATCCGCTTTGGCGCTGGGCACGATCAAGGGCATGCAACTGGCCTTCCTGGCTTCCGCGCTGGCGGTGGTTGTGGCGGCCATCTGCGCTTTCCTGTTCATCCGCGACGCCGACCATTCCGCCAGATAGCAATGCGCAACGCAAAAAGGCCGCCCGGAGGCGGCCTTTTCGATTGTCGAAACTTTCGAGCGCTTAGCGCTTGGAGAACTGGAAGGACCGGCGGGCCTTCGCCTTGCCGTACTTCTTGCGCTCAACGACGCGGCTGTCGCGGGTCAGGAAGCCACCCTTCTTGAGCACGGAGCGCAGCGCCGGCTCGTAGTAGGTCAGCGCCTTGGAGATGCCGTGACGGACAGCGCCGGCCTGGCCGGAGAGACCGCCGCCGACGACCGTGGCGACGATGTCGTACTGGCCCGCGCGGTTGGAGGCGATGATCGGCTGGTTGAGGATCATCTGCAGGACCGGACGCGCGAAGTAGGTCGCGAATTCCTTGTCGTTGACGACGATCTTGCCGGAGCCCGGCTTCACCCAGACGCGCGCGATGGCGTTCTTGCGCTTGCCGGTGGCATAGGCGCGGCCCGACTTGTCGAGCTTCTGGACGTGGACGGGAGCCGCGGCCTGGGTGTTGGTGTTGCCGGTGGCGGCGCCCAGTTCTGCGAGCGAGGAAAGCTCAGCCATCTTATGCGACCTTCTTGTTCTTGGAATTCAGCTTGGCCACGTCGAGGACTTCTGGCTGCTGGGCGACATGCGGATGCTCTGCACCTGCATAAACGCGCAGGTTCTTCATCTGGCGACGGCCGAGCGGACCGCGCGGAACCATGCGCTCAACGGCCTTCTCGACGACACGCTCGGGGAAACGGCCCTCGAGCAGCTGGCGCGCGGTGCGCTCCTTGATGCCGCCGGGGTGGCCGGTGTGCCAGTAATAGACCTTGTCGGTGAACTTCTTGCCGGTGAACACCACCTTGTCGGCATTGATGACGATGACATTGTCGCCGTCGTCGACATGCGGGGTGAAGGTCGGCTTGTGCTTGCCGCGAAGATGATTGGCGATGACAGTGGCGAGACGACCAACGACGAGACCTTCGGCGTCGATCAGGATCCACTTCTTCACCACATCCGCAGGCTTCTGCGAAAAGGTTGTCATGTTTTCTGCTCTCGGTTGTGACCTTCACGAGGGAAGGCGTTTCTTGTTGCTTGGATTGGCGAAAGGCTGTTGCCCCTGGCCAATAACAAAACGGCGGCCTTTGCGGGCCGCTGCTTCGGGAGGGCTTATAGGCGAGGGCGGGGATCGCGTCAAGGAGACGAGAAAGTCTCTTGTGACAGAAAATACATAAAAAACAATAGGTTGAGGAAAAGGTATTATTTTACCACATCGACGTTTCGCTTGGGCGGGATCGAATAGGTGCCCGTTGCATGCGCGATCGTATGTCCTTCCGGTCCGGCGACGATGTCGATGTCGAACACCATCAGGCTCTTTCCGAGCTTGAGGATCCGGCAATGGCCGTCGATCGGCCCGGCCTCGGCCTTGCGCACGAAGTTGATGTTGAGATTGGTGGTGACCGAGAGCGCGTCCGGCCCGGCATGGCTGAGCACACAGACATAACCGCCAATGTCGGCGAGCGTGAACAGGGCAGGGCCGGACACCGTGCCGCCCGGGCGCAGATGCCGTTCGCCGGCATTGAGCCGCACCGTGCAGCCGCCGGGAAACACGTCGATCGCCTGATAGGCGGCGGAGCTCTCATTGAGCTGCGGAAAGACGGTATCCATCAGCGCATTGACTTCCGCCGCCGTCAGCACAGGTTTCAAATTGCTTTGGGCAGGCATGGACGGTTCCTATATTCTTAGCGGTGACCGCAGGCGCGGACGCCTGGACCAACATGGTGAGTTCGAGAAAACACGCCTCGCGGCTGTTCTTCAACCGGCAGCGTGCTAGTTCTTTTGCTCCATGGCCCGCAAAGGCGGGCGGACAAAGAGGTTGCAAATTGGCTGAGATCGTCGCCATCAAGCCGGCCGTCGCGGACGGTCCCGTTCTTGCCAGCCTGGACAAGGGCGTGTTGCGCCTGACGTTGGCCAGCCCGCCCGCCAACGCGCTGTCGCTGGCAACGATGGCAGCACTTACGGCTGAACTGGAGCGTGCAAAATCGGACAGTTCCGTGCGCGTCATAATCCTGGCGGCGTCGGGAAAGGTGTTCTGCGCCGGCCATGACCTCAAGGAAATGACGGCGCGGCGCGCCGATGCCGATCGCGGCAAGGCCTTCTTCGAGGAGACCTTCGCCGCCTGCGCCAGGCTGATGCAGGCGATCGTGCGCCATCCCTTGCCTGTCATTGCCGAGGTCGACGGCCTTGCCACGGCCGCTGGCCTGCAACTGGTCGCGAGCTGCGATCTGGCGATCGCTTCTCATGAGGCGACCTTCTGCACGCCGGGCGTCAACATCGGCCTGTTCTGCTCAACGCCGATGGTGGCGCTGTCGCGCAACGTCTCGCGCAAGCAGGCAATGGAGATGCTGCTGACCGGCGAGACCATCGATGCGGCAACCGCCAGGGACTTCGGCCTGATCAACCGCGTCGTGCCGCGCGAATACCTGAATCAGATTGTCATCAAATACGCGCAAACCATTGCTTCCAAATCATCTTTGGTGATCAAGACCGGCAAGGAAGCTTTTTACGCGCAGGCCGAGATGGGGCTGGCGGATGCGTACTCCTATACCGGCCGGGTCATGGTCGAGAACATGCTGGCGCGTGACGCGGAAGAGGGCATCGGTGCCTTCATCGGCAAACGCAAGCCCGAATGGACAGACGAATAGCCTTGGAACCGCGCATCTCGATCATCACCATTGCCACCGACGATCTCGACCGCGCCGTGCGCTTCTATGAGGCGATGGGCCTGAAACGCCATGCCGGGATCACCGATGGCGTCGCCTTCTTCCAGATGGGTGGCGCCATCTTCGGCCTGTTTCCGCGCGCCAGCGCCGAGGAGGATTCGGGGCTCACCTTCGCCAGGGCTCCTTCGGCGGTTTATCTCGCTTACAACACCCGTTCCGACGCCGAGGTCGACGCGGTGCTCGCCATGGCGCAAAAAGCCGGCGGCCACATCGTAAAACCGGCCGGCCGCGCCTTCTGGGGCGGTTGGTACGGCTATTTCGCCGATGCCGACGGCCATGTCTGGGAAGTGGCGCACAACCCGGCCTTTCCGATCGCCGAAGACGGCACGATTTCGCTGCCTGGATAATGGCCTATAGGAACAAGCAGCTGACGCGGCTCAAGGCACCCTATCTCAAGCGTATCCTGCTTGAGCCCGATCGGGTGGCCGATTGGGAAAAGTACCCCTGGAACCTGCCTTTGTTTCGCGGCAGGGCGTTCGAACTCGAATTCACCACGCCGATCACCATCATCGTTGGCGAGAACGGCACGGGCAAGTCCACCCTGCTCGAGGCGATCGGCGCGCTGGCCGGTTATGACGAGGCCGGCGGCGGCAAGGGCTATATGCCGGTCGACCACTCTCATGCCATCGACAAAAGTGGCGCCGGGCTGGCCAACGCGTTTCGCTGCCACTGGTTGCCGAAGGTCACCGCCGGCTGGTTCTTCCGCGCCGAATCCTTTTACTCCGTCGCCCGTTACCTCGACGACGCGGCGCGGGAGGCTGGCGAAACGCCACCGGACTTTCTGTCCTGGTCGCACGGTGAAGGGTTCATCCGCTTCTTCGAAGAACGCTGCCGCCGGCAGGGAATCTACATACTCGACGAGCCGGAGAGCGCGCTCTCGCCCTCGCGGCAAATCGAGCTTTTGAAGATGTTGCGGCGCATGGACCAGTCCGGCACCGCGCAGGTGATCATGGCGACGCACTCGCCGCTGCTCATGGCCTGCCCTGGGGCCCGGCTGTTCCGTATCAGCCGCTTCGGGCTCGACCCGACCGATTTCACCGATACCGATCATTTTCGCATGATGCGCGACTTCTGCACCGACCCGCAGGCCTTTATGGAAGAAGCGCTGGGGGAGGATGAGGTTTGAGCGTCGGCGATGATGATCTCAATTGGCGGGTCGAGCAGGCCTGCCGCGAGGGCTGGCCGGCGGCCGCCGAGACGGTCGTCGACGGTTGGCTTCTGCGGCGCTCGGGCGGGCGGATCCGCCGGACCAATTCCGCCAACCCCCTGCGCGGCAAGCGCGGCGCGCCCGGCAAGGTGATAGACGCCGCCGAGGCCTTGTACATCAGCCACGGCCAGACTCCATTGTTCAGGGTTCCCGATATCGCCGATGAGCTCGAAGCCGCGCTCGATGATCGTGGCTACAAGGCGGAAGGCGGGACCATCCACCTTTTCTCCCCGATCGATGAGATGGCCGACATCAGCGACCCGCATGTCACCGTTTCGCCGGAGCCGAGCGAGGATTGGCTGGGCGCCCGTTTTCGCATGGAAGCTTATGACGAGACCGATCGCCGCGTTTTCCGGGAAATGACCGGACTGATCGTTGGCGACCGCGCGTTCGTGTCGTATCAGCGCGACAGCGAAATTGCCGCCCTGGCCTATGGCGTCATTCGCGACGGCCTGCTTGTGGTGGAGTCGGTTCAGACCGATGCGAGGTTCCGGCAGCAAGGTTTGGGCCGCAAAACGGTGGGCAGCCTGATCGGCTGGGCGCGCCGGGTGGGTGCGTCGGCGGCATGTCTGCAGGTCGTGGCCGACAACACGCCGGCCCTCGCGCTCTATGCCTCGCTCGGATTCAGCCGTGAGCTCTATCGATATCATTACCGCAGGAAGCCGCATGAACCACGATAGCTACGATAACAATTACATTGCCGGCATCCTCAATTCGGTGAAGACCATCGCCATGGTCGGCGCGTCGGCCAACGATGTGCGGCCGAGCTATTTCGTGCTGAAATATCTGCTGGCCAAGGGTTTTTCGGTGTTCCCGATCAACCCGGGCCAGGCCGGCAAGGAAATCCTCGGCCGGATGACCTATGCTAGGCTGGCCGACATTCCGGAGCCGATCGACATGGTCGACATTTTTCGCGCGCCGTCGGCTGTGCCGGGCATCGTGGAAGAGGTCTTGCAGCTCGATCCCTTGCCCAAGGTCATCTGGATGCAGCTCGGCGTGCGCCATGACGAGGCGGCGACGCGCGCCGAGGCCGCCGGCATCAAGGTGGTGATGAACCGCTGCCCCAAGATCGAGTATGGCAAGCTGTCCGGAGAGATCGGCTGGACCGGCGTCAATTCCGGTGTGCTGTCGTCGAAGAAGCCGCTGATGCGCCAGGGCTTCCAGAGTTTTGGCGTGCGCCAGAAGTAGGCAAGTCCCCGGGCGCGCAAAATTATTTCGGGAAGCGGTTGAGTTTCCCAAGCGTTCATCGCACATCGCACGCCGAAAGGTATTTTCTTCTTTGCATTCAGCACCGGGCTTCGCCAAGAATGCCCGACGAATTTCACAGGTTCTCGAGGGAGGTTTCAGTGACCCGTACACCCGGCTTCAACACGCTCGCCGTCCATGCCGGCGCCAAGCCCGATCCGGCCACCGGCGCACGCGCCACGCCGATCTATCAGACGACCTCCTATGTCTTCGACGACGCTGATCATGCCGCCTCGCTGTTCGGCCTGAAGGCCTTCGGCAACATCTACACCCGCATCATGAACCCGACCCAGGCGGTGCTGGAGGAGCGCGTCGCCGCGCTTGAAGGCGGTACCGCCGCCCTTGCGGTGGCGTCAGGCCATGCCGCGCAGCTCATCGTCTTCCATAATCTGATGCAGCCGGGCGACAATTTCGTCGCCGCCAACAAGCTCTATGGTGGTTCGATCAACCAGTTCGGCCATGCCTTCAAGAACTATGGCTGGGAGGTGCGCTGGGCCGACACCAACGACCTGTCGACCTTCGAGAGCCAGATCGACGACAAGACCAAGGCGATCTTCATCGAGAGCCTCGCCAATCCCGGCGGCACCTTCGTCGATATCGAGAAGATCGGCGACATCGCCCGCAAGCACGGCCTGCCGCTCATCGTCGACAACACGCTTGCCTCGCCCTACCTGATCCGGCCGATCGAGCATGGCGCCGACATCGTCGTGCATTCGCTGACCAAGTTCATCGGCGGCCATGGCAATTCGATCGGCGGCGTCATTGTCGACGGCGGCACGTTCGACTGGTCGAAGTCGGGCAAGTACCCGATGCTGTCGGAGCCGCGTCCCGAATATGGCGGTCTCGTCCTGCACGAAACCTTCGGCAATTTCGCTTTCGCCATCGCCGCGCGCGTGCTCGGCCTGCGTGATCTTGGCCCTGCCATTTCGCCTTTCAACGCCTTCCTGATCCTGACCGGCCTCGAAACCCTGCCGCTGCGCATGCAGCGCCATTGCGACAACGCCATCACGGTCGCCGGCTGGCTGTCCAATCATCCCAAGGTCGCCTGGGTGAACTATCCGGGCCTGCCCGGCGACAAGAACAACGCCCTGCAGAAGAAATACTCCCCGCAAGGCGCCGGAGCCGTGTTCACCTTCGGCCTGAAGGGCGGCTATGAAGCCGGCGTCAAATTCGTCGAGGCGCTTGAGCTCTTCTCGCACCTGGCCAATGTCGGCGACACCAAGTCGCTGGTCATCCATCCGGCCTCGACCACGCACCGCCAGCTTTCCGACGAGCAGAAGGTCAAGGCCGGCGCCGGCCCGGACACGGTGCGGTTGTCGGTCGGCATCGAGGATGTCACCGACATCGTTGCCGATCTCGAACAGGCGCTCGCCAAGGTCTGATCCGATATGACCGAACCGAAGTTTCTCAGCATCGGCGTCGACGCTGTCGACGCCGAAAATGGCGCGCCGGCGCCAGACCGCCTGATCTCGGGCGACCCGAAATTCCGCACCTGGAATATCGAGGAGCGGGATGGCGGCCTCTATGCCGGCATCTGGGAATCGACCCCCGGAAAGTGGCGCATCATCTATGACGAATGGGAGTTCTGCCACATCCTGACCGGCGTTTCGGTCATCGCCGAGGACGGCGGCGAAGCGCGAACCGTCAAAGCCGGCGACAGCTTCGTGCTGAGGCCGGGCTTTAAGGGCAGCTGGGAAGTGCTTGAAACGACTCGCAAGGAGTATGTGATCAAGCTCTGATCACTTAGCCGGAAACTGGCTGAGGCACGCCTCCGACGCCTTGTCGTGGGCCGTCAGCAGGTCGGCATCCTGGGCTTCAAGATCGGCGTCCGAAATCTCGTCGCGATAATATCGGGCCAGGAGATCCAACGCCTCCTGGCTGACACCATAGGTCGGGATCTCGCGGGCAAGGCAGCCGCACAGGGCGAGCGCACGGTCGGGTGAACCGGTCTTATGGTTGGTCAGGATGAAATCCTGAGCCGGGCAGGCGTCGAGAAAGCCATCGAAGTTGAGCTTCTGCTGCGGCTGGTCGCCATGATTGAGATAGGCCGGCGGCCATTGCGTCTTGCCGCTCGCGACGTCGCAGCCCGTGGCGACGTCCTGTGCCGCCTTCGACAGATCGAGCCAGGCTTTCTGCTTTGCGCCCATCGGGTATTCGAAATTCTCGCCCAGTGAGGCCGTGTACGTATCGAGATCGGCCTGTTGCAGGCCTGTTGTCTGGAACCGGTTCAGCTGGCATTGGCAGGCGGCGCCTGCTTGCTCCGTGTCGCTCTGCGACGGCTGTTCGCCCAGCTTGCTTTTCTGGCAGGCCGCCACAAAGGCGGCGCCGTCCAGCGACGATACGGGAAAGGTGGAAGCGTCGACATAGCGCTTACCGTCCCAACCGATCGTCATCTTGTCCAACTGTATGTCGAAAAATCCATTCCGCTTGAACGAACTGCGGCTGATCTTGTCTTGTGGCGCCAGGCGTGCGCCCGGAACGTCGCCCAGAACCTCGTGGTAACTGTCGCCCTCGAGAACGAAAAGGAAGTTGCCGCAATTGATGCCGTCGCAGCCGGCGACGTAGCGGTAGGCGAAGATCTCAGGAGTTCCGTCGAGATTGAGATCGACCTCGATCGCAACGGACGTCTGCGGCGAGCCCTTGGACCCGGTCTGCCGCTCCAGAAGGCCCATCGCCATTTTCTGGGCGATGGCCATGCTGTTCTCCCAGGGAATGTTCTCCGGCTGCTGCTGTGCGGCAGCGATGCCGAGCGATGTCAATGCCAGCGCCAGGGCGAACAGGGCCGCCCGTATCGGAAACAGTCTCATCGCGCAGCCCCAGGCCCGCGATCGTCTAGAAGCCGACAGCGAGCGTTTCCAGCCCATGGAAGTGGTAAGTGTCGCGGAAGCGGGGCTCCTCCGCAAGATGCAGCTTCGGGTGCCGGTCGAACAAAGTCTTGAGTGACACCTGCAGTTCGAGCCGGGCCAGCGGCGCGCCGATGCAGAAATGGATGCCAGCGCCGAAGGAAACGTTCTTCTGGTCCGTCCGGTCCGGCCGGAAGGCATCGGGATCGGCAAAGGCGCGCGGATCATGATTGGCCATGCCAAGCAATAGCCCGATCGTCTGGCCCGGCTGAACCACGATGCCGGGCACGATCTCGATTTCCTGATAGGCGTAGCGCGTGAACATGTGCAGCGGCGCATCGAAGCGCAGGCATTCCTCGACTGTCGCGGCCGTCGCTTCCGGTGAGGTGAAGAAGCGGCCGGGATCACCGCCTTGCGCCAGGATCGAGCGGACCGCATTGCCGGTCTGGTGAACGGTCGCCTCGTGTCCGGCATTAAGCAGCAGGATCGCGGACGACACCAGCTCGTCCTCGGTCAGTTTCTGGCCGTCCTCCTGCGCCGAGATCAGCAGCGACAACAGGTCGTCGCCGGGCGACTTGCGCCGCTCGGCGACGTAGCCGCGCAGGAAATCGGCGAATTCGCCGGCGGCACGGTTCGCGGTTTCCTCCGTCTCGCGGGTGCGGCCATGGATGTACATGGCGACCATCTGATGGGACCAGTCGAGCAGTTGCGGACCCATCTCGACCGGCACGCCGAGCATTTCGGCAATGATGGTGATCGGCAGCGGGGCGGCGAAACCAGGCAGGATATCCACGGTCTTGCTGGGTTCGAAGCGATCGATCAGTTCGTTGGCGAGGGCTTCGACGCGGGGCCGCAGCCGTGCGACCTGGCGTGAAACGAAAGCCCGGTTGACCAGGGTGCGCAACCGCGTATGCACCGGCGGTTCCAGCTCTAGCATCGAGTTGGCTTCAATGGCGTCGAAGGATTTGAGGTGGCTCCGGTCCTGGCCGATGCCGCGGCTGTCGGGAATGCCCGCGGGGTTCTGGCGGCCGAAGCGCCGGTCGCGCAGCAATCGGTTGACATCGTCGAAGCCGCCGAAGCACCAGAATCCGAATTCCTCCCAGAAAAAGGCATTCGAAGCACCATGCAGGAAGGCATAGGCCTCATAGGGGTTCAGGAAGAAGGCCGGCTCGCGCGGGTCGAGGCTGAGGCGGCGCGCGTCTGGATCAAGGATGAGATAAGGCAGCGTCGATTTGGTCATGCCAGACCCATAGCGCGCCTTGCCAGCCTCATTCCAGACCGTATGTTGGCGCCCGGCAGTCCAATGAATTGAGCCAGCCAATGCGGCTCGAGAGGTGTGAACGGATGAATGTGATCGTTGTCGGCGCCGGCATTGCCGGTCTTTCGACCGCCTGGTCGCTGGTCAAGGCTGGCCATAGCGTGTCGATCGTCGAGCAGGGACCGATCCCCAATCCGCTGGCGGCATCCGGCGATCACCACCGCATCATCCGCCGCGCCTACCGCGCCGGCACCGGATACGGCCTGCTGATCAGCGAGGCCTATGAAGCCTGGGACGAGATGTGGTCCGATCTCGGCGAAAACCATCTCGATGCCAGGGGCTTCCTCTGCATCTCGCGCGAGCCAGGCGACGAAGCCGAGGAATATCGGGAAGGCCTGGAAGAAGGGAATTTCCCGTTCGAACTGTTCGAGCCGGATGAGGCGGTCAGGCGCTGGCCTTTTCTTGAGCCGGGTTCGTTCCGTTATGCCTATCTTTCGCCGGAGGGCGGGGCGCTGCATTGCAGGAAGATCGCGGCGGGACTGGCCAGATGGCTGCGCGCCAACGGCGCCAATGTCTATGAGCACAGCAAGGTGACGGAGATCGATGCCGAGGCCGGCCATATCGTGCTGGAAAGCGGCGAGACCATGCAGGCCGACCGCATCGTGGTCGCCGCCGGCGCCTGGGTGCTGAAGCTGTTTCCCGAACTTGGCGGCGACCTGAAAACCTTCCGCACCGCACTCGCCTATGTCGAACCGCCCGCGGACCTCAAGGTTGTCTGGGAAACCGCCCCTGTCATCCTCGATGTCGGCGGCAAGACCGACGGCTATATGATCCCGCTCACCCGTGGCGCCGGCATGAAGTTCGGCTCCGGTCTGCACAAGGTGCCGACCAGCGATGCCGACTGGAACCGTGACCCGGTGGCGGGCGAGGGCGAGGCGATCCGCAACCTGTTTTCGCCGCCCATCGCCCGCATTGAGGAGTATAGGATCACCGAAGTGGTCACCTGCGCCTACACTTTTACGGCGGACGAGAAGTTCTTCGCCCACCAGCGGGGAAGGTGCCTTGTCGTCTCTGCCTGCTCCGGGCACGGCTACAAGTTCGGTGCGGCGGTCGGGCGGCGCGTGGCCAGGGCTGTCGAGGACGGCGATATGGCCGGCCTGAAAAAGTGGTTGCGGGCGGAAGTCAGCTAGTCCTGGCAGTGCCTTGGAATATGCACGCGCCGCCAGCCTGAAGACCCTTCGCGCACCAGCACGCGCCGTGCGACGGTCTGGTAGGAGGCGGGAATGTCGATGACGCGCCGCTGCTCGGGGCGTACCAGCACCTCTTCGGCGATGCTGTCATACTGTGCCGGGATGACGACGCGCCGTGTACGCTCCGGCTGGATCACCACCGTCTCGGCGACACGCTCGTAGCGTGCCTTGTGCCAGACCTTGCACAGCACCTTGCGGCCGTGGATGACACGCCATTCCCAGGAATAGCCGCCGCCATCGACCCTGACGGTATGATAGACGGTCCGGGTAACAGCCGGCACCACCTCATATTGCACTTGTGCCGGCACGGTCATCACCACGCGCTCGCGCGTGCCGTAGATAGGCGGATCGTAGTCGACCCGCTGGCCCGCGGGACTGACCATGACGTTCTCATAGACCGTGTCGTAGACGGCCGGCGTGCGGACGGGCTCATAGCATTCGACGGCGCGGCCGCCTGCCGCCGTCGGCGAGATCGTGCCGAGCACGGCCAATCCGGCAATTGCGAAGGATGCGCTTTTCCTGAGCATGACATTCCCCCTGTTGAACGGTGCAATGACGGTTCAACGTTGGATTGTAGGGGAAGCGGCTTCGGAGGAAAGTGGTTTCGGCGCATTTCGTTAAGCGATGCGGTTAAGAAACTGCTACGCAACTGGCTCGGGCGCGTCCTGGTGGTTGCAAACATCACCCCGGGCGCGAATTCCCGCCAGAAAGCTTGATTCGACTTACCCAGATGGCTAGGACGGGTCGGCCTTGCACAAGGATGAGCCGGCATCCTATTTACATCGTAACGATCCAGAACCGATTCTGCCCGAGCTGCCAGCCTGTCCGGCGCCGGAAAATCCCACCGCGAGATAAGAGATATCCATGAAGAATCCCGTCGAAACCTACATGAACCTGGTCCCGATGGTGGTCGAACAGACCAATCGCGGCGAGCGGGCCTACGACATCTTCTCACGCCTCCTCAAGGAGCGCATCATTTTCATCACCGGTCCGGTCGAGGACGGCATGGCGACGCTGGTCTGCGCGCAGCTCCTGTTCCTCGAAGCCGAGAACCCGAAGAAGGAAATCAACCTCTACATCAATTCGCCGGGTGGCGTCGTCACCTCGGGCATGGCGATCTACGACACCATGCAGTTCATCAAGCCGGCCGTGTCGACGCTGTGCATCGGCCAGGCGGCCTCGATGGGCTCGCTGCTCCTGACCGCCGGCCACAAGGACATGCGCTTCGCCACCCCGAACGCCCGCATCATGGTTCACCAGCCGTCGGGCGGCTTCCAGGGCCAGGCCTCGGATATCGAGCGCCATGCCATGGACATCGTCAAGCTGAAGCGCCGTCTCAACGAGGTCTATGTCAAACACACCGGCAAGACCTACGAGGAGATCGAGCGCACGCTCGACCGCGACCATTTCATGACCGCCGACGAGGCGAAGGATTTCGGTCTCATCGACAAGGTCATTTCGTCGCGCGAGGCGGCCGAAGGAGCTCTGGCATAAAGGCTGGTTGGCAGTTGGATGGCGGCATCACGCGCTTTTGGCGCGTCTTGCGGCATTTCGGCCACAATTGGCTGTTCCCTCGGACGTTGGGATTGCCTACGTTAAGGCTATGTTGATTTTCGACGGCTTAGCTTTGCGTGGGGAAGCTGCGAATCATTGCCACGTTTTCTGATTTGTGTTTCGTACGGAATACGTTGCGGGAGCCGGGATACTGGCGGCGGCGGATTCCCGCGATAAATAGAGTATGCGCCCTTTCAGCCAGACCATCGGCGGGCGGCCATGAAAGGACATGAAAATGAGCAAGGTCGGCAACAATAGCGGTGATTCCAAGAACACGCTTTATTGCTCGTTTTGCGGCAAGAGCCAGCACGAGGTTCGCAAGCTGATCGCCGGCCCGACGGTCTTCATTTGCGATGAGTGCGTCGAACTCTGCATGGACATCATCCGCGAGGAGAACAAGACCTCGATGGTGAAGTCGCGCGAGGGCGTGCCGACACCGCAGGAGATCCTCAAGGTTCTCGACGACTACGTCATCGGCCAGCCCTACGCCAAGCGCGTGCTGTCGGTGGCGGTTCACAACCACTACAAGCGCCTCGCGCATGCCGGCAAGAACAACGACGTCGAACTGGCGAAGTCCAACATCCTGCTGATCGGCCCGACCGGCTGTGGCAAGACGCTGCTCGCGCAGACGCTGGCCCGCATCATCGACGTGCCCTTCACCATGGCCGACGCCACGACGCTCACCGAAGCCGGCTATGTCGGCGAGGACGTGGAAAACATCATCCTGAAGCTGTTGCAGTCGGCCGACTACAATGTCGAGCGCGCCCAGCGCGGCATCGTCTACATCGACGAAATCGACAAGATTTCGCGCAAGTCCGACAACCCGTCGATCACCCGCGACGTCTCGGGCGAGGGCGTGCAGCAGGCGCTGCTCAAGATCATGGAAGGCACGGTCGCCTCCGTGCCGCCGCAGGGCGGCAGGAAGCATCCGCAGCAGGAGTTCCTGCAGGTCGACACCGCCAACATCCTGTTCATCTGCGGCGGCGCTTTCGCCGGCCTGGACAAGATCATCTCGGATCGCGGCCGCAAGACCTCGATCGGCTTCGGCGCCACCGTGGCTTCGCCGGAAGATCGCCGCACCGGCGACATCTTCCGCCAGGTCGAGCCCGAGGATCTCCTGAAGTTCGGCCTGATCCCGGAATTCGTCGGTCGTCTGCCCGTCCTTGCGACGCTGGAGGATCTCGACGAGCCGGCGCTGATCCAGATCCTGACCGAGCCGAAGAACGCGCTGGTCAAGCAGTACCAGCGGCTGTTCGAGATGGAGAATGTCGACCTGACCTTCCACGAGAACGCATTGTCGGCGATCGCCAAGCGCGCCATCGAGCGCAAGACCGGCGCGCGCGGCCTGCGCTCGATCATGGAGGCGATCCTGCTCGACACAATGTTCGAACTGCCGGCGCTCGAAGGCGTACGCGAAGTGGTGATTTCGGAAGAGGTAGTGACCGGCAGCGCCCGGCCGCTCTACATCTATTCCGAACAGAAGGAAAAGAAGGGCAATGTCAGCGCCTGAAAATGGCCCTTGCCCGCATATTTTCGTGGAACGGCGCCCTCGCGGCGCCGTTTTGCTGTGAAGGGCGTGTGAGCATGGCGACACAGTGGACTGTACACGATGTTAACCCTTGAACTTTGCACCGCTTGCATCCACCTAACACGGGAAGGCCGAGGTGCCGAATTCTGTGCTGTAAAACTCCCGTCACAAACGGTGGTAGGCGGAACGATCCCCGGTCGTTAATATGAGATTCGCGGTTGGCTTGATTAGCGGCCGCGACATGAAAGGTTGGACAATGGCCAAAATATCCAAGGCTCCCAGCGACGGCGTCTTCGCGGTCCTCCCACTGCGCGACATCGTGGTGTTCCCGCACATGATCGTTCCGCTCTTCGTCGGGCGTGAGAAGTCGATCAAGGCGCTGGAAGAGGTTATGGGTCAGGAAAAGCAGATCCTGCTTGCCACCCAGATGAATGCCGCAGATGACGATCCCGAGCCCGATGCGATCTTCGACATCGGCACGCTCGCCAATGTGCTGCAATTGCTGAAGCTGCCTGACGGCACGGTAAAAGTGCTGGTCGAAGGCGCCTCGCGCGCGAAAATCGTCTCCTTCACCGACCGTCCCGACTTCCACGAGGCGCAGGCCAAGGCTTTGGTCGAGCCGGAAGAGGAAGAGGTCGAGGTTGAGGCGCTGGCGCGCTCGGTCGTCACCGACTTCGAGAACTACGTCAAGCTCAACAAGAAAATCTCGCCCGAAGTGGTGGGCGCGGCCAGCCAGATCGACGACTATTCCAAGCTCGCCGACACGGTTGCCTCGCACCTCGCCATCAAGATCCCCGAAAAGCAGGAAATGCTGGCCACGCTCTCTGTCAAGGAGCGGCTGGAAAAGGCGATGGGCTTCATGGAAGCCGAAATCTCCGTCCTGCAGGTGGAGAAGCGCATCCGCTCGCGCGTCAAGCGCCAGATGGAGAAGACGCAGCGCGAGTACTACCTCAACGAGCAGATGAAGGCGATCCAGAAGGAGCTCGGCGAAGGCGAGGACGGCCGCGACGAGGCGGCCGAGATCGAGGCGCGCATCAAGAAGACCAAGCTCTCCAAGGAGGCCCGCGAAAAGGCGGAAGCCGAATTGAAGAAGCTGAGGACGATGTCGCCCATGTCGGCTGAATCGACCGTCGTGCGCAATTATCTCGACTGGCTGCTGTCGATCCCGTGGGGCAGGAACTCCAAGGTCAAGCAGGATCTGGCTTATGCCCAGAACGTGCTCGACACCGATCATTTCGGCCTCGACAAGGTCAAGGACCGCATCGTCGAGTATCTGGCCGTGCAGAGCCGCCAGAAGAAGCTGAAGGGGCCGATCCTGTGCCTCGTCGGCCCTCCCGGCGTCGGCAAGACCTCGCTCGGCAAGTCGATCGCCAAGGCGACCGGTCGTGAGTTCATCCGCATGGCGCTCGGCGGCGTGCGCGACGAGGCCGAGATCCGCGGCCACCGCCGGACCTATATCGGCTCGATGCCCGGCAAGGTCATCCAGTCGATGAAGAAGGCCAAGAAGTCCAACCCGCTCTTCCTGCTCGACGAGATCGACAAGATGGGCCAGGACTTCCGTGGCGACCCGTCATCGGCGCTGCTCGAGGTGCTCGACCCCGAACAGAACGCGACGTTCATGGACCATTACCTCGAGGTCGAGTACGACCTGTCGAGCGTGATGTTCGTGACGACGGCCAATACGCTGAACATCCCTGCGCCCTTGATGGACCGCATGGAGATCATCCGTATCGCCGGCTACACCGAGGACGAGAAGATCGAGATCGCCAAGCGGCATTTGCTGCCCAAGGTGGTGCGCGACCATGCCTTGCAGCCGAAGGAGTTTTCGGTCAGCGAGGACGCAATCCGCGCCGTCATCCAGACCTACACCCGTGAAGCGGGCGTGCGCAGTCTGGAGCGCGAGCTGATGAAGCTCGGGCGCAAGGCGGTGACCGAGATCCTGAAGACGAAGAAGAAGTCGGTGAGCATCACGGCGGCGAACCTCGCCGATTACCTCGGTGTCCAGCGCTTCCGCTTCGGTCAGGTCGAGGCGGACGATCAGGTCGGTGTGGTTACCGGTCTTGCCTGGACGGAAGTCGGCGGCGAGCTGTTGACGATCGAAGGCGTCATGATGCCCGGCAAGGGTCGCATGACGGTGACCGGCAACCTGCGCGACGTGATGAAGGAATCGATTTCGGCGGCGGCCTCCTATGTCCGTTCGCGCGCTCTCGATTTCGGCATCGAGCCGCCACTATTCGACAAGCGTGACATCCACGTCCACTTGCCGGAAGGCGCCACGCCCAAGGACGGTCCGTCCGCGGGTGCTGCCATGGCAACAGCCATCGTGTCGGTGCTGACCGGTATTCCGGTGCGGGCCGATGTGGCGATGACCGGCGAGATAACGCTTCGCGGCCGCATCCTGC
Source organism: Mesorhizobium sp. (assembly GCF_017306585.1). Classification (GTDB taxonomy): domain Bacteria; phylum Pseudomonadota; class Alphaproteobacteria; order Rhizobiales; family Rhizobiaceae; genus Mesorhizobium. Next base: position 4,116 of record NZ_JAFKIC010000227.1, on the reverse strand, counting down.
CCATCGGCGGCCTCAAGGAAAAGCTGCTCGCCGCCTTGCGCGGCGGCATCAAGAAGGTGCTGATCCCGGAAGACAACGCCAAGGATCTGGCGGAGATTCCGGACAATGTGAAGAACGGTATGGAAATCATCCCGGTCTCGCGGGTCGGTGAGGTGTTGCGCCACGCCCTGGTGCGTATGCCGGAGCCGATCGAGTGGGTCGAGCCCGTCAATCCGCCGGCCGCCACGGACAGTGCCGATGATGCCGGCAAGTCGCTTGCGCATTAGTTTCGGCTAAAGTTGCAATGCACAAATGAAGAGCCGGGCCTTGCGTCCGGCTTTTTCATGTGAAAAACCCCGGATTTCCGGGCTTTTTTCCACTTTTTCCGGGCTTTTCGACTTGGTTGCGGGAACGCTTCTTTCTAAAGTCCGTTTCCTGCCGGATGAGTCGTAAGTTCCGGTGTTCTCATGGAAGGGAATTTTTATGAACAAGAACGAACTGGTGTCCGCTGTCGCCGACGCCGCGAGCATTTCGAAGGGTGACGCGCAGTCGGCGGTCGATGCGGTGTTTTCCGTCATCACCGGCGAACTGAAGAAGGGCGGCGATGTCCGGCTTGTCGGCTTTGGCAATTTTTCCGTGTCGAAGCGTGCTGCCTCCACCGGCCGCAACCCGCAGACCGGCGCCGAAGTGAAGATCCCGGCGCGCACCGTGCCGAAGTTCTCGGCCGGCAAGGGCCTCAAGGACGCCGTCAACTAAGCGCGTTTTTCTTTTTTGAAATACTGGAAAAGCCGGGCTCGCCCGGCTTTTCGTTTTTGTGCCTCCGGCTGCGAATGATCGCCCGGCTATGCCGTCGGCGCGTCAGCGCGCATCAGGCCTTCCTTCTTGAGGTCGGCCCACAGCGCCGCCGGCACTTTCGCTTCGAGCAGCGAGCGGTTGCTCTCGACCTCGTTCGGTCGCTGGCCGCCGGGGATCACCGAGACGACCGAGGGATGCAGCAGCGGAAACTGCAGGGCCGCCTCGATCAGCCTGATGCCATGGCGCTTGCACACCGCCTCGATCCCCGCGACCCGCTCCAAGATCTCCTTCGGCGCCTCGGAATAGTTGTAATAGGCGCCGGGCTTTGGTCCCGTTGCCAGGATGCCGGAATTGTAGGGTCCGCCGAGAACGATGCCGATGCCGCGCTTCTGGCAGAGCGGCAGGAAGGACGTCAGCGCCTCCTGTTCCAGCAGCGTATATCGCCCGGCCAGCAGGAACAGATCGAAATCGCCGCGCTCGGCCAATGTCTTGGCAACCTGCCACTCATTGATGCCGCCGCCGAAGGCCTTGATGACGCCTTGGTCGCGCAACGACAGCAGGCCGTAATAGCCCGAGCGCATGAACTCCTCGATGCGCTGGTCGGATGCCTCCTTGCTGCCATGGGTGAAGATGTCGACATCGTGCACGAACAGAATATCGATGCGGTCGACGCCTAGCCGTTCCAGCGAGGCCTCGAAGGAACGCATCACGCCGTCATAGCTGTAATCGTAGACCTCCTTGCGCGACGGCGTGTCGAAGAACTTGCCGATGCCCGTGCGCTCGTTCGGCGGGCAGGCACGCATGATGCGGCCGACCTTGCTCGACAGCACGTAGTCGTCGCGCTTCTTGCCGCGCAGGAACGGGTTGAGCCGTGTTTCCGACAGGCCGAGCCCATAGAGTGGCGCGGTGTCGTAGTAGCGGCAGCCGGTCGCCCAGGCGGCCTCCAGCGTGGCATTGGCGTCCTCGTCCGACACGGCGCGGTAGAGATTGCCGAGCGGCGCGGTGCCGAAGCCGAGTTCCGTAAAGGTGATGCCGCCATTGCCGATGCGGTCGAAATGCCGTGTCTTCATGTTCTGCGATTTTCCCGGGATTGTCTTGTCTGACATGACACTATCACGGCCGTGGCCCGGCAAAAGCGCCGGCGAGCGTTGGACACGCATTTTCGTCATTGCTAGCATGAACAAAAACAAGTTGTTCGGGGGAAGGTGTGACCAGGAATTGCCAGTCATCTCCGGTTGCCTGCAGGTCCGCGGTGCGGTCGTGACCAACTCCAGTCCGGAGATGTTCAGGATCGCGATCGAGGAGCTTGGCGCCGTGCTGGCGCGTGTCGACGACGCAGGCATCGACACGGCTTGCCGGCTACTGGCCGGCGCCAGACAGATCGTCGTCTATGGCTGCGGCCGGGAAGCCTTGCAGGTGAAGGGTTTCGCCATGCGGCTCTATCATCTGGGCCTGCCTGTCTCGGTGGTCGGCGACATGACCACGCCGCCGCTCGGTCGGGGCGATGTCTTCCTGGCCAGTTCCGGCCCCGGGGAAACGACGACGGTGCTCACCTTGATGCGGGTCGCGCGAGAGGCAGGCGCGACCAATCTGTTGCTGACGGCCCAGCCCGGCGGCAGTGCAGCGGGTCTGGCCGACACAACGCTTGCCATCCCGGCTCAGACCATGGCCGACGACCAGGGGGTGCGGAAAACATCCGTCCTGCCGATGGGATCGGTATTCGAGGGCGCCTTGTTCCTGCTGTTCGAGGTGATGGTGCTGAAGCTCAAATCCCTGACCGGCGCGTCGTCCGAGGCCATGCGCGCCCGCCACACCAACATGGAATAGATCATGCGCTATGAACTGATGCTGCCGCACCAGATACGCAAGGCGATCGCCGAAAACTGGCCGGTCGCCCTGCCGCTCGGCGTGCTCGAATACCATGGCGAGCACATGGCCGTCGGCATGGACACGCTTGCCGTCGTCAAGACGCTGGAGCTGTTCGAGAAGGAGAGGGACGTGGTCATCCTGCCGCCCTTCTACTATGGCGCGGCAAGCTACGCCGTGGCCGCGCCGGAAGGCAGCGGCTCGGTGCAGGTCGGCGGCACGCAGCTGGCGCCGTTCGGCGAGGAGCTGTTCTACAGCCTGTTGCGCATCGGCTTTCGCAACATCCACGCCATCATCCACCATCAGACCGAGAATTTCGCCGCCGGTATGCCCACCGATCTTGCCTTCAAGACCGCCGGCCGCCAGGCGATCTTCCGCTTCCTGGAGAAGCAGCGCGGCGAGGGCTGGTGGGGTTCCAATGATATGGCCGACTATTATACGGGGCACGCGGCGGGCGAGAACTTCTTCAACTGGGTGCAGGTGCATCCGTTGATGCCTGCCGCCATGAACGGCAGATATCCCTTCGATCATGCCGGTATCGGCGAGACGTCGCTGATGCTGGCGCTCTGTCCGGAGGCTGTCGATGCTGCCCGCTATGCCGACAATAGGAACTGGTACACGACGAGCGCGAAGGACGCATCGGCGCAATTGGGACAAAAGGGCGTCGAAATGATCATGGACCACCTGCGAGCGATCCTGAAGAGCTAACCCTTGTTCTTCAGACGCTCCGCGCGGTAGTCGGCTATGGATTTGTCCGGATCGCTTTTTGTGGCCACCGCCCAGATGAAGGTGCCGGCGCCGGCGATCGCCAGGATGACAAAAAGGGCGATGCTGACGGCAAAGAACCGGGTGTAAAGGCCCATCAACAACATGATCAGGCCGCCAACCAGCATCGCCAGCACGAAGCCGGCAATGACCGCCCGGCCCTGCCAGGCGATAGGCATCACACCCTTGCCATAGCGGTCGTATCCCTTGTAGCCGGCACGGATGTTGCGCGCGAACCAGTACGGGGCTGTCACTTCACCGCTCCCGCCGTCATGCCCATGATGAGGTAACGTTCCAGCGCGATGCCGATGACGGCAAGCGGCGCGATCGCGGCCGTCGCGAGCGCGGCCATCGACCACCAGTTGATGCCTTGCGAACCGGTCTGGCTCGCCACCATGACCGGAATGGTCTTGGCGTCGGTGGAAGTCAGAAGGGCGGCGAAGAAGTACTCGTTCCAGCACAGCACCATGGCCAAGATGAAGGCGGCGACCATGCCCGGCAGCGCGATCGGCATGACGATGCGGAAGAAGGCGCCCCAGATCGACAGGCCGTCGACAAGGGCTGCTTCCTCGAGCTCGACGGGAATCGAGTTGAACTGGTCGCGCATGATCCAGATGACGATCGGCAGCACCATCAGCGTGTAGAGCAGGATCAGCCCGAGGCGCGTGTCGAGAAGACCGACTTCCCGGTAGAGCACCAGGAAGGGCAGGG
>NZ_JAFKIC010000226.1 GCF_017306585.1 Mesorhizobium sp. | reverse complement strand
CCGCCGACGTCATCCTGCTCGACGAGCGGCAGGCGCAGGAAAAGGCATACAGCGATAATCTCAAGCGCCGCGTTTCGGACTGCGGTCGCGAACCGGATGCGGTTAAGATACTGGCTGACGTGTCGGTCGCCGCCGAGGGCATGGGCGGATTGGCCGACCGGCTGGAAGAAGAGTTCCGTTCGAAAAACCGCGATGGCTTCAGCATCCGGCTGCCGGCACAGCTTTCCGTACTCGGAGATTTCACCGATCGCGTTCTGCCGGATCTGAGACGGCGCGGACTGCTGCGAGACGCCTATCGGGGCGCGACCTTGCGCTCGCATCTCGGGCTTGCCGGCGGAGGTGACCAATGACCGCCCAGATGAAGCTCGGCGCCTTCCTGTGGGCGACCGGCCACCACATCGCCGCCTGGCGCCATCCCAAGGCGCATGTCACCGCGGGCATCGATATCGATCATTACATCCAGCTGGCGCGCATGGCGGAAGCGGCCAAGTTCGACATGATCTTCTGCGAGGACGCCGCGGGCTTGCGCGAAGCCAATGTCGGTATCGCCAGCCAGACGTCGCGCTCGATTGGCTTCGAGCCGATCAGCCTGCTTTCGGCGCTCGCCGCGCAGACCAGCCGCATCGGCCTCGTTTCCACCGCCTCCACCAGCTACAACGAGCCCTACGGGCTGGCGCGGACCTTCCTGTCGCTCGATCATCTGAGCGGCGGCCGCGCCGGCTGGAATCTCGTCACCTCGGCCAGCCCTATAGAGGCCGCCAACTTCGGCGCGACCGGCCTCAAGCCCCATGCCGACCGCTATGAGCGGGCACGCGAATTCGCCGAGGTGGTGAACCAGCTGTGGAGCGGCAATCCCGGCTCCGGACATGAAGGCCAGAGCTTTTCGGTGCGCGATCCGCTCGACCTGCCGCGTTCGCCGCAAGGCGCGCCTGTCATGGTGCAGGCGGGAGCGTCGGATGTCGGCCGCGACCTCGCCGCCCGCACCGCCGATGTCGTGTTCACGGCGGCACAGACTTTCGAGGAAGCAAAAGCCTTCTATGACGATCTCAAGGGGCGCATGGCAGCCTATGGCCGCGAGCCCGACGACATCAAGATCATGCCCGGCGTGGCGCCCGTGGTGGCGGAAACCGAGACGGAAGCGCGCGAGAAATTCGAGGAATTGCAGGCGCTGATCCCGGACGATGTCGGCGTCGCGCTGCTGTCCAGCTATCTCAGCATTTCCGACCTATGGCGCTATCCGATCGACGGGCCGCTGCCCGAATTGCCCGAGAGCGAGGGGATGAAAAGCCGGCAGGCGCTGGTCGTCGAGCAGTCGCGGCGCGACGGACTTTCGATCCGCCAGCTAGCCCGCCACTTCGCCGGCGCGCGCGGCCATTGGCGCATTGTCGGGACGGCAGTGCAGGTCGCGGACGAATTGCAGGCGCGCTTCGAAGGCGGCGCCGCCGACGGCTTCAACGTCATGCCGTCCTATTTTCCCGGCGAACTCGACGCCTTCGCGAAGTTGGTCGTGCCGGAACTGCAACGTCGTGGCCTGTTCCGCAAGGAGTATGAAGGCCCCACGCTACGCGAGCATCTGGGCTTGAAACGGCCGGCCTGAGGCCATTCGCTTCTATGCCTCGTCCATCATGCGGGCGGTGCCGGAAACCCTGATCGAGCCGCCGATTTCCGGACCGATCTGGGCTTGCAGGCGCGAACGCATGCCCATGTCCTCGCCCTGGACGACATCGATCGCGCCGCCATGCGGCCAGCCGAGGTCTCTGAGATAGCCGGCAAAGGCGGCCGTCGAGGCGCCGGTGGCAGGATCCTCATAGACCCCGCCGGAAGCGAAGGGATTGCGCGTATGGAAGAGGCGCGGCGTTTCGGCATGGGCCAGCAGGATGGTTACCAGCCCTTCACGACGCATGAGGACCTGCCCGGCCTTCAGGTCGTAGCGCATGGCGGACAACGCCTCACGCGACTTGAGCGCCAGAACGAGATGGTCCGCGCCGCCATGGATCAGCGCCGGCGCGATCGCCGGATCGAGATCGGTGGCTGAGTAACCGAACAATGCCAATGCCTCGGCAACCAGTTCCGGCGAGGCCGGCTTGCTGCGGGTTGGTGGAGACTGCAAGGCGGCAGCGATGTTCGCGCCATCGCGGAACCCCTCGACCGTGATGTTCGCCTGATTGAGGATGAGCGGGAACGTTCCATCGCCAAATTGCCGGACCAGCGCCGCGCCAAGGGCGATGGTGGCGTGACCGCAGAAGGGAACCTCCGATTCCGGCGAGAAATAGCGCACGCGCCAGTTGTCGCCTTCACGCGTGGCGAAGGCGGTTTCCGAAAACCCGACTTCAGCCGCGATGCGCTGCATTTCGTCGGCCTCGGGCAAGGTATCGCCGATCAGAACGCCGGCAGGATTGCCGCCGGTGTTGTCATCCGAAAACGCGGCGATCTTCAGAACGTCCATATGTCTTGGTCCCATGCTGCAATGCCGGGATACAGCAAACGTGCCTGTCATGCGATTGAAAAGGATAGGCTGCAATCCGGCGGGATCAGCGGGCTATGGCCTTATGGCGCTGGACCTCGTAACCGGCCTCCGATGCCGCGTTATGAACCACCACAGCCGTCATGATTTCGGCGGCGGCCAGCGCGGCTATGACCGGCGGGCGCTTGTCCTTGACGGCGTCGCCGCCGATCGGCGAGACGAGGCGGGCAAACTCCATTTCAGTGCCATCAGCCGATTTCAGGAACCAGTTCCTGAAGGTGGCTTTCTTGGTCTTCGAGCCGATCATGCCGACATAGGCCGCGTCGTCACGTTTCAGCGCTTCGGCGACGATGAGGAAATCCAGCGCGTGGTCGTGCGTTAGGATGGCGAAGGCGGTGCCTGGCGGCGCCTTTCTCACCTCTGCTTCGGGCATCGGCGTCAGCCGTGTTTCGACGGTTTCCGGCATGCCTTCCAGCGCTTCGGCGCGGGTCTCGATGACGACGCCGTGGACAGGAAGCAGCGCAACCGCCGAAGCCAGCGCCTGGCCGACATGGCCGCCGCCAAAGATGTAGACATGCGGCAGGTGCGCTTCCTCGGCTTCGGCGGCCTGGATCATTTCAGCCTCGAGCCCTTTGTCGACGATGCGGATAAGCACCTCCACGCGGCCGCCACAGCATTGGCCGATTTCAGGCCCCAGCGGAATGTCGAGCGTGGCGCAGATCTCGTCGACCTCGATGCGGGCACGCCTTCCTTTTGAAGAGGGAAGCATCTGCCTGGCCTTGTCGATGGCCATATATTCGAGCTGGCCACCGCCGATCGTGCCGAAGATCGCCGTCGGCGAGACAAGCATGAAGGCGCCCTTCTCGCGCGGCGTCGAGCCCTTGGTGCCCGCCACCTCGACCAAGGCAAGCCGGCCGGCGCTGCTCAGAAAGGCTTTCAGGCTTTGCACTTTCGAGTTCATTTCTCACGTTCCCGAACAGGGAATATAGGCTTTTCCAGCCCGGATTGCATCTTTGCCGGCTTTCAGGCGCCGCCCTTGACCTCTTTCTTCAGCCGCTCGATCGCCATCAGCACGCGTTCCGGCGTCGCCGGCGCATCGAGGCGGGGGCAGATCCTGTGATCGGCGACACTGGCCACCGCATCCGACAAGGCGTGCAGAACCGACATGCCATGCGGCAGCGGCGGCTCGCCGACCGCCTTGGAGCGATGGATGGTCGGCTCATAGGCCTGCGACCAGTCGGTCAGCGCCACGTTGAAAATCTTCGGGCGGTCCGAAGCCAGCGGGATCTTGTAGGTGGACGGCGCATGGGTGCGCAGCCGGCCCTTATCGTCCCACCACAGTTCCTCGGTCGTCAGCCAGCCCATGCCCTGTATGAAGCCGCCCTCGACCTGGCCGATGTCGATGGCGCGGTTCAGCGACCGGCCGCAATCGTGCAGGATGTCGGCGCGCTCGACGACATATTCACCGGTCAGCGTGTCGACCGACACTTCCGCGCAGGCCGCGCCATAGGCGTAGTAATAGAAGGCGTGACCCTGGCCCTTGCTGCGGTCCCAATGGATTTTCGGCGTCTTGTAGAAGCCGGCCGCCGAAAGCTGGACACGCGCGATATAGGCCTGCTTGACCAGATCGTTGAAGGAGACCTCCTGATTGCCGATGCGCACCCGATTGGGCAGGAACACGACCTGGTCGACGGGAACCTGATATCTTTCGGCGGCGAAGTCGGTCAGCCGCTCGCGGATCTGGCGGGCGGCGTTCTGCGCCGCCATGCCGTTGAGATCGGCGCCGGAGGACGCCGCCGTCGGCGAAGTGTTGGGCACCTTGGCGGTCGTGGTGGCGGTGATCTTGACCCGGTCGAGGTCGATCTGGAATTCCTCCGCCACGACCTGCGCCACCTTGAGATGCAGCCCCTGGCCCATTTCGGTGCCGCCATGGTTCATGTGCACCGAGCCGTCGGCATAGACATGCACCAGCGCGCCGGCCTGGTTGGATTCGGTCTTGGTGAAGGAGATGCCGAACTTGACCGGCGTCAGCGCCAGGCCGCGCTTGATGAAGCGGCTGTTGGCGTTGAAGGCCCTGATCTCGCGCCGCCGCCTTGCGTAGCCGGCGCTCTCTTCCAGTTCCGCCACGACACGCTGGATGATGCAGTCCTCGACCTTCTGGTGATAGGGCGTGACGTTGCGGTGACCGATCGCCTCCATCGGGTCGTAAAAATTCAGCTTGCGGATTTCGAGCGGGTCCTTGCCGACGGCGAAGGCGACCTCGTCGATGACGCGCTCGGCCCCGACCATGCCTTGCGGACCGCCGAAGCCGCGGAACGCGGTGTTGGAAACCGTGTTGGTATAGAGCGGCGCCGATTTGGCGTGAACGTTCGGGTAGAAATAGGCGTTGTCGCAATGAAACAGCGCGCGGTCGCCGACCGGACCGGACAGGTCGGCCGAGAACCCGGCATTGAGCGCGAACATGAAATCGACGCCGAGGATTCTGCCCTCGTCGTCGAAGCCTACTTCATAATCGATGGCGAAGTCGTGCCGCTTGCCAGTGGCGGTCATGTCCTCGTCGCGATCGAGCCGGATTTTGACCGCCCGCTTCAGCCTCTTGGCCGCGATGGCGGCGATGGCCGCGCACTGGTTGGCCTGGGTTTCCTTGCCGCCGAAGCCGCCGCCCATGCGGCGGACTTCCACGGTCACGGCATGGCTCGGGACGCCCAGCGCGTGGGCGACCAGGTGCTGGGTCTCGCTCGGTCCCTGGGTGGAGCAATAGACGATGACTTCGTCATCCTCGCCCGGCACGGCGAGCGAAACCTGGCCTTCGAGATAGAAATGATCCTGACCGCCGAGCTTCATGCGCCCCTTGACCCGGCGGGGCGCCGCGGCGATTGCCGCGGCCGCGTCGCCGCGCCGCAAGGTCAGCGGCGTGGTCACCTGCTTGTCCTTGACCGGGTCGAGGTCCCAGATGCCGATCAGCGCCGGGAGCTCGTCATACTCGATCTTTGCAAAGCGCGCGGCGCGACGGGCGGCCTCCCGCGTCTCGGCGATCACCGCGAAGATCGGCTGGCCGAAGAACTGCACCTTGCCTTCCGCCAGCACCGGATCGTCGTGCATGTTGCTGGGCGAGACATCGTTTTCGCCAGGCACGTCGGCATAGGTCAGGACGTCGACGACGCCGGGCGCCGCGCGCACCGCCGAGAGATCGACGCTTTTCAGGGTGCCGTGCGCCACCTTCGACAGGCCGAGCCCGACATGCAGCGTGCCGGCCGGTTCCGGCATGTCGTCGATATAGACGGCGCTGCCGCTGACATGTTTGTGGGCGGAATCATGCCGCTGGTCGGTAGCGACGCCGCCAACGATCTTCTCGGCCTTCAGGTTAGGCGTGGTGTGCTTGTTCATCATGCCGCCTCGCTGCGTGAAACCTGGAACGGCGCCTTGGTGCCGGTGGTTTCCACATAGAAGCGCAGCAAAAGGTTTTTCGCCGCCAGGGCCCGGTAGGCCGCTGTCGCGCGCATATCGGTGAGCGGCGTGAAATCGCTGGCATATTCGGACATGGCGGCTTCAACCGTCGCTTCGTTCCAGACCTTGCCGACCAGCGCCTTCTCGACGGCGGAGGCCCGCTTCGGCGTCGCCGCCATGCCGCCATAGGCGATGCGGATGTCGGCCACAGAGCCATCCTCGGCCAGGGTCAGGCAGAAAGCGCCAAGGGTCGCGGTGATGTCCTCGTCGCGACGCTTGGTGACCTTGTAGACGGCGAATTTCGTGTCCTTTGCCGGCACCGGCACATGCACGGCTTCGACGAACTCGCCGGGCTGACGGTCCTGCTTGCCGTAGGCGATGAAGAAGTCCTGCAAGGGAATCGTGCGCCGTTCATCGCCCTTGCGCAGCGTGAGGCGCGCGCCGAGCGCAATCAGCGGCGGCGGCGTGTCGCCGATCGGCGAACCGTTGGCGATGTTGCCGCCGATGGTGCCCATGTTGCGCACCTGCTCGCCGCCGATGCGATCGACCAGCGGACCGAGTGCGGGAATGCGTTTCGACAGCGTCGAGAAGGCTTCGGTATAGGTGACGCCGGCGCCGATCGATATCACGCCCTTGTCTTCGGTGATGCCGCCAAGCCCGTCGAGATTGCCGATGAAGATGACCGGCGAGATGTCGCGCATGTGCTTGGTCACCCACAAGCCGACATCGGTCGAACCGGCGACGACCGTCGCTGTCGGTTCGGTCGCGAAGACGGCGGCGAAATCGTCGGCATCGGCCGGCACGATCAGCCGCTTCTTGCCGGCGCCGATCTCGACCCTGGCGCGGTCATGCAGCGCTTGCAGCCGCTCCATAATGTCCTGGCGCTCCAGGGCCAACGGGTCTTTCGCCGCTTTGCCATAGGTGGAAATGGCGTGCGCGGCACGCATGATCGCCTCATAGCCGGTGCAGCGGCAGAGATTGCCCTGCAGCGCCTTTTCGATGGCCGCATTGGAAGGATCCGGCGACTTCATCCACAGCCCGTAGAGCGACATGATGAAGCCCGGCGTGCAAAAGCCGCATTGCGAGCCGTGGAAATCGACCATTGCCTGCTGCACCGGATGCAGCTTGCCCGGCTCGCCGCGCAGATGCTCGACCGTCACGACATGGGTGGCGTCCAGCGAGCCGAGGAAGCGGATGCAGGCATTGACGCTTTCATAGACCAGTCCAGCCGCCGAGAGCTTGCCGACCAGCACGGTACAGGCGCCGCAATCGCCCTCGGCGCAGCCTTCCTTGGTGCCGCGCAGCGAACGGTCGAGCCGCAGCCAGTCGAGCAAGGTCGCGTCCGGTGCCACGGAGGACAGCGCGACATCCCTGCCATTGAGGATGAAACGGATTTCGTTGCGGATGTCGATCTTCGCCATGTCTCAGCTCCCCCGATAGGTCGAGTAGCCGTAGGGAGATATCAAGAGCGGAACATGATAATGCCGCTCCTCCGCCATGCCGAAGCGGATCGGCACGCTGTCGAGGAAAGCCGGCTCGGGCAGTTTCGTGCCCTGGCCGCGCAGATAGTCTCCGGCGGCGAACACCAGTTCATATTCGCCGGTGAGGAACTCCTGGCCGGCCAGCAACGGGGCGTCGCAGCGGCCGTCGGAATTGGTGACGACGCTCTTCAGATGCGCCCGGGCCGGGCCGTCGAGGCGATAGAGCGCGATCGACAATCCAGCCGCCGGCATGCCGGTTGCCGTGTCCAGGACATGGGTCGTCAGACGCCCGCCACCGGCTTTCGACGTTTCTGCCATTGGCCGCCTCCCATCCAGGTACATCAGAACACTAGTGATGAATTGTGCGCCAATTAAAGGCGATGCATAAGTCCCGGTCGAGCGGAGCGCGACAAAAACAGTTTCAAAAATTTTGAGGGGAATGCGCAAGCAGCCCTTTCGATATTCTGGCGATACTTCCGGTGATGCCGGGCGTGGAGGGACGATGCGTTACGAGAGAGACATGCGTGGCTACGGAGCCAATCCGCCGGATCCGAAATGGCCTGGCGGCGCGCATGTCGCGGTGCAGTTCGTCGTCAATTACGAAGAGGGCGGCGAGAACTGCGTCCTCCATGGCGACAAGGCCTCGGAGGCCTTCCTGTCGGAAATCGTCGGCGCCGCGCCCTGGGTCGGCCAGCGCCACTGGAACATGGAATCGATCTACGAATATGGCGCGCGGGCCGGCTTCTGGCGCCTGCTGCGGCTGTTCAGCGAAGAGCAGGTGCCTGTCACCTGCTACGGCGTCGCCACGGCACTGGCACGATCGCCCGACCAGGTCACGGCCATGCAGGACGCCGGCTGGGAGATCGCCTCGCATGGGCTCCGATGGATCGACTATCGCGACCACAGCGCCGAGGACGAGCGCCGCGATCTCGAAGCGGCGATCAAGCTTCATTACGAGGTGACCGGCCAGCGGCCGACCGGCTGGTATACGGGCCGCACCTCGGTCAACACGGTTCGTCTCGTCGCCGAGGAAGGCGGCTTCGACTACGTTTCCGATACCTATGACGACGAATTGCCCTACTGGTTCGAGCACAAGGGCGGCACGCAGCTCATCATTCCCTACACGCTCGACGCCAACGACATGCGTTTCGCAACGCCGCAGGGCTTCAATTCGGGCGACCAGTTCTTCGCCTATCTGAAGGACAGTTTCGACACACTCTACGCCGAAGGCAAAGCGGGACGGCCGCGCATGATGAACATCGGCCTGCATTGCCGCCTCGTCGGGCGGCCGGGGCGGGTGGCGGCGCTGAAGCGCTTCGTCGACTATGTCAAATCGCATGACAAGGTCTGGCTGGCGCGGCGCATCGACATTGCCCGTCACTGGCAGGAAAACCATCCCTACGCGCCGGCGGTACTGCGCCCTTCGAAGATGGAATTCGAGACCTTCGTTCACACTTTCGGCGGTGTGTTCGAGCATTCGCCCTGGATCGCCGAACGCGCCTACGAACTGGAACTCGGCCCGGCGCATGACACGGCGGGCGGCCTGCACAATGCGCTGTGCCGCATTTTCCGGGCCGCCAGCGAGACTGAACGGCTCGGCGTGCTCAACGCCCATCCCGACCTCGCCGGCAAGCTGGCCAAGGCCAAGCGGCTGACGGCCGAATCGACCCGGGAACAGGCCTCCGCAGGCCTCGACGCGCTGACCGACAAGGAACGCGAACTGTTTTCCAAGCTCAACGCCGCCTACGTCACCACCTTCGGTTTCCCCTTCATCATCGCGGTGAAGGGCAAGACAAAGGAGCAAATCCTCGCCGAATTCGAAACCCGCATCGGCAACAGCCGCGGCGCCGAATTCGACACAGCCTGCAAGCAGGTCGAGCGCATCGCGCTGCTGCGGCTGAAAGACATGCTCCCGCAATAGGATCAAGGCCAATGGATATGATCAAGACGCTAGAGCGAACCTATTATGCGCCGCATGGCGGCCACCCCGGCCAGAACGAGCTCCTGACCGGACGCGCCGTCTTCACCGAAGCCTATGCGGTCATCCCCAAGGGCGTGATGCAGGATATCGTCACCAGCCCGCTGCCTTTCTGGGACGACACAAGGGCCTGGATCATCGCAAGGCCGCTGTCGGGCTTTGCCGAGACGTTTTCACAGTACATCGTCGAAGTCCTGCCCGGCGGTGGCAGCGACCGGCCCGAACCCGATGCCAGGGCCGAGGGCGTGCTGTTCGTGGTCGAGGGCGAGCTCACCGTGTCGCTTGCCGGCAAGAAGCATGTGCTGGCGCCCGGCGGCTTTGCCTTCCTGCCGCCGGCGAGCGGCTGGACGGTGCGCAACCGGAGCGGTGCGGCCGTCCGCTTCCACTGGATCCGCAAGGCCTATGAGGCCGTCGAAGGCCTCGATGCGCCGGAAGCCTTCTTCTCGAGCGACCAGCAGGTCGCGCCCAGCCCGATGCCCGGGACAGAAGGCCGCTGGGCGACGACCCGCTTCGTCGATCCCGCCGACATGCGCCACGACATGCATGTCACCATCGTCACGCTGGAACCGGGCGCGGTCATTCCCTTCGCCGAAACGCATGTCATGGAGCACGGGCTCTACGTGCTGGAGGGCAAGGCGGTCTATCGGCTGAACCAGGACTGGGTCGAGGTCGAGGCCGGCGACTTCATGTGGCTGCGCGCCTTCTGCCCGCAGGCCTGCTATGCCGGCGGCCCGGGCAAGTTCCGCTATCTGCTCTACAAGGACGTCAACCGGCACGCCAAGCTGGGCGGGGCTGATATCGGCGGCCGCGCGCGGTGACCCGCATCGTCGCACGGCCGCTGACCCGTGAGGCCTTCGCCGCCTTTGGCGATGTCATCGACATGGGCGGCGACAACCATTACCCGATCAATGGCGGCAGGGCCGAGCGCTATCATGACCTGGCGACCGCCGAGGCGGCGGGGCCGAACGCCCGCGTGCTGATCTCCATGGTGCGCGGCACGCCTTACGAATTGCCGCTGAAACTAACGATGGTCGAGCGCCATCCCTTCGGCAGCCAGGCCTTCATCCCGCTGTCGCCGCGTCCGTTCCTGGTTGTCGTCTGCCATGACGGCAAGGAAGGGCCGGGCGAGCCGCACGCCTTCATCACCGCGCCGGGACAAGGCATCAATTATTCGCGCAATCTCTGGCACGGCGTGCTGACGCCGCTCGGCGAGCCCCAGGATTTCCTGATCGTCGACCGCGGCGGCGATGGCTCCAATCTCGAGGAATTCCATTTCTCGCACGCCTACGAGATCCATCTCCCCTGAATTTCCCGGATTCCCGACATGACCGACATTTCGCTGATCGACCGGCTGCTCGACGTCATCGAGCACGACATCGTGCCGAAGACGGCGGAAGGCGTTGCCCACGGCAACAAGCTGTTCGGCGCGGCGATCCTGCGTAAGGAAGACCGGTCGCTGGTGCTGGCCGAGACCAACAACGAGATCGAAAACCCGCTCTGGCATGGCGAGGTGCATTGCCTGAAGCGTTTTTACGAAATGCCGAAAGCCGAGCGCGTCGACACCAAGGACGCGCTGTTCATCGCCACGCATGAGCCGTGCTCGCTCTGCCTGTCGGCGATAACCTGGACCGGCTTCGACAATTTCTACTACCTCTTCAGCCACGAGGATTCGCGCGACAGTTTCGCCATCCCGCACGATCTGAAGATCCTGAAAGAAGTCTTCACCCTCGATCCCGGCGGCTACAATGCCGAGAATGCCTACTGGAAGAGCTTTTCCATACGCCGGTTGGTGCGGGCGTTGCCGGAGGCCGAGCGAAACCGGCTGGAGACGCGGATCGGCAAGATCGCGGCGCGCTACGACGACCTGTCGAGCGCCTACCAGGCGAGCAAGGGTGAAAACGATATTCCGCTGAACTGAGCGTTCCGAGGCGGGAGACCGGCTAGCGGCCCAAGTCGCATATTTCGCTGCTCCAGTCGCGAATGGCGATTGAAAGTCGCCTCGGCACCGGGCGTTATGGCGCTATGAGAACCATCACCGAATTTCCCCGCAAGGTCGTCGAATTTCCCGACATGGGCATCGTCATGCCTGACGGTTGCCGGTTGTCGGCGCGGGTCTGGATGCCGCAGGACGCGGGCGACGATCCGGTGCCTGCCATCCTCGAGCATCTGCCCTACCGCAAGCGCGACGGCACCATTTTTCGCGATCAGCTGACACACCCCTATTTCGCCGGCCACGGCTACGCTTCGATCCGCGTCGACATGCGCGGCAATGGCGATTCCGAAGGGTTGATGGACGACGAATATTCCGAGCAGGAATTGCAGGATGCCTGCGACGTCATCGCCTGGGCAGCCGCCCAGCCGTGGTGCAACGGCAATGTCGGCATGATGGGCATTTCCTGGGGCGGCTTCAACTGCCTGCAGGTGGCGGCCAAGGGCCCGCCGGCCCTGAAGGCGGTGATCAGCCTGTGCTCGACCGTCGACCGCTATGCCGACGACATCCACTACAAGGGCGGCTGCCTGCTGCTCGAAAATTTCGGCTGGGCCTCGACGATGCTGTCCTATTCGTCGCGGCCGCCGGATCCGGCGATCGCCGGCGACAACAGATGGCGTGACCTGTGGCTGACCAGGCTGGAGAACCAGTCGTTCCTCCTGCCACTCTGGCTGAAACACCAGCACCGCGACGCCTACTGGAAACGCGGCTCGATCTGCGAGGATTTTTCCGCGGTCAAGGCTGCCGTGCTGTCCATCGGCGGCTGGCACGACGGCTACCGCAACACGATCTCCAACCTCGTCACCAACATCAAGGCGCCGGTGAAGGGCATCGTCGGTCCCTGGATCCACAAATATCCGCATTATGCCGGACCGCAGCCGGCCATCGGCTTCCTGCAGGAAGCGCTGCGCTGGTGGGACCACTGGCTGAAAGGTGCCGAGACCGGCGTCGAGGTCGACCCGGCCTACCGCGCCTACGTCATGGACAGCGTTCGCCCCGCCCGCTGGCACCCCGAGCGGCCCGGCCGCTGGGTCGCGGCGAAACAATGGCCGTCGCCCGCCATCAGGACGCAGACGATCGAGCTGATCCCCGCGGGAGCAGCACCCGCCATCGTCGCGTCGCCGCAGACCTGCGGGCTGGCCGGCGGCGAGTATTTTCCTTTCACTTTCGGCCCCGAGCTGCCGGGCGACCAGAGGCCGGACGATGCGCTGTCGGTGTGTTTCGACCAGCCGACGCTCGGCGAAGCGATCGACATTGTCGGCGCGCCGGAACTTCTGGTGCGCGTGTCCTCGGACCGGCCGCAGGCCAACATCGCCGTCCGGTTGTGCGACGTCCATCCGGACGGCGCGTCGGAATTGATCTCCTATGGCGTTCTCAACCTGACGCATCGCCAATCGCATGAGTTCCCGCAAGCGCTGGTGCCTGATGAAACCGTGTCGGCGCGTGTCGTGCTCGACCAGTGCGCCTACCGCGTGCCGGCCGGCCACCGTCTGCGTATCGCCGTCTCCACCGCATATTGGCCTGCCATCTGGCCCTCGCCGGAACCGGTCCGGCTCGACCTCGCGTCGGCGACACTCAACCTGCCCCTGCGCCCGCTGGCGACAGGCGACGAGACGACCTTCGCGGAACCGGAGGGCGCCACGCCATGGGCGACCGAGACGCTTCGCCCCACCAGTTCGGAACGCCATGTCGACCGCGACGAGAAGACCGGCATGGTCACGCTTTCGATAACGGACGATTTCGGCGAGGTGCGCGACCTCGACCATGGGCTCGTCAACGGCAGCATCGTGCGCGAGACCTGGACGATCCATCCTGACAACCCATTGTCAGCCTCGGGCAAGACGCACTGGACACAGACCCTGTCGCGAAATGAATGGTCGGTACGCACCGAGACGTCGGCAGAGATGCGATCCGACGCGCAAAACTTCATCGTCAGCGCCAGAATCGAGGCCTATGAGGGCGAAACCCTCGTCTTCGAGCGCGATTTCGAGGAAAAGGTCCCGCGCGCACTTCTTTGAGCAGGGATTTCATTGGTCCAAATGCGACGCGCCATTTACGCCACGGCATGTCGCATTCGGTCTTGCCTGCCGCTTTCCCTTGCGGTCATTATTCCCCTTAACAACAAGCAAGAAAATCGACCGCAGAGTCGAACCAACAGAGTGAGGAACTCAAATGTCAAACGAACTGGAATTCCTTAGCCGGCGTGTTGCGTCCGGCAAACTGAGCCGTCGTGATTTCCTGGGCCGGGCGGCAGCGCTCGGCATCGCCGCGCCCTTCGCCAACTCGCTGCTTTCAAGTGCGGCGCGTGCGGCGGGTCCGGTCAAGGGCGGCACGCTGAAGGCGGGCCTGGTCGGCGGCGAATCGACCAACAGCCTCGACCCGGCGCTGATGATGACGCAGGTGCCGTTCGCCTTCGGCAAGTGCTGGGGCGAAATGATCGTCGAGCTGTCGCCCGAGGGCAAGCTCGAGAACCGTATCGCCGAGGAGATCGGCTCGTCCAAGGACGCCAAGGTCTGGACGCTCAAGATCCGCGACGGCGTCGAGTTCCACAACGGCAAGACCGTCACTGCCGACGACGTCGCCGCCACGCTGGAACGCCATTCGGACGAGAAGTCGAAATCCGGCGCGCTCGGCTACATGAAGGGCATCGAGACCATCAAGGCCAGCGGCAAGGAAGTGGTGCTGACGCTGAAGGAGGCCAATGCCGACCTTCCCTACCTGCTCAGCGACTATCACCTGATCGTCCAGCCCAATGGCGGCAAGGACAAGCCCGACGCCGGCATCGGCGCCGGCCCCTACAAGGTCGTTACCAACGAACCGGGCGTGCGCCATGGCGGCGAGCGCTTCGCCAACTATTGGCAGGGCGACAAGATGGGCCATGCCGACCAGATCGAGGTGATCGTCATCAACGACGCCACCGCGCGCACGGCGGCGCTGCAGGGCGGCCAGGTCAACATGATCAACCGCGTCGAGCCGAAGATCGTCGACCTGATCAAGCGCGTGCCGGGCGTCACCATCCGCAACCATGCCGGCCCCGGCCACTATGTGTTCATCATGCATTGCAACACGGCGCCGTTCGACAACAACGACCTGCGCATGGCGCTCAAGCTCGCGATCGACCGCGAAGAGATGCTGACCAAGGTGCTGCGCGGCTACGGCTCGCTCGGCAACGACTTCCCGATCAATGCGTCCTACCCGCTGTTCACCGAGATCGAGCAGCGCAAATACGATCCCGACAAGGCCAAGTTCCACTACAAGAAGTCAGGCCATGACGGCACGGTGCTACTCAGGACCTCGGACGTCGCCTTCCCCGGCGCCGTCGATGCCTCGCAGCTTTTCCAGCAGAGCGCGGCCAAGGCCGGCATCAAGATCGAGCTCAAGCGCGAGCCCGGCGACGGCTACTGGAACGAGGTCTGGAACAAGCAGCCATTCTGCGCCTCCTACTGGGGCGGCCGCTCGACGCAGGACCAGATGTACTCGACCGCCTATCTGTCGACCGCCGACTGGAACGACACGCGTTTCATGCGCCCGGACTTCGACAAGATGGTGCTGGCGGCGCGCGCCGAACTGGACGAGACCAAGCGCAAGCAGATGTACCACGACATGGCCGTGCTGGTGCGCGACGAAGGCGGCCTGATTCTGCCGATGTTCAACCAGTTCATCGACGCCACCGGCGCCAAGGTGGACGGCTGGGTGGACGATCCGCACCAGGAGTTGATGAACGGCTACGCCCTGGCGAAGTGCTGGCTGCAGGCCTGAGTCCGGCTTTGCAGAGATGTCTTCACCCATCCTGAGACTAATTGCCCAGCGCATTGCGCTGGGCATCCTCCTTTTGTTGGCCATATCGGTCCTGATCTTCGCCGGCACGCAGATCCTGCCCGGCGACGTCGCGCAAGCCATTCTGGGACAGTCGGCGACACCGGAGTCGCTCGCCAACCTGCGCGAGCAGCTGGGGCTCAACGAGCCGGCCTATCTCAGGTATTTCCACTGGCTCGGCGGCGTCCTGACCGGCGACCTCGGTACGGCCATGTCCAGCGGCCAGGATATCGCCACCTCGATCAAGGGCCGGCTCTGGAACACGCTGTTCCTGGCCTTCTGGGCGGCGATCGTGGCGGTGCCGCTGGCCATCATCCTCGGCCTCATCGCGGTGCGCTACCGCAATGGTTGGGTCGACAAGCTGATCTCCGGACTGGCGCTGGCGTCGACCTCCTTTCCTGAATTCTTCATCGGTTATCTCCTGGTCTATTTCTTCGCCGTGAAATGGCAGATCTTCCCCGCCATCTCGACCGTCTATGACGGCATGCCTTTCGGTGAACGCATGCAGGCGATCGCCTTGCCGGCGACAGCGCTGACGCTGGTCGTGCTCGCTCACATGATGCGCATGACGCGCGCCGCGATCCTCAACGTCATGCAGTCGGCCTATGTCGAGACGGCCGAACTCAAGGGGCTTTCGGCTTTTGCGGTCATCCGCAAGCATGCCTTCCCGAACGCGATCGCGCCGATCATCAACGTCGTGATGCTCAACCTTGCCTATCTCATCGTCGGCGTCGTCGTGGTGGAGGTGATCTTCGTCTATCCCGGCATGGGGCAATATCTGGTCGATCATGTCACCAAGCGCGACGTCCCCGTCGTGCAGGCGGTCGGCCTGATCTTCGCCGCAGTCTACATCAGCCTCAACATCATCGCGGACATAGCGGCAATCGTCGCCAATCCGCGTCTCAGACATCCGAAATAGGGGGCTGATATGCTCGATATCAAACGCATCCCTATTCCCGCACTGATCGGCCTGGTGCTGACCGCCCTGTTCGTGCTGGCGGCGCTCTTTGCGCCGTGGATTTCGCCCCACGACAATGCCGAGATCGTCGGTGACGTCTGGGAACCGATGTCGGCGGCGCATTGGCTGGGCACCGACAATCTCGGCCGCGATCTGCTGTCGCGCATGATTTTCGGCGCCCGCATCACGCTGTTCATCGCCGTGCTCGCCACCGCGCTGTCCTTCTCGCTCGGCGCCATTCTGGGCTTTTCGGCGGCGGTGTTCGGCGGCTGGTTCGACACCATTCTGTCGCGTCTCGTCGACCTCCTGATGTCGATCCCGACGCTTATCATGGGTCTGGTCGTTCTGTCGGTGCTGCCTACCAATCTGGTGACGCTGATCCTGGTGATGGGCATTCTCGATTCGACGCGCGTCTACCGCCTGGCGCGCGCCGTCGCGGTCGACATCAACGTCATGGATTATGTCGAAGCCGCCAAGTTGCGCGGCGAAGGCAGCGCCTGGATCATCTTCCGCGAGATCCTGCCCAACGCGCTGTCGCCGCTGGTTTCGGAACTCGGGCTGCGCTTCATCTATGCAGTGCTGTTTTTGTCGACGCTCTCCTTCCTCGGCCTCGGCGTGCAACCGCCGGATGCCGACTGGGGCGGCATGGTCAAGGAAAACAAGGACGGCATTGTCTTCGGCATCGCCGCGGCGCTGATCCCGGCAGGGGCGATCGCGGCGCTGGCGATCTCGGTCAATCTCGTCGCCGACTGGGTGCTCAACCGC
Source organism: Mesorhizobium sp. (assembly GCF_017306585.1). Taxonomy (GTDB): domain Bacteria; phylum Pseudomonadota; class Alphaproteobacteria; order Rhizobiales; family Rhizobiaceae; genus Mesorhizobium. The sequence goes on along the minus strand of NZ_JAFKIC010000226.1, from coordinate 4,404 downwards.
ACGACAAGCCTGAAGGGAGGGCGCGGCTGATGGCTGACGTCAAGGCGAAGTCCACCCCTCTCCTCGACATCCGGAATCTGCGCATCGAGGCGACGGTCTATCCGCCCGGCGAGCCGCCGAAGACAATCACGCTCGTCCATGACGTGTCGCTGACGCTGGAAAAGGGCAAGGTGCTCGGCCTGATCGGAGAATCCGGCGCCGGCAAGTCGACCATCGGCCTGTCGTCCATGGGCTATGGCCGTGGCGGCGTGCGCATCACCGGCGGCGAGGTCATCCTCAACGGACGCGACATCCTGAAGGGTGGCAAGGAAGGTTTCCGCAAATTGCGGGGCCGCGAGGTCTGCTATGTAGCGCAGTCGGCCGCGGCAGCCTTCAATCCGGCCCATCGGCTGATGGACCAGGTCGTGGAAGCCACGCTGCTGCACGGCAGGGCGACGCGCGCGGAGGCCGAGAAGCGGGCCGTCGCGCTGTTCAAGAAGCTCAGCCTGCCCAACCCCGAAACGATCGGCGAGCGTTTTCCGCATCAGGTCTCGGGCGGCCAGCTGCAGCGTGTGATGACGGCGATGGCGCTGTGTTCGGAACCGGACCTGATCGTCTTCGACGAACCCACCACCGCGCTCGACGTGACGACACAGATCGACGTGCTGTCGGCGATCAAGGACGCCATCCGAGACACCCATGTCGCCGCGCTCTACATCACCCACGACCTTGCCGTGGTCGCCCAGGTTTCCGACGAGATCATGGTGCTGCGCCACGGCCGGCTGGTCGAGTGGGGCGGCACCCGCCAGATCATCAAGGAGCCGCGCCAGGAATACACCAACGCGCTGGTGTCGGTGCATGAGATCGAGCATGCCGAACAGAAGCCGGCGGCCACGCCGTTCCTGTCGGTGAAGAACGTCACCGCCGCCTATGGCGGCGGCCAGGTCAAGGTGCTGAAGAACGTCTCGGTCGATATCTATCCGGGCCAGACGCTGGCGGTGGTCGGCGAGTCCGGTTCGGGGAAATCGACGCTGGCGCGCGCCATCACCGGGTTGCTTCCGCCCGAACAGGGCAGCGTCACTTTCGACGGGCGACCGCTGGCCAACCGGCTTGCCGACCGGCCGAAGGAGGATCTGCGCCAGTTGCAGATGATCTATCAGATGGCCGACGTGGCGATGAATCCGCGCCAGACCGTCGGCACCATCATCGGCCGGCCGCTCGAATTCTATTTCGGCATGAAGGGACGTGAGCGCGACAAACGCGTGGCGGAACTGCTTGACGAAATCGAAATGGGCAAGGGCTTTGTCGACCGCTACCCGGCCGAGCTTTCGGGCGGCCAGAAGCAGCGCGTGTGCATCGCCCGCTCGCTCGCCGCCAAGCCCAAGCTGATCATCTGCGATGAGGTGACATCGGCTCTCGATCCGCTGGTGGCCAACGGCATCCTCAAGCTGCTCTTGAACCTGCAGGAGCACGAGAAGGTCGCTTATCTCTTCATCACCCACGACCTCGCGACGGTGAAGTCGATCGCCGATTCGATCGCGGTGATGTATCGCGGCGAAGTGGTCCGCTACGGCTCGAAGAGCAAGGTGCTCACGCCGCCCTTCGATGCCTATACGGACCTGCTGCTGTCGTCGGTTCCCGAGATGGAGATCGGCTGGCTGGAGAAGGCGATCAAGGGCCGGCGCATGGCCAGTGCGGGGAATTAGGGCCATTCCGGGAAAAGCGTGCAGCGGTTTTCCGCCCGGAATTGCATTGGAGCGATTGCCGTCATCCGCATGCAACACTGGAGCGCCACACGTCCTTCCGGACGGGCGCCGCCTGTGTGACGTTGTTTTCAACAAGGGGTAGGACATGAAGACTGAACTCGACCATCTCGCTGAACTCGCCGGCAAGGGCCGGATCTCGCGCCGCGACTTCCTTGGCCGCACCGCGGCACTGGGCGTGTCCGCCGCGCTGGCAACGACGCTGGCCGGAAAAGCCTTCGCGCAGACGCCGGTCAAGGGCGGCGTCCTCAAGGCCGGTCTGCAGGGCGGCGAGTCGACCAACAGCCTCGATCCCGCGCTGAACCTCAGCCAGGTCACCTACAGCTTCGGCAAGCAGTGGGGCGAATATCTCGTGCGGCTGATGCCGGACAACAGCCTGACGAACCTGATCGCCGAGGAGATCGGCGCCTCCAAGGACGCCAAGACCTGGACGATCAAGGTGCGCGACGGCATCGAGTTCCACAATGGCAAGACCGTTGTCGCCGAAGATATCGCCGCCACCATCGAGCGCCACGCCGACGAAAAATCCAAGTCCGGCGCGCTCGGCATCCTGAAGAACATCAAGGGCGTGAAGGCGAGCGGCAAGGAAGTGATCGTCACGCTGGGCGATGCCGATGCCGATTTCCCCTATCTGATGGCCGACTACCATCTCGTCATCCAGCCGAATGGCGGCAAGGACAATCCCAATGCCGGCATCAGCGCCGGCCCCTACAAGGTCACCGTCAACCAGCCGGGCGTGCGCCATGGCGGCGAGCGCTTCGCCAATTACTGGCAAGGCGACAAAATGGGGCATGCCGACCAGGTCGAGATCGTCGTCATCAACGATGCGACGGCACGGCTGGCGGCGCTTCAGGGCGGGCAGGTGCACATGATCAACCGCGTCGAGCCGAAGGTGGTCGACCTGGTCAAGCGCATCCCCGGCGTCAGCATCGAGAACGTTTCGGGCAAGGGCTACTATCCGTTCAACATGTTCTGCGACACCGCGCCCTTCGACAACAACGACCTTCGCATGGCGCTGAAGCTCGCCATGGACCGCGAGGAGATGCTGGAAAAGATCCTGCGCGGCTACGGCTCGGCGGGCAACGACTTCCCGATCAACGAGGCCTATCCGCTGTTCTCGACCGACATCGAACAGCGCAAGTTCGACCCGGAAAAGGCGGCTGCTCTCTACAAGAAGTCGGGCCATAGCGGCTCGATCCTGCTGCGCACCTCGGATGTCGCCTTCCCCGGCGCCGTCGATGCCGCCCAGCTCTACCAGCAGTCCTGCGCCAAGGCCGGCATCAAGATCGAGATCAAGCGCGAGCCCGGCGACGGCTACTGGTCGGAAGTCTGGAACAAGCAGCCCTTCTCGCTCTCCTACTGGGGCGGGCGCGCGACGCAGGACCAGATGTATTCCACCGGCTACGTTTCGACCGCCGACTGGAACGACACGCGCTTCAAGCGGCCGGAGTTCGACAAGATGCTGTTCGCCGCGCGCGGCGAACTCGACCAGGCCAAGCGCAAGGCGATCTACCACGACATGGCGGTGCTGATGCGCGACGAGGGCGGCCTGATCGTGCCGTTCTTCAACCAGTTCATCGATGCCGCCGCCACCAACAAGATCAGCGGCTTCGCCAAGAGCCCGATCGGCGAAATGATGGACGGCTACGCACTCGCCGAGTGCTGGCTCAACGCTTAGTCGGGCCCTGCCCGCCTGATTCACGTGTAAGAACGCCGCGCGCCGGAAACCGCACGCGGCGTTCCCGTTTCAACTGCCAAACCTGATGGAGCCGCCCATGGCGCTCGACACCAAGCTTCTGCTAATCATCCTCGACGGCGTGCCCTACCGGAACTGGCGACGGCTGATGGGCAATCTCGAAGGCTGGGTGCAGTCAGGCGAGGCCCAAGTGTGGAAGATGCGCTCGGTGCTGCCCTCGACCTCGGCCTGCTGTTATGCCTCGATCCACACCGGCGTGTCGCCACAGGTGCATGGCATCCTCTCCAACGAGAACCGCTTCCGGGTCAAACAGCCCGACATCTTCTCCGAAGTGAGCAAGGCCGGCGGCAAGACCGGAGCGGTGACGCATTCCTACTGGTCGGAATTCTTCCGCTCCTATCCTTTCGACCTGGTCGAGGACATGGAATATGACGAGCCAGGCGGGCCGATCACCCACGGCCGCTTCCACACCATGACCGGCTACAATGCCCGCAACCAGATGACGCCGAGCGACGTCGACCTGTTCGCGACCCTGACCATGCTGACGAAGCGCCACGGCATCGACTACGGGATCCTGCACACCTGCACGCTGGATTCGATGGGCCATCGCTTCGGCCACGACTGCCACGAGATGGATCATGCCTGCTATGCCATGGACGGCATGCTGGCGGGTTTCCTGCCGGGCTGGATCGACGCCGGCTACGAGGTGATGGTCACCGCCGACCACGGCCAGACCGACCGTGGCCACCATGGCGGCCATGACGACGAGATGCAGGACTTCGCGCTGTATTATTTCGGTTCCGGCAAGGGACCCGAGGGCGATGTGCTGCTCGACCAGTTGCAGCTGGCGCCGACCATTCTGAGCCGGCTCGGCGTGCCGGTGCCGGCGACGATGAAAGCGAAGCCCTTTTTGGGGTGATGCGCATCTTCCCCTTCTCCCCCTGTGGGAGAAAGTGGATCGGCGCG
>NZ_JAFKIC010000225.1 GCF_017306585.1 Mesorhizobium sp. | reverse complement strand
CCCCAGCAGGCGGTGGCGGCAAGTTCCTCGTTGAGGCCGGGCTGAAAGACGATGTCGGCCTGGGCGAGCTGCTTCTTGGCCTTCCAAAGCTGCATGTCGAGGCCGCCGAGCGGCGAGCCGCGATAGCCCGAAACGAAGCCGGCGGTGTTCAGGCCGGCGCGGCGATCACGCTCGCGCTGCATCAGAAGCATGCGGATGACGGCCTGCGCGCCGGACAGGAAGATGCGCTCCTTTCCAAGATCGAACTTGTCGTCGAGCGCGACATCATGCAGCGTCATCAGGCATTTCCTCTGCGAAGGCGGCGCGGAACGGCAGCCAACGTCGGGATCGGATGGCGCATCCTTTCTCCCCTTGCAAGGCAGGTCAAACAAAATCGAAGGGACCAGTCAACGCGCAACAAACGGTTCACGCGGGTACTGGATCACGCATGAAAGGGCGCGCCGACAGTGTGACGGCGCACTAAAATTCCAGTGGAATCGACGTCCGGGTCAGCCGGCTTTCGAACAATCCGGCTTCGGCTCGCCCGGCAGCTTGCCGTCGGGGTGGCCGGCAAGGTCGGGATTGGCCGTGTAGAGCTGGTCGACGACCAAGGGTCGGTCGGGCAGGATCGACTGATCCTCCGTCGACATCAGCGTGGTGTCGATCTTCTGCAGCACCGCACCGTTGGCGTCCTTGACGCTGATGGCGATCGCATAAGGTTTGTTCTTGACGATGCAGGTCAGCGCCGGGCTCTCCAGGCTCACCTTGTCGAGCTTCGGCCAGACTTTCTGCTCGACCACGATCGGGTCGCCCCCGGCGGGGTTCTGGAAACTGGCAACGACCACCTGGCCCTCGCCCATCGGCTGCAATGGGCGCAGCGTCACGACATAGGTCGCCCTGGCGAGGCGATAGTTGAAGATGAATATCTTGCCCGAAACCTCGAACAGCTTGCCTTCGCCGCCGGTGTCGCGACAGGCGCCGAGCGCCGTGGCGGCGAGGAGCACGGCAACGGCCGCGGCCAAACGTTGAAGACCTCCAAATCTTTGTTTCTGCGCAATTCCTGACGGAAAACCGCTGCACACTTTTCCTGGAATTGCTCTAGGCATTCTTGACCTCATGGGCCGCCATGCGGCGGCGATAGTGACGGCTGGCCTTCTGCCTGTTGCCGCACACCGCCATGTCGCACCAAAGGCGGCTGGAATTGCGGCTTCTGTCGACGAACAGCCAGGTGCAGTTGGGACAGATCCTGAGCCGCGCGACCGTGTCCTCGCGCAGCAGCGAAAGCGCAGAGACAGCCAGCGCCGCCTCGAAGGCGATCGGCGTCGCGGGATCGCCGAACGGCTTTCCCGGCCCGCCGACCTCGGTCCGGCTGCCGGCCAGGCCTTCGGCGCAGGCGCGTAGAAAACCCGGCAGATCCGCCGTGGAAACCGCTCCATTCGACACCGCGCCGCGAAACAGCCGGTCGGTCGCCTCGCGGATCGACAGCACGACGGGGGCGATGGCGGCCGGTGAGGAAACGGCCAGCCGCCTGTCGCCGAGCTCGGCGGCACGAAAGCCGGTGGCCGCCTCGGCGAAGCGGGCGATTTCAGCCGGATCCTCAAAACGGTCGAAGGTGCGTTGCGGATCGCCACGCAGCACGACGGTGTTTGCCGTGTCGAGTGCGAGCAGACCGCCGGTGAAGCGGTGTGGTGTCCAGGCAACCGTCATTCCCGAAATCTAACCGATAAATCGCATTTGACAAGTTAGATTCGACGATGCAAACCTCATCGCCGCGCATGGTATGCTTGCCGGCGTCTTGAGCGTGCCGTTATCCCGAACCGCCGGGTATTCGGGCGGTACGCTCCGGGGATCTTGCATGCTCTATTTCTTCCAGCAGGTGCTGAACGGGCTGCATTCGGGCGCGCTCTACGCGCTGCTCGCCTTCGGCTATGTGCTGACCAATGGCATCCTGCACCGCACCAACCTTGCCTATGGCGCGCTGTTCGCCTTTTGCGGCCAGACGATGATCCTGACCGTCGCCTTCGGTTATCAGGTTCTGTGGCTGACGGTGCTGGCCTCCGTGCTGCTCGGCGTCGTGGCGGCATTTCTCTATGCCACGCTGCTCAGCCATGTCCTGTCGCGCAGCGTCTTCGAGCCGCTGGCCGACCGCACGCCCAATGCCATCGTGGTGACGACGCTCGGCATCCTGATTGTCCTGTCGGAGGCGAGCCGTATCGCGGCCGACACGCATGATCTGTGGCTGCCGCCGATGCTGGCCGAGCCAATCGTCTTCGCGCAAGGCTCCGGCTTCAAGGCGACGCTGACACTGATCCAGGTGCTCGACTGTGCATTCGTCCTGGCGGCGGTTGCCCTTGCCAGCTGGGGGTTCGCCCGTTCGAGCTTCGGCCGGGCCTGGCGCGCCGTCTGCGACGACCCCAGGGCGGCCGCCCTGTGCGGCGTCGATGTCCGGCGCGTGTTCCGGCATGCGGTGCTGTTCGCCGGCTTCTGCGCCGCGCTGGCCGGTGTCATGGCCAGCCTCTACTACGGCAATGTCAGCTTCGGTTCCGGCCTCGTCTATGGGCTGAAGATCCTGTTCGTGACCTCGGTGGGCGGCTATCTGTCGCCGCCCAGGGCCGCACTTGGGGCGGCCGCCTTCGGCATGGCCGAATCATTATGGGCCGGATACTTCCCGATCGAATGGCGCGATGCGTGGATGTATCTGTTCCTGGTGGCGATGCTGATCCTGATCGGCGCCGGCCGCGACCAGAGCAAGATCGCCTGACCGCATCAGACTTTGGTTGCATGACGCCGGGGCGAAACGCGGCTGTCCGGCCCCATGCTTCAACCCATGCCGTTTGCCTGCTTCCATCCTTGTTGACCCGTCCGGCCACGCGCGGCATACCGTTGGGCCACGCGGCGTGACGGCATGGAAGGGGAGAGCCGGCGCGCCAGCGACAAAAGGGAGGACTGCATGCAAGGGCCGCTCGCTCTGTCGCGGGGCATCGACCGCGTCAACGAATTCATCGGGAAATCGGTATCCTGGCTGATCCTGGTCGCGATCCTGGTCAGCGCCGGCAATGCCATCATCCGCAAGGTCTTCGACATATCCTCGAACGCGTGGCTGGAGCTGCAATGGTACCTGTTCGGCGCCGCCTTCATGCTGGCTGCCGCCTACACGCTGAAGCAGAACGAGCATATCCGCATCGACATCGTCTACGGCCTGTTTCCGCGCCGCATGCAGCACTGGATCGACCTGCTCGGCCACCTCCTGTTCCTGATGCCGTTCGTGACGCTGATGGTGTTCTACTTCGTGCCCTATGTCAGCCTGTCGTTCCACAGCGGCGAGATGTCGACCAATGCCGGCGGGCTGATCGTCTGGCCGGCGAAGGCCATCCTGCTGGTCGGCTTCTTCCTGCTGGCGCTGCAGGGCATTTCCGAGATCATCAAGAAGATCGCCATCATGCGCGGCGTGATGGACGATCCCAATCCATTCATCTCAGCGCATGAGCAAGCCGAACTCGAAGCCAAGGCACTGGCCGAGGAGGTGCGTTCGTGATGGAGTTCATCGCCCTGAACATGGCGCCCATCATGTTCGCATCGCTGATCCTGTTCATGCTGATCGGCTATCCCGTCGCCTTCTCGCTTGCCGCCAACGGGCTGCTTTTTTTCGTCATCGGCGTGCTTTTGACGCCCTATTCGGGCGGCGTGATCAATCTCGCCTGGCCGTTGCTCTACGCATTGCCGGACAATTTCTACGGCAGCCGGGTGATGTCGAACGACACGCTGCTGGCCATTCCCTTCTTTACCTTCATGGGCATCGTGCTCGAGCGATCGGGCATGGCCGAGGACCTGCTCGACACGATCGGCCAGTTGTTCGGGCCGATCCGCGGCGGCCTTGCCTATGCGGTGATTTTCGTCGGCGCGCTTCTGGCGGCAACAACCGGCGTGGTGGCGGCGTCCGTCATCGCCATGGGCCTGATCTCGCTGCCGATCATGCTGCGCTACGGCTACGACCGGCGGCTCGCATCCGGCGTCATCGCCGCGTCGGGCACGCTTGCCCAGATCATCCCGCCCTCGCTGGTGCTGATCGTGCTCGCCGACCAGCTCGGCCGCTCGGTCGGCGACATGTATGCGGGCGCGTTGATCCCGGGCCTCGTCCTGACCGGGCTTTACGCGCTTTACATCCTGATCATGTCTATCTTTCGCCCCAAAATGGTGCCGGCGCTGCCGCTCGAAGCGCGTACGCTCGGCCATGGCGTGATGTCGCTGCTGGTCGCGCTGGCTGCAGCGGTGGCGGTCTCATATGCCGCCTACCATTACCTGGCGCCGGCCCATGGCGACAATGCCGATATTCTCGGCGCCTGCGTCGGAGTGATCCTGATCTACATCGTCGCGATCGCCGACCGGCGGCTCAACATCAACATGATGTCGCGGCTGGCGCAGCAGGTCGTCATCGTGCTGATCCCGCCGCTGGCGCTGATCTTCCTGGTGCTGGGCACCATCTTCCTCGGCATCGCCACGCCGACGGAAGGCGGCGCCATGGGCGCGGTCGGCGCACTGGCCATGGCCGCGGCCAAGGGCCGGCTGTCACTCGACGTGATCAAGCAGGCGCTGACTTCCACGACAAGGCTGTCGTCCTTCGTGCTGTTCATTCTGATCGGCGCGCGCGTGTTCTCGCTCACCTTCTACGGCGTCAACGGCCAGATCTGGGTCGAGCACCTGTTGACCTCGCTGCCGGGCGGCGAAGTCGGCTTCCTGATCGGCGTCAACATCCTCGTCTTCTTCCTGGCCTTCTTCCTCGACTTCTTCGAACTCGCCTTCATCATCGTGCCGCTGCTGGCGCCCGCGGCCGACAAGCTCGGAATCGACCTGATCTGGTTCGGCGTGCTGCTCGGCGTCAACATGCAGACCTCGTTCATGCATCCGCCCTTCGGTTTCGCGCTGTTCTACCTGCGTTCGGTGGCCGCCCGGGTGCCCTATCTCGACCGGCTTACCGGCAAGCAGATCGCGCCGGTCACCACCGGCCAGATCTATTGGGGCGCGGTGCCGTTCGTCTGCATCCAGGTGGTGATGATCGGCCTGACCATCGCCTTCCCGCAAATGGTCATGCGCTACAAAGGCACCACCGTCGATCCCGGCACGATCGACTACAAGGTGCCGGAAGTGCCAGGCCTTTCGCCGCTCGGCGCACCAGCCGACAACGGCGCCGCCGCCCCGGCCACGCCCGGCACGCCCGACCTGTCACAGCCGCCCAGCTTCGGCGACACGCCGCCGGCCAAGCCGGCAGCGCCGGCGCCGGATCTTTCGCAACCACCGAACTTCAACTGATGGAGGCGCAGCCATGAAAGCCGTCCGGCTCGAAGCGGTAGGCAGCATCGCGCTGCGCGACGTCCCTAAGCCCGCCCCCGGGCCGGAAGATCTCCTGGTGCGGATCGAGGCCTGCGGCGTCTGCGGCACCGACCGGCATCTGTTCCATGGCGAGTTTCCCTGCCGGCCTCCGGTTACGCCGGGGCATGAATTCTCGGGCATCATCGAAGCCGTCGGATCCGGCGTCTCCGGCTTTTCGGTTGGCGACCGCGTCACCGGCGACCCCAATATCGCCTGCGGGCGGTGCGGCCATTGCCATGCCGGCCGGGTCAATCTGTGCCGCAATCTCAACGCCATCGGCATCCATCGCGATGGCGGTTTTGCGGACTATGTGCTGCTTCCGCAGAAACAGGCCTTCCGTTTGCCGGCAAACCTCAAGCCGACGCATGGCGCCTTCTGCGAGCCGCTGGCCTGCTGTCTGCACGGCATCGACCTTGCCGGGATCAGGCCAGGTGCATCGGTCGTCGTGCTCGGCGGCGGCGTCATCGGCCTGGTCACCGTGCAATTGGCAAGGCTCGCCGGCGCCTCGACCATCATCCTGTCGACCCGGCAGGCCTCGCGGCGCGCGCTGGCCGAGGAGCTCGGCGCGACGGCGACGGTCGATCCCGGCGCCGGCGACGTGATCGATGCCATTTCGGGGCCGAAGGGCCTGGTGCCCGGCGGCGTGGACGTGGTTCTGGAATGCGCAGGCGTTCGCGATACCGTCGAGCAGTCGATGCGTATCGCGAAGGCCGGCGGGACGGTCATCATCGTCGGTGTCGTGCCGCAAGGCATGAAGGTGGAAATCGAGCCTTTCGACCTGCTGTTTCGCGAATTGAAGGTGCTGGGCTCGTTCCTCAACCCCTTCACGCATGGCAGGGCGGCCGAGTTGATCGCCTCCGGCGCGATCGAGATCGACAGGCTGATTTCGAGGCAGGTGCCGCTGGAAGAAGCTGCCGCCGTGATCGCCAACCCGCCGGCGCCCGGCGAGGTCAAGGTGCTGGTGGTGCCGGGGCGCGGTTGAAGTCTTGCAACGTCGGCGGCTTGCGAAACCGTCGATCGCAGCTCCCCTCTCCCCGCCGCTATACGGGGAGAGGGGAGCTGATCCCCGCCTACAGCTTGCCGTTGCGCTGCTGCACCATCATGAAGGTGTCGTAGTTGTATTCGGCCACCTGCGCCCAGAGATAGTGTTCCTTGCGGAAGCCCTTGATCGATTCCCAGATCTTCTTGAAGGGCGCGTTGGAGGCTTCCATTTCGGCATAGACCTCGTTGGCCTTTTCGAAACAGGCGGCCATGACGTCCTGGCTGAACGGGCGCAGCTTGGCGCCGCCCGCCACCAGCCGCTTCACCGCCGGCGGGTTCACATAGTCGTATTTCTGCAGCATGTCGGCATCGGCGGCCTGCGCGGCGGTGCGCAACAGCGATTTGTAAGTCGGCGAAAGTTCTTCGTATTTCGCCTTGTTGAACATCAGATGGACGGTCGGGCCGCCTTCCCACCAGCCAGGATAGTAGTAGTAGGGCGCGACCTTGTAGAAGCCGAGCTTCTCGTCGTCATAGGGGCCGACCCATTCGGCAGCGTCGATGGTGCCCTTTTCCAGCGCCGGATAGATATCGCCGCCGGCGATCTGCTGCGGCACGACGCCGAGCTTCTGCACCACCTTGCCGGCGAATCCGCCGATGCGCATCTTGAGGCCGGAGAGATCGGCGACCGTGTTGATCTCCTTGCGGAACCAGCCGCCCATCTGCACGCCGGTGTTTCCGCCCGGCAGGCCGAACAGGCCTTGCGTGGCCAGGAACTCGTTGAACAGGTCGATGCCGCCGCCATGGTAGTGCCAGGCATTCATGCCGCGCGCGTTGAGCGAGAAGGGAACCGCCGCACCGAGCGCCCAGGTCGGGTCCTTGCCCCAATAATAATATGCCACCGTGTGGCAGGCCTCGACCGTGCCGGCCGTGGTGGCGTCCGCAGCTTGCAGGCCGGGCACCAGCTCGCCAGCGGCGAAGACCTGGATCTGGAAATTGCCGTCGGTGGCTTCAGACAGCATCTTGGAGAACACTTCCGCGCCGCCATAAATGGTGTCGAGCGATTTCGGGAAGGACGACGCCAGCCGCCATGTCACCTTGGGATTTGACTGGGCGATGGCCGGCGCCGCCAGCGTGGCCGCCGCCGCGGCAGCGCCTACACCTGTGACGCCTGCCTTGCGGATGAATGAACGACGATCCATGAAGTTCCTCCCTTTTGGATCAACAGACCGACGTTCGAGAATTCCTCGGCTCCCGCATCGGTTGGCCGAAACAATACACGGGCGAGATATGTAGTCCAGCACAGCGGCCGGATTTGGCGATCAGCCCTGCGGACTTGCAACTATAGTCTAACGGATGGTTTCGTGGCCCATTCGACACGCCGTAACTTGGCATGGAAAAATGCCTTGAGATCGCCTATTTTGCAGGCGATATACCCGTGTCCAGCTGGAAACCCGATCCAAAATGCATCAGCCGCTCGTCGCCATATCGACCGACGTCCGTCAGTTCGATAACTACACCTGGCATGCCGCCCCGCAGCAATATCTGGAAGCGGCGATCACGGGAGCCGGTGTCTTCCCGCTGCTCGTGCCCTCCTTCGGCGCCCGGCTCGATTTCGACGAACTGCTGTCTTCCGTCGACGGCGTCATGCTCACCGGCTCGAAATCCAATGTCGACCCTTCGCTCTATGGCGGGGATGCCAGCGAAGCAAACGGCCCCTATGATCCCGCGCGCGACTCCACGACGCTGCCGCTGATCCGCAAGGCGATCGAGCGCGGCGTGCCGCTGCTTGCCATCTGCCGCGGAATCCAGGAACTGAACGTGGCGCTGGGCGGCACGCTGGGCACCGAGATCCAGGAGCGCGAGGGCTCGCTCGACCACCGCGCGAGGGTGAGCGATATCCAGGACGAACGCTTCGCCATTCACCAGACCGTTTCGATCAAGCCGGGCAGCTGCCTTGCCGGCGTGTTCGGCGCGGGCGACATCAAGGTCAATTCGTTGCACCGCCAGGCGATCGACCGGCTGGGATCGAAGCTCGAGATCGAGGGTGTCGCCGACGACGGCACGGTCGAAGCGGTATCGGTCAAGGGTGCCCGCGCTTTTGCCGTCGGCGTCCAGTGGCACCCGGAATACTGGGTCAAGTCCGACAGCGTCTCGGCCAATATCTTCCGCGCCTTCGGCGACGCGGTGCGCCTGCATGCGGCAGCGAAGGCTGGCTCACGGGCTGCCGCGGAGTAGTCAGTCCCTCGGACGCTCGCCGGTCTCAGGCGTAAGCGACAACAGGGGATTGGCCGGGGCGAAGGATTCATAGCCTTCGCCATCGGCGACGGAAAACGTGACGATCGGATCGATGCCGTTCGCACTGAAGGTAACCGTGCCGTCCCGCTGCTCACGCCAGAACCTGGCTTGCTCCAGTCCCGGAAGCAGTTCCACGCAGTCCGGACCGACCGCGATACACGAAAGGCCGTCCGAGACGGCGGTTTCGCGCGTGACCGCGCATTTGCCTTCGTCACCATTGGCGGTCAGGCGATAGATGTTTGACGAGGCGCTTGCGGCGGCCGTTGCCCGGCCATCATAGTCATGCAGGAAATGAGCACCGCCGAACAGCGCCACAGACGCAACGAAACCCGTGACAAGTTTCACTCGACTCTCCGCGATAATAACCAGGTATGGTTAATATTTTCAAAGAGTTAAGCCGACGTTAATAGGTGTGGCGGACGCGCGGGGGCGAGATCTTTCGAGGCCCGATAGAGTGCCGTGAGCCCTTCAGGGCCCGCGTCCCGCTTCGATCAGGCAGGCGCCTTGACGTTGATCGTTTCGGGCACCGGCGTCAGGGCCCGGCGTTCGGTGAACCAGGATACGAGATTGTCGACGCACAGGTCCGCCATGGCGCGGCGCGTGTGCTCCGACGCAGAGCCGACATGCGGCAACAGGCTGGCATTGGCGGCATCGAGCAGCGCCCGCGGCACGTTCGGCTCGTTGGCGAAGACATCGAGCCCGGCAGCGGCGATGGTGCCATCTGCAAGGGCCGCCGCCAGCGCCTCCTCGTCGACGGTACTGCCCCGGCCGATGTTGACGAACACGCCGTTCGCGCCAAGGGCGGCCAGGATTTCGGCATTGACCGCCTTTTGCGTCGAAGCGCTGCCGGGGGCCACGGAAATCAGCGTGTCGACAGCTTCGGCGAGGCTCTTCAGCGTCGGGTGGTAGGGATAGGATAGACCTTCGACCGGGCGGCGGTTGTGATAGGAGACCGGCAGTCCGAACGCTTCCAGCCGCCGGGCGATGGCCTGCCCGATGCGGCCCATGCCGAAGATGCCGACGCGGCGCGTGCGCAAGGTCAGCCGGCTCAGCGGATAGTTGCCCTTGCGCGCCCAACTGCCGTCTCGCAGCCAGGCCTCGGCACGCGGCAGGTCGCGGACGGTGTTGATCAACAGCCCGATGGCGGTGTCGGCGACTTCCTCGGTCAGCACGTCGGGCGTGTTGGTGACCATGATGTTGTTCGCGGCGGCATGGCCGACTTCGACCGAATCATAGCCGACGCCGAAGGAGGCGATAAGCTCGAGATTGGGCAGCGCATCCATCATCGTCGCGTTGATGCCCGCAAACGAGGCAATGCCGCGCACCGTGCGGCGCATCTCGTCTGTAACCAGCGCCGCATCGGCACGCTCGATGCCGATGCGCCTGAACGTCCCCTCGATGCGATCGGCAGCGTGGCCGGTGAAGTCCGCCGGCACCAGAATGGCGACGGCTTTCAATTCTTCAGCTCCGGTCATGCACGCTCCACCGGTTTGCCGGTCGACTGGCGCACATGCAGCTCCGGCTTGATCAGTTCCTGCGACGGCCGCACCGTCTGCCCGTTGAGCTTGTCGAGCAGCGCGCTGGCGGCGCGGCGGCCGACCTCACGCTGGCCGTTCCAGACGGTGGTCAGCGCCGGCGTGGCGATCGCCGCCTCTTCGAGATCGTCATAGCCGGTGACAGAGATGTCGATGCCGGGCACCAGACCGGCGCGCGCGATGCCGTTCATCAGGCCGATGGCGACAAGGTCGTTCCAGCAGCATGCCGCCGTCGGCCTGTCTTTCAGCGCCAGGAACTGCCCGGCGGCTTCGAAGCCGGCCTGTTTGGTGCGCGGGCCGGCGATTCGCCAGGATGGCCTGACTTCGAGTCCGGCTGCTTCCATGGCATTGACATAGCCCTGGTAGCGGTCGCGGCCGGTCGAGGTCTGGTCGGTGCCGCCGATCATGGCGATGCGCTTGTGGCCGAGCGAGATCAGATGGTTGGTGGCGAGCCCTGTTCCGTAGGCGTCGTCGCCGCGAAATACCGGCACGTCGGCGCCCTCGACGGTGCGCGCGATCAGCACCGCCGGCAGGCCATTCTCCTCGGCCATCAGAATATCGGAAGCAGGCGTGCCGATGGCCGGCGACATGATGACGCCGTCGGCGCCCAACTGCAGCAGGGTGTCGATGAAGGTGCGCTGCTTTTCCAGCTGGTCGTAATGGTTGGACAGGATGAAGGTCTGGCGGCTGCGGTCGAGTTCGCTTTCGATCGAGCGCAATATCTCGGCGAAGAAAGGGTTCATGATGTCGTGCACGACGACGCCGACAATGCCCGAGCGCGATGTGCGCAGGCTGGCGGCGCGGCGATTGTAGATGTAGCCGATGGCGCGGGCATGTTCCTTGATGCGGTCGCGCGTCGAGCCGGCAAC
The DNA here is from genome assembly GCF_017306585.1 of Mesorhizobium sp. Lineage (GTDB taxonomy): Bacteria > Pseudomonadota > Alphaproteobacteria > Rhizobiales > Rhizobiaceae > Mesorhizobium. The sequence continues at coordinate 10,419 of NZ_JAFKIC010000225.1, read as the reverse complement.
CAGCGGGCTGTCGCGCAGCGCCAGCGAAACCGTGGCCGTGGACACACCGAGCGCATCCGCGATCGTCGACAGCTTGATCTTCTGTGCCAGCCTTCGCTCCCCAGGCTTTTTAAACTTTTTAAACGCGGCGTTATGCCATTGATCGGGAGCAAGTCAAAGTTTTTTTGCCAGCGCCTCGGCTTCGACATCGGAGACGGCCCGGTTCCCCAGCCGAAGCCGGTGCTCGCGGTGGACGATATAGAGGCCGCTGGCGACGATGATGGCGGCACCGAGCAGCGTCCAGCGGTCCGGGAACTGATTGAAGACGATCCAGCCGGAAATGATCATCCACACCATCTGCGAATAGGGATAGGGGGCGAGCGCGGTGGTGGTCGCCAGCCGGTAGGCCTGCACCAGCAGCCAGTGGCCGACACCGCCGAAAACGCCGAGCATCAGCAGCACGAACCAGTGCCAGCCATCATGCGGCAGCGAGAAGGAAAAGGGCAGCAGGGGCAAAAGCAGCACGGCTGGCGCCAGCGCCGAGAACAGGATCAGGCTTTCCGATGTCTCGGTCGCCGACATGCGCCGCGTCATGATCACATAGAAGCTGTTCGACAGCATCGATCCCAGCGCGAAGAGATGCCCGACGCCGAAAACGCCGACACCCGGCCTCGTGATGATCAAAACACCGGCGAAGGCCGCCAGGATGGCCAGCCAGCGCCGCCAGCCGGCCCATTCGCCGAGCAGCGGGCCGGCGAGAGCGGTGATCACCATCGGGCCGAAGAAATAGATCGACGTGGTTTCGGCCAGTTGCAGCGAGCGCAGGGCGAGCACGTTGAAGATGGTCGAGCCGAACAGGAACGCGCCACGCAGCACATGCGCCGGCAGGTTGGCGGGGCGAAACCGCTCCGGCTCGCGCCAGCCGCGCAGCAACGCACCGACCAGCACCACATGAACGGCGAAGCGCACCCAGGCGACGACCAGCACGGAAACGCCGGCAAGGACGAGATATTTGCTCGACGTGTCGAGGAAGGTGAAGAAGACGTAGGTGGTGAGCATGCACAGGATCGCCACCGGCGGCGTTGCGCTTTCGACATATCTCTGGGAAGGATTCACGTGCAGGCCGGGGAAACGCGGGGCTGAAACCCACCTTTGCGGCAATTGAAGGCTTGGGGCAAGCCAAAAGCAGCTGGCACAACAACACATCCCGGCAGGCTTAGCTTTCGTCCCGCACGTACGGGCTCCGACCCACTGCCCGGCTGAACCTCGCCACAGGCAACAGGCTTGCATCTTTCCGTCGCTGATCGATGTCGAGGCATGCGTCTTGACGCCGTACACGATTTCCGCCTAGCTCTGATGCCATGAACATCGCTACGGCTTTCATCGTGGTAAGAGAGCGCATGGGCAGGATGGTGTAACCATCCGGCGAAAGCTCCCCATGCGCGGCAAACAGGCTCCTGACGGGGCCTTTTTTTATGCCCGAATTCAGGCCGCCCGTCAGACCTCTCCTCAACCCACGCAGAAGGCGAGCGGGACCATGGCAAGCGATAAACCTATCCGGAGTCCGAGGGCGGACAAGATCGGGAAAGTGGTTTCTCCTGAATCCACCACCCCACCTCGCCTCATCACCCTGATCCTGCTCTCGGCCCTTGCGGTGTTGCCGGTGAACATGATTTTGCCGTCGCTGCCCAACATTGCCGCGACATTCCAAGCCGATTTCGCACTGGTCAATCTGTCCGTCGCCGGCTTTGCGATCATCACCGCCACCATTGAAGCCATCGGAGGCGCAATATCGGACCGATTTGGGCGCAGGCTGGTCGTCCTGACATCGCTTTCGCTCTTCGTCGCAGCCTCCATCGGCTGCGCTCTGGCTCCCGACATCGGCACTTTCCTTCTGTTTCGCGCGATGCAAGCATGTATTGGCCCCTGCTATTCCGTCGCTCTTGTCATCATCAAGGAGACATCAGGGGAGCGCGAGGCCGCCAGCAAATTTGGCTATCTCGCCATGGGATGGGCGCTTGCGCCCATGGTCGGCCCTCTGTTCGGCGGGACACTCGACGAGCTGTTCGGATGGCGGTCAAGCTTCGTTGTCTTCGCGATCCTCGGCGCGGCCACACTTGCCTTGTCCATGCATCAGATCAGAAGCAGGGCCGGCCCATTGTCGAGATCGCGCGGGACATATTTCGTCGCATACAGGCTGCTCCTGAGTTCCGGCCGGTTCTGGGCCTACACACTGTGCATGGCATCCTCGATGGGGGTACTTTACGTGTTCCTGGGAGGAGCGCCGTTGGTCGTCGGCGACGCGCTCGGCGGATCTACCGCGAAGCTTGGTTTCTATATGGGGCTGGTTCCCACCGGCTTCATTTTCGGCAGCTATCTAGCCGGACGTTACGCCTCGAAAGCCTCGCTTGGTGCGACGCTTGTTTTCGCGCGGCTCCTGACCTGCGCGGGCCTGCTGGTCGGCCTGGTTTCGTCAAGCCTGGGTACCGCCCACGTTCTTGCCTTCTTCGGACCTTGCGTGTTCATCGGCATCGGCAATGGACTGACCATGCCTGCCGCCAACAGCGGCGCATTGTCGGTCCGACCAGATCTGGTTGGCACCGCGGCGGGACTGGCCGCCGCAATGCGGATCGGCGGCGGGGCACTCATAGCCTCCCTTGCCGGCCTGTTCCTTGCGGATTCGGTTCCCTTGCTTTTCCTCATGATGCTGGCGTCGGCGACGCTCGCCTTGCTGGCGGCACTGTATGCCGCTCTTCTCGACCGCCGGCAGCCAGCCGATTGAGTTCGCCTGGAGCGGTTCGGCGTTTGATGGAACCGCCGAGCCGCTCCAGCTCCTTGTTTTAAGCTATTCCCAGGGAATTGCCCTACGCATGCATGCGGGCGCCTTTGGTGATCTTGTCGACCACCTTCTTGTCGGCGCGCAGCGCGATGCCGACAACCTTGGCGTCATCGGGCGCGAACTGCGCAAAGACGGCGCGGTTGGCGGCGTCGAAGCCGGTGGAAAACATCTCCTCGACATAGAGCGAAGCCGTCACGCCGCGCTCAAGCGTGCGCCTGTGGATCGCGGCAAGCGTGGCCTGGTCGGCCGAAAGCACGATGACGGGCTGGATCGACAGAGGGTTGTAGAGATTGCCGGCGCGGTCGCTGTAGGGATCGCCGATGATATCGGGAAACTGCGCCACGACGCCGCTGGTCAGGAAGGCAGTGACGTTCAGCTTCTGCCAGACAGCCAGGTCTTCGCGCAGGACGATTGCAAATTTGGTGTCGAACATGGGAAAATGATCCATTCGCGATGACGCCCCGATTGCGAGGCAGGAGATGCCGTTTGAACTAGACCGCCAGGCCTTCGAGGGTCTTGGACGTTTGTGCGCCGATGCGGCTGAAAACTGCATCATCTCCGCCCCGGACCCGGCCGGCATGGAGCGGATCGAGGCGCGTTTCCACGGCAGCGCCTTCGATCTCCATCGCCACGACACCTATGCGATCGGCGTGACGCTGCAGGGCGTGCAAACCTTTCGCTATCGCGGAATGACGCGACATAGCCTGCCCGGCCAGATCATCGTGCTGCATCCCGACGAGTTGCATGATGGCGGTGCCGGCACCGAGGACGGGCTGCGCTACAGGATGCTCTATCTCGAACCTTCGCTGATGCTGGGCTGTCTTGGCGACGCCCCCCTGCCCTTCGTCAGGGAGGCGGTGGTCGCCGATGACGCCTTTTGCGCAACGTTGCTTTCGGCGCTGGGGCCGCTGCAACAGGAACTCGACGAACTGTTTGTCGACGACTTCCTGGCACAACTGATGCAAGGCCTGACACGGCATGGCGGACAGCCGGCGAAACCGATCGCGAGGCCTGCCTGGCGGGCGGCGACACTGGCGCGGGACTACCTCACGGAGAACGCGACACGGCCGGTGCGTTCAGAGGAACTGGAAGCCGTTACGGGGCTGGACCGCTATGCGCTGTCACGGCATTTCCGCGCGGCGTTCTCGACCAGTCCGCATCGTTTCCTGGTGATGCGCCGGCTTCAGCGGGCGCGGCGGCTGATCACGGCCGGGGAGCCGCTGGCGCAGATCGCGGTCGACGCCGGCTTCACCGACCAGAGCCATTTCAACAGGCAGTTCAAGAAGGCGTTCGGCATGACGCCGGGACGCTGGGCCTCGCTGATCCGAAAGCAGGCTCCGGCGGCGGCCTGACCGCTGCCGTCAGTCGTCCGACTCGGCGTCGTCGTCGACCAGCACCAGTTCCTCGTTGGAGAGGTTGGCCTCGATGCGGGCCAGCAGCTTGAACAGCGCCTTCTGGTCTTTCTTGTCGAGGCCCTTCAGTGCCTGCTTCTCGGTCTTCTTGACCGACTTCTCGATGGCGCGGATGGTTTCACGACCGCTGTCGGTCAGGAAGATATGCGCCTGGCGGGCGTCGGCTTCCGATGCGCGCTTTTCCAGGAAACCCTGCGCCTGAAGCCGGTTGATGGTCTTGGTGATGGTGGGCGGCCGCACGCCGAGACGTCCAGCGAGGTTACCCGGCGTCTGGCCGTCCTCGCGGTCGAGCGCCAGCATGATCTGGTCCTGGCCGGCATAGAAGCCATGCGCCAGGAGCCGGGCCGCCAGCGCGGTCCTTGCCAGCCGTGCCGCCGAATGCAGCCGGCTCATCGTTGCAGTCTTGTCCGCCTTGGCCATGGTCATCCCTCTTCGGCCGTACCGGTGCGCATAGCATAGACGCAGCCGGCCGGTTGGCAATCGACGATCGAAAAGATTCCGGCGCTCGAAACAGCTTTGCCGGCAAGCATTGCGGTGTCCGCCGTGGTGATGCCAGATGTTTATTTCAGTTAGATGACAAACAAGTTTCCGGCGCGCCGGATTCACACCAGCCACAAGGCGGGCGCGATATGGCGGTCGGGGACGCCGACGACAAGCCTGCCTGGTGATCGCCAAACGCCTCACCGCCGATACGATGAACCCCAGCGCCCTCAACGCTCCCTGGGACAATCCCCGCCCGCCAGCTTGGCCCACCGGTTTGCCTCGTGCAAAAGCCCGGCGCACACCCTATATGGAACCGACAATCCCCTTTATCGAGGCCTTTCCAGGCCCAGGACTTCGAGGCAAGCCATGAGCGAAGCGCAGACGCAGATCCCCGTAACTGTCCTCACCGGCTATCTCGGCGCCGGCAAGACGACGCTGCTCAACCGCATCCTGTCGGAGAGCCATGGCAGGCGCTACGCCGTGATCGTCAACGAATTCGGCGAGATCGGCATCGACAACGACCTGATCGTGGAATCCGACGAGGAGATCTACGAGATGAACAATGGCTGCGTCTGCTGCACGGTGCGCGGCGACCTGATCCGCGTCGTCGAGGGCCTGATGCGCCGGCCCGGCCGTTTCGACGCCATCGTCGTCGAGACCACCGGTTTGGCCGACCCGGTGCCTGTGGCGCAGACCTTCTTCATGGACGACGACGTGCGCTCCAAGACCAAGCTCGATGCGGTGGTGGCGCTGGTCGACGCCAAACACCTGCCGCTGCGGCTCAAGGATTCCAAGGAAGCCGAGGACCAGATCGCCTTCGCCGATGTCGTCGTGCTCAACAAGACCGACCTCGTCACGCCCGAAGAGCTCGCCAAGGTCGAGGCGACGATCCGCGCCATCAACCCGGCGGCAAGAATCCACCGCACGACGCGCGCCGGCGTAGCGCTGTCGGAAGTGCTAGACCGCGGCGCCTTCGACCTCACCAAGGCGCTCGAAAACGACCCGCATTTCCTCGAGGCGCATGACCACGATCACGATCATGAATGCGGTCCGGACTGCGACCACGACCATCACCATCATGACGGACATGACCACCATCATCATCATCACGACCACGCCCACCCGTCCGACATCCACGACGTGACGGTGAAATCGGTGTCGTTGCGCGGCGGCGAGATGGACCCGAAGAAATTCTTCCCCTGGATCGAAAAGATCACTCAGGTGGAAGGACCCAACATCCTGCGGCTGAAAGGCATCATCGCGCTCAAGGGCGATGATGAACGCTATGTCCTGCAGGGCGTGCACATGATCATCGAGGGCGACCACCAGCGCGCCTGGAAAGATGGCGAGAAGCACGAGAGCCGGCTGGTCTTCATCGGCCGCGACCTCGACGCAGAGCGGCTGAAGAAGAGTTTCGAGGCCTGCCAGGCAGCCTGACCCGGAAGATGCCGCGTCTGATCGATCTTGCCGACGACCTGATTGCCGTCGGCGATATCCTCCGGCTTTCCGACAATTACGACAGCGGACCAGGCACCGGGCCAGTTGATCTGCTTGTGTTCGACCCCCGTGACGACAGTGCCGGGCTCGGCCTTGTGGTGGCGTCTGGCTATAAATCCGGACTTGTGTTCGCCGTTCTGCCGGTGGAAAGCCGGTTTGAGAAAAAAGCTGGGCTTTCCAAAGCGTGGCTGGTCGAAAACTGGGACAAATGGTTCGTCTTCACCTATCAAGGCGGCCCGGTTCCGATCGCCGAAACCGTTATCCTGCGCTGGAACGAACGAATGACCGTTGAGACCCGACATGCCCACAGTCGCCCCGCTTGATCTCGAAGGCCATTGCGTCGCCGCCGTCTTCCTTGGCGATGTGCCGCATTTCGCGCTTGCGGACGGCGTCATCCATCGGCTCGACAACGGCCACAAAACGGCGCAGGCCAATGACGGTCTGCTCACCGCCTTCCATGACGCCGCCAACGACCGGCTGATCACCGGCGGCGAGGACGGCAAGGTGTTTGCGGTGAAGGCGGGCGGCGAGGCCAAGGAACTGGCTAGTACGGCCAAGAAGTGGATCACCAGCGTTGCCGCCGGGCCGCAAGGCGCTGTCGCCTATGCCTCGGGCAAGACCGCTTTCGTACGTTTCGCCGATGGCAAGGTCCGCGAGTTCGCCCATCCGCGCTCGGTCGAGGGACTGGCCTTCTCGCCCAAGGGCATGCGCTTCGGCGTCGCGCGCTATAATGGCGCGACGCTGCATTTCCCGGCTGCCGAGGGCAAGCCGGTGGAACTTGAATGGGCCGGCGCGCACACCGGCATCACCTTCTCGCCGGACGGCGCCTTCCTGGTGACGACGATGCAGGAAAACGCGCTGCATGGCTGGAAGCTGGCCGACGGCAAGCACATGCGCATGAGCGGTTACCCCGGCAAGGTCAAAAGCCTGTCCTGGAGCGTCAAAGGCAAGTGGCTGGCCAGTTCCGGCGCGCCTGCCGCGATCGTCTGGCCTTTCTCGGCGAAAGACGGCCCGATGGGCAAGGCGCCGCTTGAACTCGGCACGCGCGGCAACACGATGGTGACCTGCGTTGCCTGCCATCCCAGCCAGGATGTGGCGGCGATCGGCTATGAGGACGGCATGGTGATCGCCGTGCGTTTCGCCGATGCCAAGGAAGTGCTGTTGCGCCGGCAAGGCAAGGGCGCCATCACCTCGATGATGTGGGACCGGGAAGAGCGCCGGATCGCCTTCGGCAGCGCCGCCGGCAACTGCGGCGTCATCGACATCACGGCCTAGAGCGGTTCCAGTAAAAGTGTGAAACGGTTTTCCGTCCGGAATTGCGTAAAAACAAAGAGTTAGAGCGGTTCGGCGATTCCATCAAACCCTGAACCGCTCTAGGTCGGAAGCCGCAACGATCCACGCGGCTTTGCGCCATCTCGATTTGCGATAATCGGCTGAGCCAACGCAGGACGCGCACGCGGCCAATTGCGGTCGCTTGCATGGATTGGCTAAGAGGAACCGGCCAGAGGGGTAATCATGCATAGCGACAGTTCAAGCACGTCCATCGGCGGCATCAGCCGCGACCGCATCGCCGCGTTGCGCGAGAGCGAAGGCGAGGCCTTCCGCACCGCGCGGCCGAAATCGCAGGCCAAGATCGGCAACGGCCTGCCCGGCTTCTTCGGCGGCGTGCCCATGCACTGGATGAAGGACTGGCCGACCCCGTTTCCGATCCTGGTCGACAGCGCCAGGGGCGCCAGCATCACCGACATAGACGGCAACAGGCTGGATGATTTCTGCCTCGGCGATACCGGATCGATGTTCGGCCATTCGCCGCCCCCCGTGGCGCGGGCGATCCGCAAGCAGGCCGGGCGCGGCCTGACCTACATGCTGCCGTCGGAAGACGCGCTCGCCATCGGGCCGTTGCTGCAGCAGCGTTTTGGCCTGCCGTTCTGGCAGATCGCGACGACCGCGACCGACGCCAACCGCTTCGCGCTGCGCGTCGCGCGCGCCGTCACCGGCCGCGAAAAGATCCTGGTCTTCAACGGCTGCTATCACGGCTCGGTCGACGAAACGATGGTGCGGCTGATAGACGGCAAGCCGGTCAACCGGCCGGGACTGGCCGGCGAGTTCCGCGACCTCACGCGCACCGCCAAGGTCATCGAGTTCAACGACGTCGCGGCGCTCGAGGCCGCGCTCAAGGACCGCGATGTCGCCTGCGTCATCGCCGAGCCGGTGCTGACCAATTCCTGCATGGTGCTCGCCGATCCCGGCTACCACGACGCGCTGCGCAAGCTGACGCGCGAGACCGGCACGCTGCTTCTGATCGACGAGACGCACACGATCTCGACCGGCCCCGGCGGCTATACCCGCAAATACGGGCTGGACCCCGATTTCTTCGTGCTGGGCAAGCCCATCGCCGGCGGCGTTCCGGCAAGCGTGTGGGGCATGAGCGAGGACGTCGCCTCGCGTTATGCCGCCTACAACAGGACCAAGGAGCCGGGCTATTCCGGCATGGGCACGACGCTGTCGGCCAATCCGCTGCAGTTCGCGACGATGCGCGCCACGCTCGAAGAGGTGATGACGCAGGAGAACTACGACCGCATGGACGAACTCGCGCGGCGCCTCGACGCCGGGCTGACCAGCGCAATCAAGCGGAACGGTCTGCCCTGGCATGTCGCGCGTGTCGGCGCGCGCGTGGAATTCATCTGCGCCCCAGGTCCGCTGCACAACGGCGCCGAGGCGGAAGGCGCGCACGCCCCGGAACTGGAAGCCGCCATCCATGTCGCGCTGGTCAACCGCGGCGTGCTTATCGCGCCTTTCCACAACATGATGCTGATCTCGCCCGCAACCACGGGCGCTCAGGTCAACCGGCTGGTCCGCGCCTTCGGCGCGGTTGCGGCAAAGCTTTCGGCATGAGACAAGCGGCCATGGATAATCCCAATGCCATCTCGACCTCACCGTCGGGGTCCTCGCCCACCGAGGCACAGGCCTTTCTCGACGCCCATCCCGAGATCGAGGCCTTCGATATCGTGCTGACCGACGCCAACGGCGTCGGCCGTGGCAAAATAGTGCGCCGGCACGAGCTGAAGAGCATTTTCGAGGGCGGCCGGCACATGCCGATCTCGATCCTCGGCCTCGACATCACCGGCGAGGACGTTCACGAAACCGGCCTTATCTGGGACAGCGGCGACGGCGATCTCAGGGCCTGGCCTATCCCCGGAACCCTGGTGCCGCTGCATGGCACCAGCCCGGCCCGCGGCCAGGTGCTGATGGCCATGTATCATCTCGACGGGCAGCCTATGTCGTCGGACCCCAGGCTGGCGCTGGCGCGGCAGGTCGAGAAACTGGCTGCCAAGGGGCTTTACCCCGCGGGCGCCTTCGAACTGGAGTTCTTTCTCCTCGCCAATGAGCGCGATGCCGACGGCAAGGTGCAGCCGGCGCGCGCGGTGCTGGACGGCCGCGTCTCCGGCAAGACGGAGGTCTATTCCGTCGACCATCTGCACGGCATGGAACCGCTCTTTTCCGATATTTACGCCGCCGCGAAGGCGCAGGGCATCCCGGCCGAAACGGTCATTTCGGAATACGCGCCCGGTCAGTACGAATTGACGCTGAACTACCGCAAGGACGTGATGCGCGCGGCCGATGATCTGGTCATGCTCAAGCGGCTGGTGCGGGCGCAGGCGCGCCGCCACGGCGTCACCGCCTGCTTCATGGCCAAGCCGATCGAGAAATATGCCGGCTCGGGCATGCATTTCCACGTCTCGCTGCAGGACAAGGACGGCCGCAACGTCTTTTCGGAGGCCGCAGGCGAAGGCTGGTCGGCGCCGCTGCTGCACGGCCTTGGCGGCCTGCTGCAGACCATGGCCGAATCCATGCTGGTGTTCGCGCCGCACGCCAATTCATGGCGGCGCTTCGTCTCGCAATCCTACGCGCCGGTGGCGCCGACCTGGGGCGTCAACAACCGTTCGGTCGCGTTGCGCGTGCCGGCGGGCGACGCCAGGAACCGGCGCATCGAACACCGGCCGTCCGGTGTCGACGCCAACCCTTATCTGATCGCTGCGACGGTGCTTGCCGGGATCGTCAAAGGGCTCGATGAAAAGCTGGACCCCGGTCCGGAAACGACCGGCAACGGCTATGAGTCCGCACCGTCGACGACAGCCATGCCCGCCGACTGGCGGGCCGCCATCGAAGCGGCCAGGGCATCGAGCTTCCTGAAGGGCGCGCTCGGCG
>NZ_JAFKIC010000224.1 GCF_017306585.1 Mesorhizobium sp. | reverse complement strand
ACTGATGAAACTCGACCCGCAAACGCGCCTCGAACAGCGGTGCGACGCCGAGGTTCTCGACCGGATTACCCACGACGATCGCAAGTTCAAGGCCGACCGTGTCGTCGCCTACGCCTTCGCGACGCCCGAGATGAGCGCCGATGCGATCAGAAGCCCGGGGGCGGCGTTCCGCAGCAAGGGCCAGTGGTACCGGCTAAAGTTCAAATGCCAGACGGGGCCGGACCATATGGAGGTCCTGCAGCTGCGCTACCGGATCGGCGATGAGATTCCGGAAGCCGACTGGGCAAAGTACAATCTCTACGATTAGTTTTTCACTCGCCCGCTCCGGCATTGGCTCACTGGGCGCCGGTTGCTGAAATTCTCCTGTAATACCGCTGCCGTGAAAAATGGTTTTGCAGTGTTGTCCGATGCTGCGTCTTGACGCCAGCGGACCATGCCTTTAGGCCCGTTTGGACGATCGACGACGAACACTCGGCGAAGGGCTTTCAGGTCGATGGAAATATTCACTGCCGCCGGCATATCGGCCCTGTTTCAGGTCATCGCCATCGATCTTGCGCTCGCGGGCGACAATGCCATCGTCATTGGCCTCGCCGCTGCCGGCCTGCCGGCGGAGCAACGCAAGCGGGCCATTCTGGTGGGCATCGGCGCGGCCACCGTTCTCAGAATTTTCTTTGCCCTGATCACGCAGAAGCTGCTCACCATAGGCCCCATGCTTCTGCTTGCTGGCGGTCTGCTGCTGCTTTGGGTCTGCTGGAAGATGTGGCGCGAATTGCGGGTCAGCCACGACGAGGAGCGCGACGCAACCGAAGCCCTGTCGAATGGCGGCTCCGTCAAAGACGGTGCAGCAACTGGCAAGGGACCAACCAAGACTTTTTCCCAGGCCGCCTGGCAGATCGTCATCGCCGACGTTTCGATGTCGCTCGACAATGTGCTTGCCGTGGCCGGCGCGGCCATGAACCATCCGACGGTGCTGATCATCGGACTGGCGCTGTCGATCGCCCTGATGGGCTTTGCCGCGTCGTTTGTTGCGCGTTTGCTGCACAAGTATCGCTGGATCGCCTATGTCGGCCTCGCGATCATCCTCTATGTCGCGGTCAAGATGCTGCTGGACGGCGCCGTGCAGCAATTCCCCGACCATTTTGCGTTCCTAGAGCCCTGGTTCGGATCAAGCGGGCACTGAGACTTGACATGCTGCGCATCGGCTTCGTTTGCCTGATTGAGGAAGCCATGCTATTGCGCCGCCCGAATTGAGCTCCTGCCAGAGCCATGTAAACCGCATATGTTGAGACTGTCGGCCGGATTTCCGTTTCCGGTTCGCGTCCTTTGGAAACTTGCCCATGTCCGCCCCGCGCGTCAGCTTTGTCAGTCTCGGATGCCCCAAGGCCCTGGTCGATTCGGAGCGCATCATCACGCGCCTGCGGGCCGAGGGCTACGAAATCGCCCGCAAGCATGACGGCGCCGACCTTGTCGTCGTCAACACCTGCGGCTTCCTCGATTCCGCCCGAGACGAGTCGCTCAACGCCATCGGATCCGCGCTGTCGGAAAACGGCCGCGTCATCGTCACAGGCTGCCTCGGCGCCGAGCCAGACGTCATCCGCGAGAAGCACCCCAATGTGCTGGCGATCACGGGCCCCCAGGCCTATGAAAGCGTCATGGCGGCCGTTCACGAGGCGGCACCGCCCTCGCACGATCCCTATATCGATCTGCTGCCGCCGCAGGGCGTCAAGCTGACCCCGCGCCACTATGCCTATCTCAAGATTTCGGAAGGCTGCAACAATCGCTGCACCTTCTGCATCATTCCAGCACTTCGCGGTGATCTCGTTTCGCGGCCGGCCGCCGATGTGCTTCGCGAAGCCGAGAAGCTCGCCAAGGCAGGCGTCAAGGAACTCCTCGTCATTTCGCAGGACACCAGCGCCTACGGCATCGACATCAAATACCAGACATCGATGTTCGGCGACCGCGAGGTGCGGGCGAAGTTCCTCGACCTGTCGGAGGAACTCGGCAAGCTCGGCATCTGGGTGCGCATGCATTATGTCTACCCCTACCCGCATGTCGCCGACGTCATCCCGTTGATGGCCGAGGGAAAGATTCTCCCGTATCTCGACATCCCGTTCCAGCACGCCTCGCCGCAGGTACTGAAGAACATGCGGCGCCCCGCGCATGGCGAAAAGACGCTCGAGCGCATTCGCGGCTGGCGCGACGTGTGCCCGGATCTCGCCATCCGCTCGACGTTCATCGTCGGCTTCCCAGGCGAGACGGACGAGGATTTCGAAATGCTGCTCGACTGGCTGGACGAGGCGAAGATCGACCGTGCCGGCTGTTTCAAGTACGAGCCGGTCAAGGGCGCCCGCTCCAACGACCTCGGCCTCGAGCAGGTGCCGCAAGAGGTCAAGGAAACGCGCTGGCACCGTTTCATGCAGCGCCAGCAGAAGATCTCTGCGACGCAACTCGCAAAGAAGGTCGGCAAGCGCCTCCCGGTGCTGATCGATGAAGCCCATGGCACGTCGGCCAAGGGTCGCACCAAATACGATGCGCCCGAAATCGACGGTTCGGTGCACATCCAGTCGCGGCGTCCCATGCGCGCCGGCGACATCGTCACGGTCAAGATCGAGCGCGCGGACGCTTATGACCTTTACGGTTCGGCGGTGTGAACCCGCCATTGTTCTACCGCGGATAAAAAAGGGCGCCTCGCGGCGCCCTTTCCATATCCGCAGGAGTTCGCCGCTTACTGCGGCAGCTTGTCGTCGACGCCCTTGACGTAGAAGTTCATGCCGAGCAGCGTGCCGTCGTCGGCGACTTCACCGTCCTTCAGCCACGCCGGGCCGTCCTGCTTGGCGATCGGTCCGGTTAAGGGATTCCAGCCGCCGGCGATCTTCTTCTCGGTCGCCTCGGCCATCGCCTTCACGTCGTCGGGCATGTTGGTGTAGGGCGCCATCTTGACCGCACCGTCCTTGATGCCGAGCCAGACATTGTCCGGCTTCCAGGTGCCGTCGATCGCTGCCTGGACCCGGCTGATGTAGTACGGACCCCATTCGTCGGTCAGCGAGGTCAGCTGCGCTTTCGGTGCGAATTTGATCATGTCGGAGGACTGGCCAAAGCCGTGCAGCTTGCGTTCCTCGGCCACCTGCAGGGCGGCGGTCGAATCGGTGTGCTGGACGATGATGTCGGCACCCTGGTCGAACAACGCCTTGGCGGCGTCGGCCTCCTTGCCCGGATCGAACCAGGAGTTCACCCAGACGATCTTGGCCTTGAAGTTCGGGTTGATCGACTGCGCGCCGAGCATGAAGGAGTTGATGCCCATCACCACTTCGGGGATCGGGAAGGAGACGATGTAGCCGGCAACGCCAGACTTCGATTCCTTGGCCGCGATCTGTCCGAGCACATAGCGGCCTTCATAGAAACGCGCATTGTAGACGCCCAGATTGTCGCCGGTCTTGAACCCGGTGGCATGCTCGAACATCACCTTGGGGAATTTCTTGGCGACCTTCACTTCGGCGTCCATGAAGCCGAAGGAAGTGCCGAAGATGATCTTGCAGTTCTCGCGTGCCAGCCGCTCGAACGCGCGCTCGGCGTCGGGACCTTCGGAGACGTTTTCGAGGTAGGCGGTCTCGACCTTGTCGCCCAGCGCCTTCTCGACTTCGAGACGGCCCTGGTCGTGCTGGTAGGAATAGCCGAAGTCGCCGATCGGCCCCACATAGACCCAGCAGGCCTTCAACTTGTCGGCGGCCTGCGCGGACGCTGCCATCGACAGGGCCGCCGTCGTGGTCATCAGGGCAATAAGCAGTTTTTTCATCGTGTTACCTCTCTGAGTTTAAGCCTTGGAGCTTCCGTTTGTTTTTGTTGTCAACGATCCGGAACGAATGGCTGCCCCAGGGATGCCGGCGTGTTCATCATCGTCAAACGCTTGTTGCGCGAGATTAGAACGAGAACCACGACGGTTGCCAGATAGGGCAGAGAAGAAAGCATCTGCGAGGGCACCGGAATGCCAAAAGCCTGTGCATGAAGCTGGCCGATCCACACCGCGCCGAAAATGTAGGCGCCGGCAAGCACCCGCCACGGCCGCCAGGACGCGAACACCACCAGCGCCAGAGCGATCCAACCGCGCCCGGCCGACATGTTCTCGACCCATTGCGGCGTATAGACCAGCGACAAGTGGCCGCCGGCAAGACCGGCGCAGGCGCCGCCGAAGATCACCGCGAGGTAGCGGTACCGGATGACCTTGATGCCGAGCGCGTGCGCCGATGTGTGGCTGTCGCCGATTGAGCGCAGCGTCAACCCCGTGCGCGTCCTGAATAGGAACCACGTGACGGCGGCCGTCAGCGCAATCGAGATGTAGAAGATCGGATCCTGGCCAAACAGGAGCTTGCCGACGACGGGAATGTCGGTCAGGACCGGAATGTAGAGGTTTGGCAGTCTTTCGCCGGGCTGGCCGACGAAACTGGTGCCCATCATCCCGGACAGGCCGAGACCAAGCAGCGTCAGCGACAGGCCGGTCGCCACCTGGTTGGTCGCGAGCGACAGCGTCATCACCGCGAACAGCAGCGAGAACAACGCTCCCATGGCGATCGCCGCCAGCAGGCCGATCCACGGCGATCCGGTGAGGTAGCCGGCGCCGAAGCCGGCGACGGCGCCCATGATCATCATGCCTTCGACGCCGAGGTTGAGGACGCCGGAACGCTCGACCACCAGTTCGCCGATCGCCGCGATGAGAAGCGGTGTTGCCGCTGTCGCAATGGTCAAGAGGATGTTGACGGTGATGTCCATCAGCGGGCTTCCTTCAACTTCGGCGCGGCCTCGAGTTTCCCGGCGCCTTCCTTCTTCGTCAGCGCCAGGCCGATGACGCGGATGCGGTAGTGGATGAGCGTGTCGCAGCCGAGCACGAAGAACAAAAGCATGCCCTGGAACACCCTCGCCACCTTGTCGGAAATACCGAGCGCGCTCTGCACCGCCTCGCCGCCGAGATAGGTCAGCGCCAGCACCAGTCCGGCCGCGATGATGCCGAGCGGGTTGAGACGGCCGAGGAAGGCGACGATGATGGCGGTGAAGCCGTAGCCGGGCGAAATGACCGGCTGCAACTGCCCGATCGCGCCGGAGACTTCCGAGATGCCGGCAAGTCCGGCCAGAGCGCCCGACAGCAGGAAGGCGAAGAACACCATGCGGTTGAGGCCGAAGCCAGCGAACCGCCCTGCCCTGGGGCTTGAACCGAGAACGCGCACTTCGAAGCCCTTCAGCATGCGGCCCATCAAGATCCAGACCAGTACCGCCGCGACCAGCGCGAAGACGAACCCCCAGTTGGCCCGGCCGGCATCAGGCATCAACTGAGGCAATGTGGCCGCATCGCTGAACTGGATCGTCTGTGGAAAGCCATGGCCCTGGGGATCGCGCCATGGACCGCGCACCAGCCAGTCGAGGAAGAGCTGGGCGACATAGACCAGCATCAGGCTGGTCAGGATTTCATTGGTCGAGAACCGGGTCTTCAGCAAAGCGGGGATCGCCGCATAGGCCGCGCCGCCGACCATGCCGAGCAGAAGCATCAGCGGCAGCACCAGCGGGCCGTCGAATTGCGGAAACAGGACCGGAATGATGGAGCCGAAGATGGCGCCAAAAATGAACTGGCCCTCGGCGCCGATGTTCCAGATGTTGGCCTTGTAGCAGACCGACAGGCCGACGGCGATCAGGATCAGCGGCGCCGCCTTGATTGCGAGCTCGTGCAACTGCCAGACCTGGCTGACCGGCTCGATGAAGTAGATCCTGAAGGCGTTGAGCGGATTGACGCCGAGCAAGCCGAACATGATCGCCCCGGCGATGATGGTCAGCGCGAAGGCGATGAAGGGTGACAGCATTGAAAACAGCGCCGAGCGCTGCGGGCGTTTGACAAGTTCGAGGCGCATCATGCCGTCTCCATCGTATGTTCGGCGTGACCCGGCTCGGCGCCGCCCATCAGCAGGCCGACTTTCTCGAAGGTTGCTTCAGCTATCGGCATCGGCTTGGATAGTTCGCCGTTGTGCATGACCGCGATGGCATCCGATATCTCGAACAGTTCGTCGAGGTCCTGGCTGATCACCAGCACCGCCGATCCGCTCCGCGACAGTTCGATGAGCGCCTGGCGGATATGGGCGGCAGCCCCGGCGTCGACACCCCATGTCGGCTGGTTCACCACCATGACGCTTGGACGTCGGTCGAGCTCGCGTCCGACGATGAACTTCTGCAGATTGCCGCCTGAAAGCGCTGCTGCTTCCGGGTCGGGCGCGCTTTTGCGCACGTCCATTACTTCGATGATGCGCTGGGAAGCCGCATAGACGGCCGCCCCCTTGACCATGCCGCCGGCGCCGACAAAGGCTTTTCCGTCGGTGGCATGACGCGACAGGAGCAGGTTCTCAGACAACTTCATGCGCGGCGCGGCGCCATGGCCGAGGCGCTCTTCCGGCACGAAGGCCGCGCCCAACAGACGCCGTCCGGTGATGGTGAGGCCGCCGGCATCCTTGCCGCGGATGCGGACGGAAGCCGCATCCTGCTGCTGCACTTCGCCGGAGACGGATTCGAAGAATTCGCCCTGCCCGTTGCCGGCAACGCCTGCGATGCCGATGACTTCACCGGCGCGGACATTGAGGCTGATGTTCTTGAGCGGAATGGAAAACGGCGTCGCCGGTTTGCGGCTCAGCCCACGGATTTCGAGCAGCGGCGCCGCGGTCTCGATCCCCTCGACCGGCGCGCGCACCACGGCTTGGACTTCGTTGCCGACCATCATGCGGGCGAGTGAGGCGGCTGTCTCCTCGCGCGGATTGCAGTGGCCGACCAACTTGCCGTGGCGCAGGACAGTGGCGCGGTCGCAGATGCGTTTGACCTCTTCCAACCGGTGCGAAATGTAGAGGATCGACTTGCCTTCCGCGCGCAGTCGCTCAAGCGTCTCGAACAGCTTGTCGGCTTCCTGCGGCGTCAGAACCGAGGTCGGCTCGTCGAGGATGATGAGCTGCGGTGTCTGCAACAGGCAGCGGATGATCTCGATACGCTGGCGCTCGCCGACCGACAGATCGCCGACCAGCGATTCCGGATCGAGCGGCAGGCCGTAGCTGTAGGAAAGCGCTCTCGCCTTCGCCGCGATGCTGCTGATCGGCGAGCCGTCGTCCAGCGAGAGGGCAATGTTCTCGGCCGCGGTCAGCGCCTCGAACAGCGAAAAGTGCTGGAACACCATGCCGATGCCGAGCTTTTTCGCGGCGCCCGGGCTGGTGATCCGCACCGGCTGGCCATTCCAGAAAATTTCGCCGGCATTGGGCTCCAGCGAGCCGAACAGCATCTTGACCAAGGTCGATTTGCCGGCGCCGTTCTCACCGAGCAGCGCGTGAATTTCCCCTTTGGCGATGTTGAGATCGATATGATCGCACGCTGTCAGCGTGCCGAATATCTTCGTCAGGCCACGAACCTCAAGCAGGTTCGTTCCATCATGATCTGCACTCACAGTGCCTCCCATCCGGGTTCCCGGATATGTTCTGTGTTCCCGAAAGCATCGTATGCGCGGCCGGCTCCTGTGCGAAAGCAGCACCCAACTTGAAAGAGCTTCAAGAATTTCAGCGGAAACTCAAGGGCAAAGATCAGCCTTCTTTCGCCCAATAAAGTAGCTGGTCGGCTTTTCAGGCAAACTGTGCCCCACGCGACGGCAGAGCGCTGAAAACCAAGACAAACTTCCGCTAGGGAACCAGCACGGTCGTGCCGGTCGTCCTGCGGCCTTCGAGGTCCGCGTGCGCTTTGCCTGCGTCCTTCAGCGCGTAGCGCTGGTTGATCTTGATCTCGACCGCACCACTCAACACGACGTCGAACAGCGCCGCCGCCGAAGCGTCGAGGTCCTCACGCCTGGCGTTGTAGACGAAAAGCGTCGGCCGGGTGGCGAACAAGGATCCTTTCTGCGCCAGCAGCGACATCGAGAATGGCGGGATCGGCCCGGAAGACTGGCCGAAGCTGACGAACATGCCGAGCGGCTTCAAACAGTCGAGCGAGGCCGGAAACGTGTCGTTGCCCACGGAATCGTAAACGACGTCGCATTTCCTGCCGCCTGTGATGGCGGCGACGCCGGCAACGAAATCCTGCTCTTTGTAATTGATGACATGGTCGAAGCCATGCGCCTTGGCGAGTTCGATCTTGTCGGTCGAACTGGCCGTGCCGATAACCGTTGCGCCCAGATGTTTCGCCCATTGACCGAGGATCAGGCCGACGCCGCCGGCCGCCGCATGAAACAGGATCGTGTCGCCTGCCTTCACCTTGAAGGTCCGGCGCAGGAGATATTCGGCGGTCATGCCCTTGAGCATCATCGCGGCCGCCTGTTCGTCGCTGATGCCGTCGGGAATTTTGACGACCCGGCTGGCGTCGATGACGCGCTCCTTTGCGTATGCGCCTGTCGTTGCGGCATAGGCCACCCGGTCGCCAGGCCGAAGCCAGCCGATGTCCTGGCCGACCTCAAGCACCATGCCGGCGGCTTCGCTGCCGGGAATGAACGGAAATCCGCCCGGCGCGGGATAAAGGCCCGACCGGTAATAGACATCGATGAAGTTGAGCCCGATCGCCGTGTGCTGGATCAGGATCTGGCCTGAACCCGGGCGGCCCGGATCGGCCTCCTCGTAGGTCAGAACTTCCGGACCGCCATTGGCGTGGATGCGGATTGCTTCGGACATTGTCTGGCCTTCTGACTTGTGGTTCGGAAATCAGGTCTTCTTCGCGCCGAGCCTGGGGAAGACCTGCATGACACCGCCGATGCAGGCGAGGTAAAGCCCGGTCACCGTGATGCCGATCTTGGTGAAGGTGCTGACCTGCTCGCCGAGGACGCCGATCTGGTCGTAGAAAGCGGCCAGCGCCGCCTGCGCCAGGGCAAGGGCGCCGAAGGCACACCACAACAGCGTCATGCCCAGATTGATCGGCCGCAACCGCACCACGCGCACCGGGTGGATGAAGTTGATCGGGATGAAGGTCAGGATGCCGGCCACCACCACCACCGCGAACGAGACCCATTGCCCCGGCTCTATGACGAAGAGCGTGAACACCACCATGTTCCAGACAACCGGGAATCCCTTGAAGAAGTTCTCCTTCGTCTTCATGCCGGTGTCGGCATAGTAGATCGCGCTGGAGACAACGATGATCGCTGCCGACAGGAACGACAGGCCCTCGCCCATGAAACCGCGCTGGTACAGCGCGAAGGCCGGAATCAGCACATACGTCACGTAGTCGATGATGTTGTCGAGGAGCTCGCCCGACCAGGTCGGCAGGATTTCCTTGACCTCGAGCTTGCGGGCGATCGGCCCGTCAATGCCATCGACGAACAGGGCCAGTCCGAGCCACCAGAACATGGCCGTCCAGCGCTCTTCGCTCGCCGCCACCAGCGACAGGAAAGCCAGGAACGAGCCCGAGGCGGTCAGCAGATGCACCGAAAACGCGCGCGCCTGCGGCCAGGTGACCTTCTTCTTCGGCCGCGGAATCCGGTCGGCGATTTTCTTCGCGGCCTTCCTGGCGGCCGTGTTCCTGGCCATTGTGTTCTTGCTCACGGGCCCCGCCAATCCAGCTTGCAGATTTCGGCCGAGCGGCCGGCGAAATTCCAGTTGCGGCCAAAGGCGCGCATCTTGCTCTTGTCGGACCTGGCCACGATGATCTCCGGCGCGATCCAGTATTCCGAATTCGTGATCACCGTGTCTTTCTCGCGATCCTTGCCGGCGATCGGCGTTACCGCGCCATCGATGATCCTGGGAATCTGGAAGATGCGCGTCTTGTCGCGCGTCTCATAGGTGATCGGAACCTGTTCGACACCAAGAAACTTTCCAACGAGAATCGAAAGCAGCGATGTCGTTCCGCCGGCCTTGCCGGTAAAAATCTTCGTCAAAGCCTTGACTGCGTAGACCGAGGCCCTGGCGTCGATGAACAGACCGGCGGTCCAGTTGCCGCGGCTCATATAGCCGGGGATTTCCATGATGAGCCCAAGGTTGAGGCCGGAGAGGTCGACCTCGCCGAAATGACCGGCGTCGATACGGAAACCCGCCCAGGTCTGGCAATAGCCCTCTGTCGGCGGATGATTGCCGAGCGACAGCACGCAAGGGCAAAAAACCGTGCAATTGCAGGAGAGTACGAGCTCTCCCTTCATCGCCCAGCCCTGATCTGTCATCGAATTTCCCCCACTGAAAGCGAGACTAATAGCAGCGCGGCTGCCCAGACAAGCAGTATCGCACCGGCCAGTCGGGTTGGAAGAGTGCCCGTGGTCTGTTTTTCAATCAGGGTGAACAGGCCGATCAGCGCCATCCAGAAGACGTTCATCACGCCGACGGCGAACATCACCAGCATCAATGCCCAGCAGCACCCTAGACACCACAGGCCTTGCGCCGTGCCGAGCCGGAAGACGCGGATGGCCCTTGCGCTCCAGTTCGAAAACAGGATCGAGAACGGATTGCGGCACTTTTTCAGGCAGGCTTCCTTGAAGTTGCTGAACTGGTAGAGGCCGGCAATCAGCAAGGCGACTGCGCCGGCAATGCCGAGCAC
Source organism: Mesorhizobium sp. (assembly GCF_017306585.1). Taxonomy (GTDB): domain Bacteria; phylum Pseudomonadota; class Alphaproteobacteria; order Rhizobiales; family Rhizobiaceae; genus Mesorhizobium. Next base: position 11,278 of record NZ_JAFKIC010000224.1, on the reverse strand, counting down.
CGGATCGAAGATTCTCCCGGATGCGGCCGACGTATGCGCTGCAAGTGTCAGTGCCGCAAAAAGCATCGAGGCGGCGAGCCAGACCGAGAGATAACCGGCAACCAGCACCAGAGGGTGGACGACCGGTTCGCCCTTGATGCGGGCGGTATCGGCGATCTCGCAATAGGTGCGGATCATGGGCGCAGCGGAAGGCAGCATGGCGGCGATAGCCATCAGGAACCACATGGCGACCAGCGCGATGGCCCGCGGGCCGATGTCTCCATCGAGCGGTGCCGGCGACAGGCAAAGCGCGAAGAACCGCTCAAGGAAATCAGGCAGCGGCAGACGCGGCAGATCGCGCAGCAAGGCGTCGCCAGGCGCGCCGATGCGGGCCTCGGCGCCGCGAATCGCCATCGCCGCGAGCAGCAGCCAGGCCAGCGCGATGCCTGCGCCGACGACAATGTTGAGCGTCAGGCGTGGATAGCGCGCGACATCGGCCAAGGCGCGGCCGGCACGGTCGAGATGGCTGAAATCGTCCTGGTGGCCAGTCATGACATCCGAATGGGCCGAATCGCCGCGTTGATCAAGCCGCATGATCTGACCTATATGCTCGTCGACTGGCAGGTCTGGTAGGCCGCCTCGCACAGCAAGCCGGAAGCCGATCTTGGAGCAGCAGGAAACAGCGCGCATTTTGATTGCCGGCACCGGGCCGGCAGGCTTGATCGCGGCGCTCGCCTTCGCCGACGCCGGCTTTCCGGTGCAGCTTGTCGGGCCGGAGGCCTCGGCTCCCGACGGTCGCACCACGGCCCTGATGATGCCTGCCCTGAAGGTGCTTGAACGGCTCGGCGTCCTCCAAGACATCAAACCCAAGGCCGCGCCGTTGAAAGTGATGCGCATCGTCGATGCGACAAGCCGGCTGATCCGCAGTCCGGTCGTCACGTTCCGTGCCAGCGAGATCGACGAGGACCAGTTCGGCCTGAACCTGCCCAACAGTGTTTTTGGTCCGGCCCTTGCCGGCAAGGTCGCCAGCCATCCCGGGATCGATTGGCGCAGGTCGATGGTCGAGACCTGGCAGCTTGGCGCGGACGAGGTTGCAGCTGTCCTATCCGATGGCAGCGAGATCGGCGCAGCCCTGGCGGTCGCCGCCGACGGCCGGCTGTCGCCGGCCCGCGAGGCGGCGGGCATCTCGACGACCGCACGCGCCTATCCCCAGGCCGCGCTGGTTTTCAATTTCGGCCACAGCCGCGACCATGCCTTCACCTCGACCGAATTTCATACCGAAACCGGTCCTTTCACGCAGGTGCCGCTGCCAGGCAATCGCTCCAGCCTCGTATGGGTGGTGAAGCCGGATACCGCCAGGGAGCTTGCCGCGCTGGATGACGGCGCGCTCTCGATGCGGGTCGAGCGGCAGATGCAGTCGATGCTGGGCAGGGTAACTGTCGAGCCGGGCCGCCAGATTTACCCGCTCTCCACCGTGACCCCCCTGCGCTTCGCGCGCCGGCGGGTGGCGCTCGTCGGCGAGGCCGCGCATGTTTTTCCACCGATCGGCGCGCAGGGGCTAAATCTCGGTATCAGGGATATCGATGACCTTATTGGAATCGCCGAGGAAAATCGCGGTGACCCAGGCGCCCCCGAAGCGCTGGTTGCCTATGATTTCAAGCGGCGGCCGGATGTTCTGGCGCGCAGCAGCGCCGTCAACCTGCTCAACATGTCTTTGCTTTCCGACATGCTGCCGGCGCAGATGGCGCGTGGCGCCGGCCTCGGCGTACTTGGCGGCTTTGCGCCACTGCGCGCCTTCTTCATGCGCGAAGGCCTGCGCCCCGGCAGCGGCTTTACCGCGCTTGCGGGCGGGTCGAAAAACCCGGCCAGGCGGCAATAGGGACCTTTCTGGACTGCCGCGATATCGCGCGTCAGTCAGAAAACCTTTGCCGCGCGCTCCGCGTAGCTTCGGGATGCCCCCAACGCTTCGGGATTGAATTGAACCGGAGTCTGCGCCAAATAAAGTCAAGGAATTCAGTGGTGAGTACGATGAAAACGGCCAAATTCGCGATCGGACAGGTGGTTCGCCACCGGCTGTTCCCGTTTCGAGGCATTATTTTCGACGTAGATCCGCAATTCGCCAACACCGACGAGTGGTACGAGGCTATTCCCGCCGACGTGAGGCCGCGCAAGGACCAGCCATTCTATCACCTGCTCGCCGAGAATTCCGAAACCGAATACATCGCCTATGTATCCGAGCAGAATTTGCTCGAGGATCAGTCGGGCGAGCCGGTGCGCCATCCGCAGATCAAGGAGATGTTCGACAAGAAGCCCGACGGACGCTACGAGCCGAAACGGCAGTCGAGGCATTGAGCAGGAATTCAGCGATGGCCTGAACGAAAAAAGCGGGGCATGACCCCGCTTTTTCTTTAATTCGAAATGACCCGTTACGGATCAGTTGGCGGTCTTGGCCTTGTCCTGTTCGTCCTTGAGCTTCTTGGCGAAGTCCTGGTTGTTCTTGGCGACGAAGTCCTGGAGCTTCTTCTGGCGATCCTCGATGTCCGACTGCTGCAGCGGGGGGCCATCATAGGCGCCGCTGAAGCCCTGCAGGGCGATCTTGATCGGGTTGGCCTGGTTCTGGAAATTGATCGAGGTCAGCGTGATGCCCTGGCCCTTCTTGAACGAAGCGACGAGCTGATCGGTCAGCGGCACTTCGGCGACACAACGGTCCGGGAAGCAGATGACATAGTCGAGCTTCTGCGCCTTGCCGGTGTCGATCTGCAGGCCGATGCCGGGAGGCACGAGGCGGCCGGTCGGGACCGTGACCTGGAAGACCTTGCGGTTCACCTTGCCCTTGAGCTCGATCAGGCTGACGCCGGTGACGAGCTGGCCATTGCCGGCGGTGACGATGTTCTGAACGTTGCAGATGTCGACATCTTCCTGCTTGGTGCAGGCCTTGAACCAGCCCTGCGGAATCTGCTGTTGTTGCTGGGCGGAAGCAGAGGGAAGTCCTGCGCAGAGAAAGCCGACCACGCCCGCGGCCATGACCGAAAGGCGGTACGCATTGCTGTTCAGGCTCGTCATGTCGTGCACTTCCTCTCAAATGATCCCGGGACCGGCTTCTTCGCGCCGTGTGGTCCAGCTACCTGTTGCCGAAATGAGGCAACAGAATGACTTCGGACGGCGTGTTACACTGCAAGCGGTGTCGAATCCAGCCCGGTATCTGCAATTCTTGGCAACGATATTGGCAGGCGCGTGGTTGCCTCATGCTAGGGTGCGCACCGAATCATCGAGCCGACCTGTTAAGGAGACGGTCATGGGCCGCGTACTTGTCTGGCTGATCACCGCACTATCGATTCTTGCCCTTTCAACACTGCCGTCGCGGTCGGAGCCCAGATACGCCATTGCCATGCAGGGCGAGCCGGCTCTTCCGGCCGACTACACTCATTTCGGTTACGTCAATCCGGACGCGCCGAAAGGGGGCAACATCACCTATTGCGTCGTCGGCAGCTTCGACAATCTCAACCCGTTCATCCTGAAAAGCCTGCGCACCACGGCGCGCGGCATGATGGACACGATCTTTGGAAATCTCGTCTTCGAACCGCTGATGCAACGCAGCGCGGACGAGGCCTTTACTCTCTATGGATTGCTGGCGGACACCGCCGACATGGACCCGGAGCGCAAGAGCATCGAGTTCCATCTCAACCCGAAGGCGAAATGGTCTGACGGGCAGCCGGTGACACCTGAAGACGTGCTGTTTACCTATGATGCCTACACGCAGAAAGGCCGCCCGCCCTACAGCGACCGCATGGCCAGGATCGCCAAGCTCGAAAAGACCGGCGACCACAGCGTGCGCTTCACTTTCAATGAGAAAGCGGATCGCGAATTCCCCCTGATCATCGCGCTGACACCCATCATTCCCAAGCACGCCTTCGATATGGATACGTTCGACCGCACGACGCTGAAGCCATTGATCGGCAGCGGCCCCTACACGATCGCACAGGTAACGCCCGGCCAGCGCATCGTCTTCAAACGAAATCCCGACTATTGGGGCAAGGATGTCCCCGCCAAGCGCGGCTTCGACAATTACGACCAGATCACCATCGAATATTTTCTCAACGCCAACGCTAAGCTGGAAGCGTTCAAGAAGGGGCTCTGCGCGATTGACGACGACAGCGATCCGGTGAAGCGGGAGCGCGATCTCGACTTTCCCGCCTTCCACAGAGGCGACGTGGTCGCTGAAACCTTCGACACCGGCATCCCGCCCGTGGTGACCGGCTTCCTGTTCAACACGAGGCTGCCGAAATTCTCCAATCCGGTGGTCCGGCGCGCGCTCGGCATGCTTTACGATTTCGAATGGGCAAACAAGAACCTGTTCGGCGGCAAGTACACGCGCACGATGAGCTACTGGCAGAACTCCGAGCTTTCCGCACTCGGCCATCCGGCCGACGACAGGGAGAAGGCGTTGCTGGCACCCTACCCTGGCCGAGTGCCGGCTGATGTCATGGACGGCACCTGGAGACCGCCCGTGACCGACGGTTCGGGCCAGGACCGCAAGGTGCTGAAGGCCGCTTTCGACCTTCTGAAGAGCATCGGCTACCACGTGGAGGACGGCAAGATGCTCGATCCTCAGGGCAATCCGTTCAGCTTCGAAATCCTGACCGCCTCACAGGACGAGGAGCGCCTCGCCGGCATCTACCAGCGGACGCTGGAAAAGATCGGCATCAACGTCACCATCCGCAGCCTGGATGGTGATCAGATCCAGTCGCGCAAGCAGCGTTTCGATTTCGAGGCGTTGATCGGCTCAAGCGGCTTCAACAATTCGCTGTCTCCCGGCATCGAGCAGATCGGGCGCTGGTCGTCCGAAGCGGCCAAGACCGAAGGATCGTTCAACCTCGCCGGCGTTGCCGACCCCGCGATCGACGCCGCGATCGATGCGATGCTGCGGGCTCGCTCAAAGGAAGATTATGTCGCCGCCGTCCGTGTTCTCGACCGGCTGCTGATCTCCGGTAATTATATGGTGCCGACGCAGTACAACACGCAGCAATGGCTTGCTTACTGGAATTATCTGGAACATCCGAAAAAGACGCCCATATTCGGCTATCAGCTGCCGACCTGGTGGCGCAAACCGAATTGAAACTCCGGAGGTCGAGATGAGCGCAGCGAACGCCATAACTGTCGATGTGGTGTCCGACGTCGTCTGTCCGTGGTGCTTCATCGGCCAGAAGCGGCTGGACAAGACCGTCGCCGCGGTGGGTGACGTCGATGTGCATATACGCTGGCGGCCGTTCCAGCTCGATCCGACCATTCCTCCTCAGGGCAAGGATCGCCGCGAATACATGCTGGGCAAATTCGGCAGCGAGGAGCGCATCCGTGAGATTCACGCCCGTATCGAGCCGTTGGGCGAAGCCGAAGGCATCTCCTTTGCCTTTGGTGCCATCAAGGTGGCGCCCAACACACTCGACGCGCATAGGCTGATCCGCTGGGCCGGGGCTGCCGGTGAAACGGTGCAGAACAAGCTCGTTCGCCGCCTGTTCCAGCTGAACTTCGAGGAGGGCATCAACATTGGCGACCATGCCGTCCTGATCGAAGCCGCCCGCGAGGCCGGCATGGATGCATCCGTGGTGGCCACGCTCCTGCCGACCGACGCCGATGTCGAAGCGGTGCGCATGGAGATCGCCACTGCATCGCGGATGGGCATATCGGGCGTGCCGTGCTTCCTGCTCGAGGGCAAATACGCTGTCATGGGCGCCCAGGATGCCGACACGCTCGCGGATGCCATCCGTCAAGTCGCGGCCGCCAAGGCGCGTGGCGAGCTTGATGAAGTCGGCTGAGGCCGCCGGGGTCCGACCATAACGTGCCCCCTTGGGGCGTTCCAAGGTTGCCGTTATCGGCTTTCGAAATCGGGCTGTAACGTTAGCGCAGTGAGCGCTTGAACGTTAATTTCCGAGGCATTCGGGATGGCTCCCGGAGAGAAAAACAGCCGACCGATACGATTTTTTGATTCACAAAACCGTGTGCGAAGCTTCCGCTGGGGAAGCCTGTCGGGCCGCATGGCGAGCCCAGCTTTGCATTTGAAATTGAACGAGAAATCCTGATTTTTGCTGAGCGTCCCGCAGGCCTCCAGCCTTGCGGTCTGTTGCCTCATGGCAACGGCCAGCGAGCCAATCGGACCTGCCCGGTTTAAAAATTAATAGAAAATGATCAATTGGTGTTACCATCCGTAACAAAGAAAAAGGTTTGGGCGGGATCGTGATTCGGATCGGCAGACGATCGCAAGGGTCAGTACCGGATGGACTACACCGCGGCGCCGAAGGGCCGTCGCATCTGACGCCGGTATCTTCTATGCGCAGTTTCTGGGGGCTCATGCGAGCCTACTGGATTTCGGACCGGTGGAAGGAAGCCTGGACACTGACGCTGGTGATCGCCCTGCTCACCGCTCTGTCGAGCAAGGCGGGCGTCTGGTTCGCCGAAGCCTCCGGTGAACTGGTCAATTCGATCGCCTTCTTTCACGACGCCGCGAACACCACGCCCTTGCGGACGCTGCTGGTCAACGCCGGTATTCTTGTGTTGCTGGTGGTGCTCAAGGACGCCGGCTTCACGGGCGTGCGCAATCTCGTTTCGGTGACCTTGCATCGCAAATGGCGCGGCTGGCTGGACAGCCGCTTCAACGAGGCGTTGCTCGACGGCAACCACACGCATTTCCACGCCCAGCATGCTTCGGTAAGTGGCGGCACGACCGCCCCCGACAATATCGACCAGCGCATCCAGGAATCGATCAAGGACATGACCGGTGGCGCCATCGGCCTGGCCATGGGCGTGCTCGGCGTCGCGACCTCGCTCTATTTCGTCGGCCAGAAGCTGCTCGAAACCTCCGTCGAGGTCAAAGGACTCGAATTCCTCGGCAGCTACGGCAGCGCCGTCCTGGCCTTCCTGGCCGTCGCCATCTACGTGCCGCTGAACACATGGATAGCGGTCAAGCTCGGCGGCCTGCTCGAACGCCTCAATGTCCGCATGCAGCAGGCCGAGGGCAGCTACCGTGGCGAACTGACGACGTTCCTGCGCCGCAGTTTCCATGTCGCAGCGTCCCACGGCGAAGGCGTGCAGAAGACCATGCATCGTCGGCTCTATGTCGACATCGACGGCACATGGTCGCGGCTGAACATCGTCAACACCGTCTATATGTCGTTCGAACTGATCTACAATTTCGTCGGCGCCCGCATCGTCGCCTACGGGCCGGGTCTGGTGCCCTTCATCCACAACGGCCTCGACCTCAAGGGCTACATAACCGGTTCGGAACTGGTCAATTCGCTGATCGGCCAATGCTCCTGGTTCATCCACGTCATGCCGGCCATCGCCACGCTGCGCGCCAACAGCCAGCGTGTCACCGAACTGGCTGTTGCCATCGAGAATGTTCAGCATCCGCAGGATTTCTACAGCCAGACGGGCCGTTCCGACTTCCACTACGCCTCCCAGAACCCCGTGTTCGGCCTGACCATCCAGAAGCTCGAATTGGCGCATCAGGGCGAGGACGCGACGCCATTCCTCAGCGCGGCCAACCTGCGCTTCCGCCGCGGCGAATGGACCTTCCTCAAGGGTGAGTCCGGATGCGGCAAGACCTCGCTGATCAAGGCGATCAATGGTCTATGGCCCTACGGCCGCGGCACCATCGTCTTCCCCGAGGGGATCAAGAGCTTTTATGCCGCCCAGGAAGTGAAGCTGCAGCAGGTTTCGCTGAAACAGCTCGTCTGCCTGCCGGGCTCCGAGCACGACCACGGTGATACGCAGGTCGCGGCGGCATTGCACAAGGCCGGCCTTGGCGACTTCATCGAGCATATGGCCAACGAAACCCGCGAAGGCAAAAGCTGGGACCAGGTCCTGTCGGGCGGCCAGAAGCAGAAGCTGGTGGTGGCGCGCATCATACTCCAGCAGCCGGGCCTCCTGTTCCTCGACGAAGCGACCGGCGCGCTCGATCCTGAGGGCAAGATTGCCTTCCATCAGGCCATCAAGGACAATTGTCCCGATGTCACAGTGATCAGCGTCATGCATGAGGCGGTGGCGCCGCGATCGGTTTCCGGCACCGAGTTCTACCACAGCATGGTTGCGATCGCGGACGGCGTCGCGACCAAGAAGCCGCTGGCTCCATCCCTGCCCGTCGAACTCGTCACGATCCTCGCCCAGCCAGGGCCAGTAGAGGACAAGTGGACGCGTTTCTCACGCCGGCTGAAGCAGAAATAACGATGGTTTCACCGCGACTTGCCGGCTTTTGCCGCAGTCGCCGATCACAGTCTCGCGATCGGAGCCATACGGCACCGTTTTCCCGACTTATTGCGATTGACTCGGCAGGGCGCGCTCCTATGTTGCGCCGGCTTGCAGTCATTCAAACGCGAACCCGCAAGCGGAAAGGTCACCGCGCCATGCCTGGCGACAGTATCAGTCGAACGCAACCGCCGTCCGCCTAGACGTGACCTGAATGGTTCATGTCCTGCCGGACGGCAAGGAGTGAGCCATGAACGATTTTTCCCCGGTAGCGGACGACGAAGCCGTCGCCATCGCCCGTATTCTTGCAAACGACCACGTCGCTGACGTGGTCGAGGCGCTCAACCACGAATCGCGCGAAACCGCGACCGACCTGCTTTGCGCCGTGCCGTTCGAACGGCTGGTCGAAATTTTCGACCAGCCTGAGCTCGAAGGCGCGCCCGAGCTGGTGGAATCCCTGCCCCGCCCCAAGGCAAGCAAGCTGCTCACCGCCATGTCCGTCGACCGCGCGGCCGACATACTGCGCGAGCTCGACGAGCCGGCCCGCTCCGAACTGCTCGGCGCGCTGGCGCCGCCGCTGCGTGCCACGCTGCTCTCCATCCTGGGTTATCCCGAAGGCAGCGCCGCCTCGATCATGACGACGGAGTTCGTCAGCGTTCCCTCGGACTGGACCGTCGGGCGCACGCTCGACTACATCCGCAAGGTCGAGCGCACCCGCGAAACCGTCTACGCCATCTACATCGTCGACCCGGAGACGCACCATCTGGTGCGCTCGACCGGCCTGCGCCGGCTCATCACCGGTGAGCCCGACGATCCGATCCTGTCGGTGGCGCCGGACCGGGTGCCGGTGACCGTCACGCCGCTGACCGACCGTGAAAACCTGGCGCAGACGATCTCCAAATACGATCTGCTTGCCGTTCCGGTCGTTGACCATGGCAAGATCCTCGGCATCGTCACCATCGACGACATCATCGACACGATGATCGAGGAGACGACGGAGGACGTGCACCGCTTCGGCGGCATGGAGGCGCTCGACGAGCCCTACATGAAGATGAGCTTCCTCGCGATGATCCAGAAGCGCGCCGGCTGGCTCTGCGCGCTGTTCCTGAGCGAGATGCTGACCGCCAATGCCATGCAGAGCTACGAGAGCGAACTGGAAAAGGCGATCGTGCTCACCTTGTTCATTCCGCTGATCATGAGTTCCGGCGGCAATTCCGGTTCGCAGGCGACATCTCTGGTCATCCGCGCGATGGCTTTGCGCGAGATCGGCCTTCGCGACTGGTGGCGGGTTGCCCTGCGCGAGCTGCCGACCGGGCTCGTGCTCGGCTCGATCCTCGGCGTTGTCGGTGTCTGCCGCATCACGCTGTGGCAGTATTTCGGTTTCTACGACTACGGCCCGCATTGGCCGCTGATCGCGGCGACGGTTGGGGCGGCCCTGGTCGGCATTGTCACCTTCGGCTCGCTGTCGGGATCGATGTTGCCCTTCGCACTGAAGCGGGTCGGCTTCGACCCCGCCAGTGCGTCGGCGCCTTTCGTCGCCACCCTGGTCGATGTCACCGGTCTGGTGATCTATTTCTCGGTGGCGCTGGTCATCTTGCGCGGAACGTTGTTGTAGCCATACGCCGAGGCGTCAGACGCGCTGGCCGTCCTTTACGCGGTATGTCGGCTTGTACATCGTCACGAGTTCTTCCGCCGCGGTCGGGTGCACGGCCATTGTACGGTCGAAGTCATCCTTGGTCAGCCCGGCCTTCAGCGGAATGCCGAGCAGTTGCGCCATTTCACCCGCATCCGGCCCGAGGATATGGGCGCCGAGCACTTTGCGCGAGGCGCCGTCGACCACCAGCTTCATCAGCATTTTTTCGTCGCGACCCGATAGCGTGTGGCGCATTGGCCGGAAGCTGGCGCGGTAGATCTCGACATCGCTGAAGCGCTTGACGGCTTCGTCTTCGGACAAGCCCACAGTGCCGATTTCCGGTTGCGAGAAGACGGCGGTCGCGATCGTGTCGTGGTCCGGCGCAGTCGGATTGCCCTTGAACGCCGTCTCAATGAAGCACATCGCTTCGTGGATCGCCACCGGCGTCAGCTGCACGCGGTTGGTGACGTCGCCGATCGCCCAGATGTTGTCGATGTTGGTGCGTGAATAGCCGTCGACCTTGATCGCCCCGGCTGCCGTCATCTCGATGCCTACGCCTTCCAGGCCCATATTCTCGGTGTTGGGGATGCGGCCGATGGCCAGCATCAACTGGTCGACCGTCAGCGTCTTGCCGCTGGTGAGAAGAGCGTCGAGACGGCCGTCCGGGCGCCTGCGCACCGATTCCGTCACTGAATGGCAGAGGATCTTTATTCCCTTCTTCTCCATGGTTTCGTGCAGCATGCGCCGCAGGTCCATGTCGAAGCGGCTCAGTATCTCCTTGCCGCGATAGACCAGCGTGGTGTCGACGCCGAGGCCGTGGAAGATGTTGGCGAACTCGACCGCGATGTAACCGCCGCCTTCGATCATGATCGCACTTGGCAGCGCCTTGAGATCGAAAGCCTCATTGGAAAAGATGCAGTGCTCATGGCCGGGCAGCGCGGGATGCGCCGCCGGACGCCCGCCGGTGGCGATCAGGATCTGGTCGGCGGTTACCGCGCGATCCTCGCCCAGAAGATGGACCACATGCGGGTCGACGACCATCGCCCTGGAATGAAAGGTCTCGCCACCGGCGCCCTCGACGTTCTTCTTGTAGATCGCCTCCAGCCGGCTGATCTCCCGATCCTTGTTGGCGACCAATGTCGGCCAGTCGAAACTGGCTTCCGGCACGGTCCAGCCGTAGCCGGCGGCGTCGGCGAAATGTTCTGGAAATTGCGAGGCGTAGACATAGAGTTTCTTCGGCACGCAGCCTCTGATGACGCAAGTGCCGCCGAAACGGTATTCCTCGGCGATGCCGACACGCTTGCCGAGAGCCGCGGCGACACGGGCCGCCCTCACCCCACCGGAGCCACCACCGATGACGAAGAGATCGTAGGCGGAACCGGCCATTGCGCGGCTCCCTGAACTTCGGAAATGTGAGTGACAGGTAGG
>NZ_JAFKIC010000223.1 GCF_017306585.1 Mesorhizobium sp. | reverse complement strand
CCTCGATCGAGCCTGGCTCGAACGGCATGATCTTGCGATGCCGCCCGAAGCTTCCCTTTGGCGCCGCGCTGTCCATGGCCGGACCTCAGGTCCGCATCTTATCGCCGCTGGGGTCGAACGGCGCCTCGACATTGATACGGGCCGGGCGCCGGTGGCCGAGAATCTCGATCTCGAACAAGCCGGCGCTTTCGTCCTCGGCCAGTGCCGCTGGCACGTAACCCTGCGCCATCGATTTCTGCACATAGTGCGCATAGCCGCCGGATGTCACCCAGCCGACCACGCGCCATTCGCCGTCGACAATGCCGCGCACGGCCGAGGCGCCTTCGGCCGCCTTGGAGCCACGCACTTCCTTGCCCTTGTCGTCAAAGCGGGGCGCGCCGTAGCCGTGCGGCTTTTCCACCGTGCCATAGTCCTTGCTGACCTTGGCCCAGATCGGCTCGTCGCCCATCACGTCGGCGCCGTCGGCATCGACGATGAACGAGACGCGGCGCAGTTTCGGCCCGTCGGCATGTTCCTTGGCGGCGGCATCACGGCCGATGAAGTCGTTCTTCTCCAGCTTGATGAAGCGGTCCATCGAGCCTTCGAACGGACCGTAGATCGGCCTGAGTTCGCGGAACCAGGTCGGGAAGTTCTTTTCGAGACGCATCGACAGCAGCGCGCGCATGCCGAAATCGACGATGCCGAACTCCTCGCCCGCGTCCTTGATCGCCTTGTAGACGAGGCGCTGGTAGGCCGGCGCCATCCAGATCTCATAGCCGAGGTCGCCGGTGTAGGTGATGCGGTTGACCAGGCAGGGCGCGCCGCCGACGGCCATCTCGCGGAAATCCATGAAGCGGAAGGCCTTGGTCGAGACGTCGACATCGACCAGCTTCTGCAGCAGGTCGCGCGATTTCGGGCCGGCGATGGACAGGCCGACCAGCGTCTGGTCGAAGCGGTGGATGCGCACCGAGCCGTCCTTGGGCAGGTGCTTCTCGAACCAGCGCATATGGTATTTCTGCGCGGCGGACGAGCCCCAGATCATGAAGCGGTCCTCGCCGGCCTTGGCGATGGTGAAGTCGCCGATCAGCTTGCCGAATTCGTTGATCATCGGGGTCAGCACGATGCGGCCAACCTTGGGCATGCGGTTGGTCATCAGCCGGTTGAGGAAATCCTCAGCACCCGGTCCCGAGACCTCGTATTTGGCGAAGTTGGCGATCTCGGTGACACCGACGCCATCGCGGGTAGCGCGCACTTCCTCGCCGATCGGTCCGAAATCGTTGGAGCGGTGGAAGGACACGATATCCTTGGGTTCCTTGCCCTTGGGCGCGAACCAGAGCGGGGTTTCGAGGCCCCAGCTATCGCCCATGACTGCGTTGTTGGCGAGCATCGTGTCGTAAAGCGGCGTGGTCTGTGCCGGGCGCGCCGCCGGCAGTTCCTCGTTGGGGAAGCGGATCGAGAAGCGCCGCGAATAGTTTTCGCGCACTTTGGCGTTGGTGTAGCGCAGGCCGGCCCATTCGCCGAAGCGGGCGACGTCCATGCCCCAGACGTCGAAGCCGGGATCGCCATGGACCATCCAGTTGGACAACGCCAGACCGACGCCCCCACCCTGGCTGAAGCCGGCCATGACGGCGCAGGCGCACCAGAAATTGGTCAGGCCCTGCACCGGGCCGACCAGCGGGTTGCCGTCGAGCGCGAAGGTGAACGGGCCGTTGATGATCTGCTTGATGCCGGCCTTTTCGATGCCGGGGAAATGCTTGAAGCCGATTTCCAGCGACGGCGCGATGCGGTCGAGATCCGGCGGCAGCAGTTCGTGGCCGAAATCCCACGGCGTGTTGACCGGCGACCACGGCTTGCAGGCCTTTTCATAGGTGCCGAGCAGGATGCCGTTACGCTCCTGGCGCGTGTAAATCTCGCCCTTGAAGTCGAGCACGCCGATCATCTCGCGGCCGGTCGACTTGTTGAATTCCTCGACCTCGGGCATCGGCTCGGTCAGGAGGTACATGTGCTCCATGGCCAGCACCGGCAGCTCGACGCCGACCATGCGGCCGATCTCGCGCGCCCACAGGCCGCCGCAATTGACGACATGCTCGGCATGAACCGTGCCCTGTTCGGTGACGACGTTCCAGGTGCCGTCCGGCTGCTGGGTGAGATCGACGACGCGGTTGCGCAGCACGATCTCGGCGCCGAGCTTCTTGGCGGCCTTGGAATAGGCGATGGTGGTGCCGGAGGGGTCGAGATGGCCTTCGACCGGATCCCACATGGCGCCGACGAAGTTGGTCTCGTCCATGAGCGGGAACATCGCCTTGGCTTCGGACGGCGTGATCAGTTCGGTGTCCATGCCGAGATAGCGGCCCTTGGCGTGCGCCAGCCGCAGGAAGTCCATGCGCTCGGGCGTGTCGGCCATCATCACGCCGCCGGTCAGATGCAGCGAGCAGGACTGGCCCGAGATCTCCTCGATCTCCTTGTAGAGCTGGACCGTGTAAGCCTGCAGCTTGGCGACGTTCGGGTCGCCGTTCAGAGTGTGGAAGCCGCCCGCGGCGTGCCAGGACGAGCCGGAGGTGAGCTCCGAACGCTCGATCAGCATGATGTCGGTCCAGCCGGCCTTGGCCAGGTGATAGAGCACCGAGCAGCCGACGACACCGCCGCCGATGACAACCGCTTTTACATGGGATTTCATGAAGATAGGTCCGTTTTTGTGTAAATTAAATCAGATGTGTCTGCCGACCGCGCGATATCGCGTAGTGTGCTGATCAAAAGTCGGTCGGTGCGCCGCCTTCGGCGGTTCGCTTCTGGACGAAATCATTGAGCTCTTCGCGGATCGCCGGGTCCATGTAGGGTTCCTCATAGGATGCCAGCCGCTCTTTCCAGACCTTGTTGGCCTTTTCCAGCGCCGTCGGCGATCCGGCTTCCGCCCAGGTCTCGAAATTGCGCCAGTCGGAGAGAACAGGCGAGTAGAAGGCGGTCTTGTAGCGGTCCTGCGTGTGCTGGGTGCCGAAGAAGTGGCCGCCAGGACCGACCGACTGGATCGCGTCGAAGCCCAGCGCGTCTTCCGACAGGTCGAGCGGGGTCAGGAATTCGGCCACCATCTGCAGGAGGTCGATGTCGAGGATGGTCTTCTCGTAGGAGCAGCGCAGGCCGCCTTCGAGCCAGCCGGCGCCATGCATCATCAGATTGCCGCCACCCTGGATGGCGCCCCACAGCGAGAACACGCTCTCATAGGCGGCCTGCGCGTCGACCGTGTTGGCGGCGCAGGTGTTCGAGGTGCGGTAGGGGATCTTGTAGCGGCGGGCGAGCTGGCCGCCAACGAGCTGCGCTTTCATGTATTCGGGCGTGCCGAAGGCCGGCGCGCCCGACTTCATGTCGACATTGGAGGTGAAGCCGCCATAGCCGACCGGCGCGCCCTTTTTCACCATCTGGGCGAAGGCGATGCCGGAGAGAGCCTCGGCATTCTGCTGCACCAGCGCGCCGGCGATGGTCACCGGAGCCATGGCGCCCGAGAGCGTGAACGGGGTGACGATGACGACCTGGCCCATGCTCGACATCTGGATGATGCCTTCCATCATCGGCACGTCGAGCTTCAGCGGCGAATTGGTGTTGATGATGGTGAAGACCGACGGCTCCGCCATCAACTGCTCGCGGCTGATGCCGCGTGCGATGCGGGTGATCTCGATGCCGTCGACATTGCGCTCCTTGCCGAGCGAATAGATGTGGAACACCTTGTCGGTCAGCGTGGCGAGGTCACGGATGCATTCCAGGTGGCGCACCGAGGGGTGGATATCGATCGGCTCGACGGGATAGCCGCCGGTGCAGTTCAGGATGTTGTGCATCTGCGCCAGGCGCAGGAAATTGCGGTAGTCGGCCTGGTTGCCGGGCCGGCGGCCGCGATCGATGTCGGAGCAGTTGGGCGCCGACGCCATCATCGACAGGATGACGTTGTTGCCGCCGAAGCGCAGATTGTGCGCCGGGTTGCGGGCATGGAGGGTGAATTCGGACGGGCAGTGCGAAACCAGCTCGAGGATCATGTCGCTGTCGAAGCGCACGCGCTCCGAGCCTTCGCGCACGTCGGCGCCATGCGCCTTCATGATGCGGCGGGCCTCGTCATGCAGGACGTCGACGCCGATTTCCCTGAGCACGCGCAACGAGGCGAGGTGGATCGATTCCAGCTCGTCCTCCGAAACCAGCTTGGTCGGCGTCAGCGGGTTCTTCAACTGCCGGAAAGCGGGTTGCTCGAAGGCTGCCGAGCCGCCGGCGCGCTTTCCCGCGCGTCCGCCACGGCGGGCACGGTCTGGCGCCTGGGCCGGTTCCAAGGGTTGTGTGGCGGCGGTCATGATGGTCCTCGTACGATACGGATAGCGGGCGGCATAATGGACCGGCCGCCGTCCGGCCATTGCGGAGGCGGCGACCACTAGGGCGAGGGAAGCGACATGCCCAAACGGCAGATCGGCGGCGGGCTGCGGCAAGCAGCCGGTCCGGGCCGTGCGCGAACGGATACTGGCAAGAGCGCGTTACAGTAGCGTCTTTTACTTCTGACATAGTTGCGGACCGAACATCCTGGAGCGAGAGCCATGACCGACGTCGTCAAAGTGCGTGCCGCGACAAACAATGAGGTCGCGTTCCTTTCATGGGACATAGACGGGATGATCCCCGGCTGCCTCGGCTTCGAGATCGTGCGGATTTATCCCGACACGGGCGAGGAACGCTGCCTGGCGGCCTGGGTGCCGTTCCAGGGGCAGCGCAATCCGCGATGGATTCCGCAGGACACCGGCGTATGGCCGGTGCAGAAGACATTCTGGCGGGACCTTACCGTGCGGCGGCGGCGCGACAGCATCGAGGTCAGGCCGGACGGCGAAATGATCGCCTACCGGGTGCGCCCTGTCGGCGACATGAAGCCAGGGCTCGATCCGGTGCCGGTACGCCCCGATCAGATCGTTGACGGCAAGCCGGCCTATACGGGTACGGCGCGGCCGCTGGGCTATCTCGGCCAGGGCGCGGTCAGTCCCCCCATCTTCCTCGGACAGATGTTCGGCAAGGCGCGCGTCGCCTTCACCAATGGCGTCCTGTCGACACAGTGGATGTCGCACGCGCTGGCCGAGGCCGGCATCAAGGTCGGAAAGCGCGACAAGATCAGGGCTATCCTGCAGGATCCGACCAGCAAGATACGCGCCTATCTGCATGGCGACGTGCCCGATGTCCTGACCAGCCTGCTGAAACGGGCCAGGACCGATGGCGGCACGGTCCGGCTCGCGCTCTATGAACTGGGCGACGACGAATTGTGCGATGCCATCGTCGCCGCCAGGGATGTCGTCGAGGTCATCCTTTCCAATTCCGGCAGGGACGACCAGACCAAAGCCTGGGACACCGGCAACGCGCCCTACAGGAAGCGGCTTCACGATGCGGGCGTGGCGGTGACGGATCGGCTGTTCAACAACAACCATATCGGCCACAACAAGTTCGCCGTCTATCGCGATGCCGGGGGCAAGCCGCAGGCTGTCATGACCGGCAGCACCAACTGGACGTCGACGGGCATTTGCGGACAGTCCAACAACGCCTTCATCCGCGACGATCCTGACATGGCCGAGGTTTACAATGACTATTGGGAGCGCATGAAGGCCGACGTGTTTCCGCCGCCGGCCTCGGAAAGCGCGCCCGGCCACGTGGCGCAGGCGCAAGGCGTGCCGTTCCGGGCGGGAAATCACCTGCCAAATCCCCGCAATGGCGTCACAACCGTTCTGGACGGCATGACAGTCTGGTTTTCGCCCAACGACCCGAACCGCAACAAGAAGGACATTTCCGTGCGGCCCGTCGATCTGGAGGATGTCTTTGCTCGCATCAGGGCGGCGAAGCGGGCGGTGCTCTTCCTGGTGTTCAACCCGTCCCAGCTCGGCGAAAACTCGATCGTCGACCAGGCGGTCGCGGCCGCGAAGGCTGATCCCAATCTGATCGTGCAGGGCGCGATCAGCGACGAAACCGCAATGCCGAACTATGTCGCGCCGACCAAGGACCCGGTCACCCATAAGTCGAACAAGGACGGCAAGGCGCCCTTCGTCTATCCCGAGAAGGTCTGGGAGGCGCCGAATGTGTCCATCGTGCGGGCTGCGAACCTCACCGGTGCCACGATCGCCCGGGATTTCCAGGCCGAGGTGCTGACCGTGGGCCACGCGATCGTGCACGACAAGATCGTCATCATCGACCCGATGGAGGACAACGCCACGGTCATCACCGGCAGCCACAATCTCGGGTACAAGGCGTCCTACGAGAATGACGAGAACCTGGTGATCGTCGAGGGCGACAAGACCTTTGCCGCAGCCTATGCGGTGCACATGCTCGATGTCTTCGACCATTACAAGTTCCGCGCCTGGCGCAGGACGATCGGCAAGGGGCCTTCCGATGATGACGGGCTGACGATCGACGATAGCTGGCTGAAGCCATACGCGGACGGCAAGAAGGGCGCGATCGCGCGGTACTTTCCCTAGCGGCGCGCCGGCGCCCAACTGAAGCTGCAAACAGAATGCCCAGCGCTGGCCGGGCAAACGGCGCGGTTGGCGCAAGCGGATTTCGCTTGCCGGCCCTTTCTTTCCCCCGGTCGAACCAGTAGCTAGTGGCGCAGCCGGCCGGGAGGTCTGCCGGCACCTCACATGGAATGACGGCATGGTGGCAACCGGCTCGAGCGAAGGCGAAGCGGGAACGCAGTGGGCGGCGCTTGCCGGCGTCACCGCCGCATTGGCCATGTTCGGCGCCGCGCAGGGCCTGAGCTCGCCACTGTTTACGCTGCTGATGCAGAAGCAGGGGCTGTCGCCCGGCCTGATCGGCCTGTCGGCGGCCATGATGCCGCTCGGGCTGATCCTGTCGGCCTCCTTCGTGCCGGCGGCGGTGCGGCTGGTGGGTGCGCGCAATCTCGCTGTCGGCTGCTCCCTGATCGGAGCGCTTTGCTTCCTGGGTATTGGTTATCTGCAGAACTGGGTGGCCTGGTACGTCATCCGCTTCATCATCGGGGTCGTCATCAACCCGCTCTATATTCTCGGCGAGGTGTGGGCGCTGTCGCTGGCGCCGCCGTCGCGTCGCGGTCGTGTCATGGGCGTGTTCAACACGCTGATGGGCGCGGGTTACGCGGCCGGGCCATTCACGCTGACCTTTGTCGGCATCGAGGGCTGGGCGCCATTCAGCGTCGGCATTGGCGGTTTCGTGCTTTGCGCGATCATTCTGCGCCTTGTCTCGTCGAAGCTTGCGGGCTTCGAGGATGACGGCCAGCCCGCCGGCAGCTTTATCGGCTTTGCCAAGCTGGCACCGGCGCTGCTACTGGCCGTTCTGGTGTCGGCCGCCGTCCAGCAGAGCACCTATGCGCTGGTTCCGGTCTTCGGCACCGGCTACGGCCTGCCCGAGGCCAGGCTTGCCGCGCTGGTGATGGCGCTTTCACTGGGCAACATCCTGCTGCAGATCCCGCTCGGGCTGCTGGCCGAGCGGTTCGGCGGTCGCCCGATGATCCTGGCCTGCGCGGTGGCGACGGCCATCTGCGCGGCCCTGCTGCCGCTGCTGATCACCACGCCGCTGATCTGGGGCGTGCTGCTGGTGATGGGCGCCGTCGGCTACGGCGTCTACACTATGGCGCTGGTGGAACTCGGCAGCCGCTTCAAGGGCACGCTGCTGGTCACCGGCAATGCGGCTTTCGCCCTGCTGTGGGGCGTCGGCGGCATTGTCGGGCCGCCGGGCGCCGGCCTGCTGATGCAAGGCATCGGCCCGCTGGGGCTGCCCGTGGTGATCGCCGCGCTCGATGCGCTGCTGATCATCTTCGCGCTTTATCGTTCGTCGGTACGCCGGAGCGGCAACGCGTGAGCGCGTCCGGCCCGGATACCAGCCAAGCCAGCATGCAATGGGCCGGCATCACTGGCGTCATCGCGACCGTCTCGGTGTTCGCCATCGCGCAGGGACTGTCCTATCCGCTGCTGAGCTTCATCCTGCAGGGGCAGGGCGTCTCACCGGCGATGATCGGCCTGTCGGCCGCCATGACTCCGATCGGCTTCATCCTGTCATCTCCTCTGATCCCGGGCCTGGCGAGGCGTTTCGGGGCAGGGCGCACGGCGCTCACCTGCGCCGCGCTTTCGGCGGTTGTGCTGGCGCTCATCGGCTGGACGCAAAACGTCTATCTCTGGTTTCCGCTGCGCTTCCTCATCGGGGTGGTGACCAATCCACTCTATGTCTTGAGTGAGATCTGGGTCATCGCGCTGGCGCCGCCGGCAAAGCGCGGCCGCATCATGGGCGTCTATTCGACGATCATCTCCGCCGGTTTCGCGGCCGGCCCGCTCTGCCTGCTTGCCGTCGGCACCCAGGGATGGCCGCCCTTCCTCGTCGGCATCTGCGCCTTTGTCCTGTGTGGCCTCTGCCTGGCCTCGGTGTTGCCGCGCCTGCCCAAGGTGGACGAAGCAGGGCATCAGGTTTCGGTGATGGGTTTCATGCCGCTTGCCTGGCTGCTTCTGTCGGCGGTGGTCGTGGCGGCCGGCTTCGAGCAGGCGGTGCTGGCGCTGCTGCCCGTCTACGGCACGCATCATGGTATCGCCGAGATCCGCATGTCGGCGCTGCTGTCGGTGATGATCGCCGGCAACATCGCCATGCAGGTGCCGCTCGGGCTGCTGGCCGAGCGGCTGACCGCGCGCCTGGTGCGCTTCATCTGCGTCCTGCTCACGCTCTTCGGCTGCGTGCTCTTGCCGGTGCTGATCGAGACGCCGCTGATCTGGCCCTGCGTCTTTGTCTGGGGCGCGGTGTCCTACGGCATCTATACGATGTCGATCATCGAGCTCGGCGAGCGCTTCAGCGGCTCGGCGCTGGTGGCCGGCAATGCGGCATTCTCCTTGATGTGGGGCGTCGGCGGCATTCTGGTCCCGCCGCTTGCCGGCAGCGTCATGGACGTGATCGGCGCGGGCGGCTTGCCGGTCACGCTCGGAGCCATGTGCGCCGCGCTTGCCCTGGCGACGGTTTTACGCCGGCGGGTGCTTTGAGGCGGCATGAACGGCCGGCCGTAAAAGACCATGTCGCATCTTGAATGTCGGCGCCGACGACGCGATGTAGGCAGGGCCGCTCGAAAACGCTTCCGGAGACTTGCATGACCTCTTCGACGACCAAAGCCCAGCCCTCCGACAAGGCAGGCGATCCCTTCCTCTGGCTGGAAGACCGGACAAGCGAAAGGTCGCTGGACTGGGTGCACCGCCAGAACGAGATCACCGTCGGCGAATTGCAGGGCGACCCGTCCTACCAGCCGATGTTCCAGACGGCGCTCGACCTGATGACGGCCGAGGACAACATTGCCGTCGGCAATGCGATTGCCGGTCACGTCTATAATTTCTGGCAGGACAAGGCCAATGCGCTCGGCCTGTGGCGGCGCACGACGGTCGCTTCCTACAAGACCGACAAGCCCGAATGGGAAACGATCCTTGACTTCGATCAGCTGGCGGCGAAGGAAGGCATAAAGTGGGTTTTCAGCGGCGCCAACCGGCTCTATCCGGAGTTCAGCCGCTGCCTGCTCTCCATGTCTCCGGATGGCGGCGACGCCAGCGAGATGCGCGAGTTCGACATCGAAGCCAGGTCCTTTATCGAGGATGGATTCCGCGCGCCGGCATCGAAGTCGAGCTTCGGATGGCTGGACAAGGACACGGTGATCGTCTCCGCGGCTTTCGAGGAGACCGACAGGACCGAGTCCGGATATCCGCGCGTCGTCAAACTCTGGAAGCGCGGCACAAGGCTGGAAGACGCGACGCCGATCTTCGAAGGGCTGACCGAGGATCTGGCCGTGGGGGCCGGCGTGGAGTTCGACGGCGACAGGCGTCACGTATTTCTGGCCAGGACCCTCAATTTCTTCGCCTCGCACAGTTTCCTGCGCCTGCCCTCGGGTGAAAACAGGCGTATCCCGCTGCCGGACGATGTCACCGACACCGCGCTTTTCAGGGACCAGCTGGTGTTCGGGGTGCGCACGCCCTGGACCGCGCCGGACGGTACCAAATGTGAGCCGGACGGTCTCTATTCGCTCGATTTCGCGCACTGGATCGCAACCGGTGTTTTCGGAACCGTCGAGACCCTGCTGGCGCCGGCGCATCGCGTGTCGATCGCCGGCATCGCCAGGACGCAGGACCGGCTCTTCATCAACCTGCTCGACAATGTGCGCGGCAAGGTTCTCGTGTGCGAACGCGAGAATGGTGACTGGTCGCTGAAGCCTGTCGCCCTGCCGGAGAATGGCACCGTCGGCATCAGCCATGCCGAGCATTTCGGCTCGAGCGTGTCCTTCTCCTTCACGGATTTCCTGACGCCGAGCTCCATCATCTGGTCCGACGACGATGGCGAGACGCTGGCGACGGTGAAATCGCAGCCGGCTCGCTTCGATGCCTCGCCGCTGATCTCGGAACAGTTCGAGGCGCGCTCCAAGGACGGCACGATGATCCCGTATTTCGTCGTCAGGCGGCGCGATCAGAAAGGACCGGTGCCGACGCTGCTCTACGGCTATGGCGGTTTCGAAGTGCCGTTGCAGCCCGGCTATGCCGGCGTACGCGGCAGGCTTTGGCTGGAAAAGGGCAATGCCTATGTGCAGGCCTGCATCCGCGGCGGCGGCGAGTTCGGCCCGGCCTGGCATCAGGCGGCGCTGAAAGGCAAACGCCAGAACGGCTTCGACGATTTCGCCGCGGTGGCGCAGGATGTGGTCAGGCGCGGCATCGCCACGGCCGCGTCGCTCGGCATCCAGGGTGGTTCGAATGGCGGCCTTCTGACCGGCGTTTCCCTGACCCAGCACCCGGAGCTTTACGGCGCCGTCATCATCGAGGTGCCGCTGCTCGACATGCTGCGCTACACCGAACTGCCGCCGGGCGCCTCCTGGATGGCCGAATATGGCGATCCCTCGAAGCCGGAAGACGCCAAGTGGCTTTCCGCCTATTCGCCTTACCAGCATGTGAAGGCCGATGTAGCCTATCCGTCGGTGCTGCTTACAACCTCGACCGCCGACGACCGTGTCCATCCCGGCCATGCCCGCAAGATGGCGGCACGCCTGCAGGAGGCTGGGCATGACGGCACGCTGTTCTTCGAGGAAACCGAAGGCGGACATGGCGGACGCGGTGACCGCCGGCCGCAGGCGGCGCAGACCGCGATGAAATATGTGTTCCTCCAGCGGGCGCTGAGCCCGAAGGCGTAGACACAATTCGGCATGGGCCAAGCAAAGGGTGGTTCACCTGGACCAGCCTTTGCTCTAAGGTGCCGGCCATGGCTCTTGTCAGTATTTCGGCTCGCGCATTCCGGGTCGCGGTGACACCGTCACCGCGCACGCTGCGCGCCGAGCTTTTGCGGCTGTGCGCCCGCATCGGCTATTCGCCGCCCGCCGCCCTCTGATGCATTCGCCCCCGGCGCCAGCCGGATTGAATCCAGAGGAAAGATCAAGACATGACCTACCAGAATTATTCGCTGAAGCAGCTTCAGCAGATCGACGCCGCGCATCACCTGCATCCCTTCACCGACCACAAGGAGCTGCGCGAAGCAGGCTCGCGCATCATCAGCCACGCCAACGGGCCTTTCATCTACGATTCCGAAGGGGCGGAGATCCTCGACGGCATGGCCGGCCTGTGGTGCGTCAATATCGGCTATGGCCGCGACGAGCTGGCCGAGGCCGCCTATGCCCAGATGAAGGAATTGCCCTACTACAATTCCTTCTTCAAATGCTCGACGCCGACGCCGGTGCTGTTGTCGAAGAAGCTTGCCGAGATCGCGCCGAAGCATGTCAACCAGGTGTTCTACGGCTCGTCCGGCTCGGAAGCCAATGACACGGCGCTGCGCCTTGTGCGCCACTACTGGGTGCTGGAAGGCAAGCCGGAGAAGAACCGGATCATCTCGCGCAAGATGGCCTATCACGGCTCGACGGTTGCCGGCACGTCGCTCGGCGGCATGGACGCCATGCACAAGCAGCTTGGCGGCGCGGTGCCCAACATCGTCCATGTGATGATGCCCTACGCCTATGAACTGGCGCTGCCGGGCGAAAGCGACCACGATTTCGGCCTGCGCGCGGCCAAGGCGGTTGAGGATGCGATCCTCGAGGCCGGCGCCGACAAGGTCGCGGCTTTCATCGGCGAACCCGTGATGGGCGCGGGCGGCGTCAAGATCCCGCCGGCGAGCTACTGGCCCGAAGTGCAGCGCATCTGCCGCAAATATGATGTGCTCCTGATGCTGGACGAGGTCATCACCGGATATGGCCGCACCGGCGAGTGGTTCGCTGCCCAGACGCTCGGCATTGAACCCGACACCATCACCACGGCCAAGGCGCTGACATCAGGCTATCAGCCATTGTCCGCTTTGCTGGTGGGCGATCGCATCACCTCGACGCTGGTCGAGAAGGGCGGCGAGTTCAACCATGGCTATACCTATTCCGGCCACCCGGTGGCCTGCGCGGTGGCGCTGAAGAACCTCGAGATCATCGAGAAGGAAGGATTGGTCGAGCGCGTCAGGAACGACACCGGACCTTATTTCGCCAAGGCGCTGCAGGAGCGAATCGCCGGCCATGACCTGGTCGGCGAGGTGCGCTCGATCGGCCTGATGGGCGCGATCGAGATCGTCAAGGACAAGGCGACCAAGGAGCGTTTCCTGCCATCGGGAAGTGCCGCGGTGATCGTTCGCGACCATGCGATCGCCAACGGCATGATGCTGCGCGCCACCGGCGACACGATGATCCTGTCGCCGCCGCTTATCTGGACGCGCGACACGATCGACATGGCCTGCGAACGCATTGCCAAGGCACTGGACCTGGCAAAGGCCGACCTGCGCAAGCGGTAAGCACGACTTCGACCGGGCGTTCTCTTCCCGAGGACGCCCGGTTTGCAAGATATCCTCTCACAATCAGGGAACGAATTCCGCTGCTGGCGCGTAGTGGATCTGGGCGGCAGCAATCTCGCCGCTACAGGGGCGCTACATGAGAAAAATCAGCAGGAACAGACGCAGGGCTGCCGGCATTGGTGCCGATTTGATGCTGTCGCCGCTCGTGGTGATGATGCGGATGCCCTTGATGGCCATGGACGCCAAAAGCGGTAATCCCTGGAGCACGGAGATGGCGCGCGCGGTCAATGAGAAGATGGTCGCCACGGTCGAAGGCGTCTTTGCAGCGCAGATGTCGCTGCTGCAATCAGCCTCGCGCTTCTGGCCGGAGGTTTTCTCCGGCCGCACCCCGTCGCTGCTCAGCGGCGTTGCGGCGGAGCGATCGGTCAGCGCCGCCCTGAAGCCGGCCAGCCGCGCGGTAAAGGCGAACTTCCGGCGTTTGTCCACCAAGGCATAAAGCCAAGCCGCCTGGGAATTCCATCCGACCGTCCTGAATTAATTCGGATGGTTTGCCGGCCAACCGTTACAATGACCGACTTCGTGTCGGATAATCGCCTTTGGCGTTGCGCGCATGAACGTCTTGTTCACGACGATGATTATGCATGAGCGTTTCGACAAAGGAAGCGAACAGCCGCGCCAGTTGGTGAGGGACGCTACCGGGATTTTATGTTTCACGAAAAGCGCACGACAGGCCCTTTCGACATCCCGCTGGGGCAAGCGCTTGATGGTCAGCTTGCCGGCGAAGGCATGATCGAAGCGACGAGGCGGGTCCCAGGAGGGATCGTTAACTCCCGCAAATGCTGAAGAGCATCCCAATAACATCAGGGCCGCAAGTACTGTCCGCATGCTGTTCAATATAGTCATGTGCTACCCCATTTTGGTCAACATCCGGCAACATCGACCGATAGGCAAGCTGTACTCTTATTAACGTCAAGGGGCGGACAGACACCGCGCCGATGTCCGATCTGGTTGCAGGTGAAAACCGTTCCTGTTTTGTCGCGCCTGCGCTAGAATTCCGCGAAGCAGTCTTTGCCAAATGGGGGACATGATGGCCGGACAACCACTCAATCAGCCGGCTGAAATTCCGCCTGAACTCGACCGCTGGAACTGGGGCGCCTTCTTCCTCAACTGGATCTGGGGCATCGGCAACAGCACTTTCATCGCGCTGCTGGCGCTGATCCCGCTCGTCAATCTGGTGATGATCTTCGTGCTCGGCGCGCGCGGCAGCCGCTGGGCCTGGCAGAATCGGGCCTGGCGCGACGCCGAGCAATTCCGCAAGACGCAACGCAACTGGGCGATCGCCGGCCTTGCCGTCTGGGTGGTCAGCATCGGCGGCTGCGCGACCATGGTCGGCAGCATTCCCTTCATGCTGAAAGGCAGCGATGCCTATCACATGACCATGGACGCCATCCGTGCCGATTCCCGGGTTAAAGCCGCCATCGGTGACGACGTGGCCGACAATTTCTGGGTCGGCGGCAATCTCAACGTCAACGCGAACGGGGCTGGCGAGGCGCAGTTCAGCATTCCCGTCCATGGCGCCAAGGGCAAGGGCACCGTGTTTTCGCATCTGGTGCGCACTGCCGGCACATGGAGCATGCGCCTGCTCGTGCTTCGCGTGGACGGGGTCGCCGCACCGATCGTGCTGACCAACGAAGATCACGTGCCGATCCCGGGCGCGGCGATCGGAATATAGGCGGGCAGAGGACAAGAAAGCGCCGGAAACGCAAAAACCGCGCTCCTGCGGGAACGCGGCTTTGCCAGATACGCATGGCGTTTCGCTACTCAAGCACTTGGCGAAACTTACGGGCTCCGGTACGCGAGACCTGATCCGGAGCGCCGGGCGGTTTCGATGTCCGCCTCGCAATCTGTTTTATAGGGACATCGTTACCGCAGAGTTATCGAGAGCTTAAGCAAATCTAAATTTGGCGGTTTTCTTGCGATGTAGGCGAAAAAACTCAATCATATTAGCTAGTTATGGATTAGCGCCGCGCAAGAAGTTAATGATCCCTGAAAAGTCGTCGCCTGCATGTCCCTGTGCGTTGAACAGCGCATAGAGCTGTGCCGCCTCGGCGCCTAGCGGGGTCACCGCGCCGGAACCTTGAGCGGCTTCCTGGGCCAGCTTCAGGTCTTTCAGCATGAGGGCCGCGGCAAAGCCGGGCTTGTAGTCGCGGTTGGCGGGCGAGGTGGGCACCGGGCCGGGTACCGGGCAATAGGTGGTCAGCGACCAGCACTGGCCCGATGAGGTCGAGGCGACATCGAACAGTGCCTGATGCGAGAGGCCGAGCTTCTCGGCCAGCACGAAGGCCTCGGCGACGCCGATCATCGATATGCCGAGGATCATGTTGTTGCAAATCTTGGCCGCCTGGCCGGCGCCATCGCCGCCGCAATGGACGATGCGCCCGGCCATCGGCTTGAGGATCGGCTCGGCTGCGGCGAAGGCTGCATCCGAGCCGCCGGCCATGAAAGTCAGCGTACCGGCCGTCGCGCCGCCAGTGCCGCCGGAAACCGGCGCGTCGATCGATAGCAGGCCGTGTTTGGCGGCTATGGCGTGCGCCTTGCGCGCCGATTCGACGTCGATCGTCGAGGAATCGATCAACAATGCGCCTTTCCTGGCGTTTGGCGCGATGTCCTCATAGACCGACAGCACATGCTTGCCGGCGGGCAGCATGGTGATCACCACATCCGCGTCCTTCACGGCGGCTGAAGCGTTGGCCATGATGACGAGGCCGTGTTCCTTGGCGATGGAGAGGTTTTCCGGCATGAGATCGAAGCCATGCACAGCATGCCCGGCCTTGACCAGATTGGCGGCCATCGGATTGCCCATGTTGCCGAGGCCGATGAAGGCGATTGTGGTCATTGTCTCTCTCCCGGAAATGTCTGGCTTCAACGGCCGATCAGCGATCGCGCGATGATGACGCGCATGATCTCGTTGGTGCCTTCGAGGATCTGGTGGACCCTGAGGTCGCGCACCAGTTTTTCGATGCCGTAGTCATGCAGATAGCCGTAGCCGCCGAGCAGCTGCAGCGCGTTGTTGGCGACGTTGAAGCCGGTGTCTGTGACGAAGCGCTTGGCCATCGCCGACCATTTGCCGGCGTCAGGCGCCTTGCGGTCGAGCTTCGAGGCCGCCGCATAGAGGAAGATGCGCGACGCCTGCAACTCGGTCTCCATGTCGGCCAGCCTGAACTGCAGCGCCTGGAACTGGTTGATCTTGGAGCCGAAGGCCTTGCGTTCGCCCGTATAGGCCAGTGCCTTGTCGAGCGCCGACTGCGCGCCGCCGAGTGAACAGGCGGCGATGTTCAGTCGGCCGCCGTCGAGCCCGGCCATGGCGATGCCGAAACCGGCGCCTTCGCCCGACAAAAGGTTCTCCGCCGGCACCCTGCAATCCTCGAAGATGACCTGGCGGGTTGACTGCATGTGCCAGCCCATCTTGTGCTCGTTGGCGCCGAAGGAGAGGCCCGGCGCGTCTTTCGGCACGATGATGGTGGAAATGCCCTTGGGCCCATCGGCTCCGGTGCGCACCATGACGGCGTAGACATCGCTGTCGCCGGCGCCGGAAATGAATTGCTTGGCGCCGTTGATCACATAGTCGCCGCCGCTCTTCACCGCCCGCGTCTTCAGGGCGGCGGCGTCGGAGCCGGAGCCCGGCTCGGTCAGGCAGTAGCTCGCCAGCCATTCCATCGAGGTCAGCTTCGGCAGGAAGCGCTGGCGCTGATCGTCATTGCCGAAGCGGTCGATCATCGAGGCGACCATGTTGTGGATCGAGATGAAGGACGAAAAGCCCGGATCGGCGTGCGACAGCGCCTCGAAGATCAGCACGGCGTCGAGCCTGCCGAGCGCGGATCCGCCGACGTCGTCGCGGACATAGATGCCGCCGAGACCAAGCGGGCCGGTTTCGCGGATCACATCGGCGGGGAAATGCTTCCTGCGATCCCAGTCGAGCGCGTTCGGCGCCACACGGTCGGCGGCGAATGCCTGCGCCATCTCCTGGATGGCGCGCTGTTCCTCGTTGAGTTCGAACTGGCTGGTGCTCGCATCGACCGCGGCGTCCATGGCGTGCTCCCTATGTGCTGGCCAGCGAGCCCGCTGGCCTGTCGTTTTTGGCTATGCGCGCGCACCAATCTAGACCAATGATGCCGCCGCGCAACCCGACCCGCCGCGGAGCGGCTGTGCGCCAATGCATGTCCGGAGCAAGACGTGACGACAAAATTCGACGAGCTGCTGCAACAATTCCATGCCTATCTCGCGTCCCTCGACAGCGCCCTGGTAGCCGATGCCGTGGGGCGCATCGATTGGGAGATGGCCGCGCGCGACCTGGAGCCGCGTCCGCTCGGCTGTCTGCGCCATCTCGATCGCGCGGTGGAACTGGCCCCGCCGGCCGCAAAACCATTGGTGCGGTTACTGGCAAGGCAACGCAACGACCTGCGTTGGGGGCAGACCTACACGGAGGCCGATTTCGGCAAAGCTTTCATCGATAATTATGGCTGGCTCGAAGTGTTCGGCACGCGCGGCCATTTCGCCAATGAGGACGTCGCGGCCGGCCTGCTCATTCTCGGACCCGACATCGTCTATCCCGACCACCATCACGTCGCCGAAGAGATCTATATTCCTCTGACCGGCGGAACGGAGTGGCGCATGGGCGAGGGCGGATTTGGCAAGCGGGAGGCCGGCGAGATCGTCCATCATGCCTCGAACGTCAATCATGCCATGCGTACCGGAGCAGAGCCGCTGCTGGCACTTTACATCTGGCGCGGCGGGCCGCTGGCGCAGAAATCCACCATCACAGGCGCCGCGACACAGGGCAGGGGTTGATGGCCAGAGCAATCATGCTGCAAGGCACGGGGTCGGATGTCGGCAAGACCGTCCTGGTCGCCGGACTATGTCGGGTCGCGAAAAAGCGTGGACTGAAGGTGCGGCCGTTCAAGCCGCAGAACATGTCGAACAATGCCGCCGTCGCCGATATTCCCGGCGACAACAGCCATGGCGGCGGCGAGATCGGGCGCGCGCAATGGCTGCAGGCGATTGCTTGCGGGGTGGCGCCGTCGGTGCACATGAACCCGGTGCTGCTGAAGCCGCAGACCGATGTCGGCGCGCAAGTCGTGGTGCAGGGCAAGGTGTTCGGCGAGGCACGGGCGCGCGATTATCAGAGGCTCAAGGGCCAGTTGATGGACGCGGTGCTGGAGTCCTGGGCGAAAGTCGGCGAGGGCGCCGATCTCGTCATCGTCGAGGGGGCCGGCTCGCCGGCCGAGATCAATCTGCGCAGCCGCGACATCGCCAATATGGGTTTTGCCACGCGCGCCAATGTGCCGGTGGTGCTGGTCGGCGACATCGACCGTGGCGGCGTCATCGCCTCTGTCGCCGGCACGCATCTGATCCTGCCGGAAGAGGACCGGCGCATGATCGTCGGCTACCTCATCAACAAGTTCCGCGGCGACGTCTCGCTGTTCGAGGATGGCATCAAGGCGATCGGCAGGTTCACCGGCTGGCGCTGCTTTGGCGTCGTGCCTTGGCTGAAGGCGGCCGCACGGCTGCCGTCGGAAGATTCCGTGGTGCTGGAGCGGCTGGCGTCCGGTGAGGCGCGCGCGCTGAAGGTGGCGGTGCCGATGCTTGGCCGCATCGCCAATTTCGACGATCTCGACCCGCTCAAGGCCGAGCCGCAGGTCGAGGTGGTGTTCGTGCCGCCGGGCAAGCCGCTGCCGCCGGATGCCGGGCTGGTGGTCATTCCCGGCTCCAAGTCGACGATCGGCGATCTCATAAAGTTCCGCGAGAATGGCTGGGACCGGGATCTTGCCGCGCATCGCAAGCGCGGCGGCCATGTGGTCGGCATTTGCGGCGGCTACCAGATGCTTGGCCGCGTGGTGCGCGATCCCGAGGGAATCGAGGGCAGCGTAACCGAAACCGAAGGGCTAGGCCTGCTCGATGTCGAGACGGTGATGGAGCCGGAAAAGACAGTGCGCAACGTCATCGCCCGCTCGGTCCGCTACGACCTGCCGCTTGAAGGCTACGAAATTCACCTCGGCCGCACCACAGGGCCGGACACCGCGCGGCCGTCGGCGATCATCAACGGCATCGAGGACGGCGCCGTGTCAGCCGACGGCAAGGTGATCGGCACCTATATGCATGGGCTGTTCGGCGCCGATGCCTTCCGCACCGCCTACCTGAACAGCCTCGGCGTAAAAGGGGGCGGTGTCGACTATCGCGCCGAGGTCGAAAAGGCGCTGGACGAGGTCGCGGCCGAGCTGGAGGCCAATCTCGACTGCGACGCGATTTTCGGCCTAGCCCGGTAGGCCATTCTTCAACGCCAGCGGAATTGCCGCGGCGCTGTCGGAGCCGGTTCACCGAATTCGTCCTTGGACGGTGGAAGCGCTCGGAAAGGAGACCGCTCAATGTTCAAGGTGACCGCCGATGACCTGGATGGCTATTTTGGTTTCGATCCGGAGCGGGAGTCGGATCTGCGGAAATTCGACGGATTGATCCGCGAAGCTGCCCCGTCGCTTCGGCGCCATTTTCACGAGGGCACGCCGGCGGGAAGCGCCGGCATGCGCATGAAAATGATCGGCTACGGCAGGTTCCGTTATTCCATAAGATCCGGCAAATCGACCGACTGGCCGGTGATCGGTGTCGCACTTCAGAAGAGCTACATAAGCGTCTATCTCTCCGTCACCGTCGACAGCCGCCCCATCGTTGATCGCTATCGGGGCAGGCTCGGGGAAATCCGATCGGGGCGGAACAATTTCAGCTTCGTGAGATACGACGAGTTGAAGAGCGAGATCGTTGCGGAACTGATTGCCGAAACGGCCGAGATATTGAGCGCGGACCCTGCCAATCCCGTTCGTTACCGGGAAGAAGCCTGAAGCATTCGAAAGAGCGCGCCGCATCGCTTGGTGCCGGGACGACGCGCTTCAGGGTCTTCAGTCCTTTTCGCCGGCCTTTGGCCAATAGGTGCCGAACGACCACACATTGCCTTCCGGATCGCGACAGATGAACTCGCGGCTGCCATAGTCACGGTCGGTCAGCTCTTGAATGATCGTCGCGCCAGCCTTTTTGGCCCTGGCATAGGCGGCGTCGGCATCATCGACGGCGACATAGATCGACTTGCCGCCGCCTGAACCGGGTTCCCCGACCATTTTGCCGTAATCGTCGGCGCGGGCGGTGCCAAGCATGATCATCGAGGAGCCGAAGACAAGTTCGGCATGGTGCACGACATCGCCTTCGCCATAGCGGGCACGGACGCTGAAGCCGAAGGCCTGGCAGAGCCAATCGATCATTTTCGCGGCGTTCTTGTAGCGCAAGGCAGGGTAGAGCCGGGGGGCTTCGGTGGTGGCGGGCATGGGAACCTCCTTCAGTGGATTGGTCGATGCCCTACTCTGAGCAAAGGCCGCTGCTGCGTCTTGAAGAAATGTTACCCGAGGGCTGTCGGCGTCTGGCCGGAGAGGTCACGGAATTCGCGCACGAGATGGGCCTGGTCGGCATAGCCGCAATCGGCGGCGATACCAGCCCAATCGTCGGCACTTCGGCGCGACAGCCCAAGCGCCCGGTTGAAGCGGACGATGCGGGAGAGGGTTTTGGGACCGATACCGGTGGCATCGGTGAATTTTCCCGCAAGATGCTTGCGGCTCCAGCCGAGTTCGCCGGCGAGCCAGGCAATGCGTGTGCGGCCACCCGAATTGACGATCCTTTCGTAGGCCCAGGCGATCCCGGCCGGTGTTTCCACGGCATCGGCGAGGCGATCGGCAACGAATGCCTGCACTATGGTGAAACGGGTATTCCAATCCGCCGCATTGCTCAGCGTCTCGCGCAAGGCGGTTCCCTCGGAGCCGAGCACGTCGTCGAGGACGACCATGCGGTCGGCCAGCGCGCTCATCGGCTGGCCGAAGAACCGGCGGGCGCCGAGCGGGGTGAAATTGACCTGAACGCAGGAGGCGCGGCCGAAGGATTCAATCATCACCGGACCGGCAAAGAGGCCGGCGGCAAAACTGCCGAAACGATCATTATCGCCAGGTGCCTTGCCAAGCCCGATGGCGAATGCTTCCGCGAAGCTGATGACCAGCGGCACGGTGAGCGTAGCGTATTCGACGATGCGGAAATGGCCGGGCCAGAGCTCGCGATAGCCGCATATGTCGGTCACGATACCCTGGAGCGACGGGCAGGGTATCCGCCGCTCCATCTCGAAATGGAGGGGAGACCTGTCGTCTTGCCGGTGGCGCTCTGTCTCGACGGACATGCGGCAATTCTAGCAGACGAAGCGGTGGATTCAAAAAGCAGCCGGGATGGTCGAGTGACCCGTACGGATCACACACCAATCATGAGGCGTAGCGGGTTGGCCGGGTCGGCCAAAAGCTTGACCGCCAGCGCCACGCAGACGATCACCAGCAGCGGCTTGATCAGCCTGGCGCCGATGCGCATGGCAAGGCTGGCGCCGAGGCGGGCGCCCAGGAACTGGGCGACACCCATCATCAGGCCGATCTTCCAGGAGATGACGCCGACGGCGGCGAAGACGATGAAACCGCCGATGTTGGAGGCGAAGTTGAGCAGCTTGGTGTGAGCTGTCGCCTTGAGCACGCCATAGCCGGCCAGCGTGACGAAGGCCAGCATGTAGAAGGAGCCGGCGCCCGGCCCGAACACACCGTCATAGAAGCCGATGGCAGGCACCAGGGTCAGTCCGAACAGGAATGGCGACAGGCGTTCGGCCCGGTCGACATCGTTCATGTTGGGTTTGAGCGCGAAGTAGAGCGCGATGGCGATCAGCACCAGCGGCAGCAGCGCGCGCAGCAGGTCGCCAGGCACGATCGTGGCAAGCAGGGCGCCGCCGACGCTGCCGAGGAGGGCGAGAAGGGCGGACGGCAATTGCCGGCGCAGGTCGACATGGCCCTTGGAGGCGTAGTGAATGGTGGCGGATCCCGAACCGAACATGCCTTGCAGCTTGTTGGTGCCCAGCGCCTCGACCGGCGAGAAGCCGGCAAGCAACAGCGCTGGAATGGTGATCAGGCCGCCGCCGCCGGCTATGGAATCGACAAAGCCGGCGGCAAAG
>NZ_JAFKIC010000222.1 GCF_017306585.1 Mesorhizobium sp. | reverse complement strand
CCAACCAGGCCTATGAGCTCGTCGGTGACGAGAAGAACCGCGCCGCCTTCGATCGCGGCGAGATCGACGCCGACGGCAAGCCGCGTTTTCAGGGTTTCGAGGGTGCTGCCGGCGGCGGCGACCCCTTTGCCGGATTCCGCCGCCAGCAGCAGGGCGCCGGCGGTTCCCGATTCGAGTTCCGCTCGGGTCGTCCGGGCGGTGATCCGTTCGACGGCAACAGCGATATTTTCAGCCAGATTTTCGGCGACGCCTTTTCGGGCGCGCGCGGTGCCGGCATGGGTGACCGCCGCCAGCCGGCGGCTGCGGCTGATCTCAACGTCACGCTCGACGTCACCATCGAGGAAGCGGCCAACGCCGAAAAGGTGACAGCCATGTTCCCCGACGGACGCAAGGTGGCGGTCAAGCTGCCCGCCTATGTCGAGGACGGACAGACCATCCGGCTCAAGGGGCAGGGCGAGCAAGGGCCCGGCCAGCCTGGAGACGCGCTGGTCAAGATCCATATCCGCCGCCATCCGCGTTACCGCGTCGAGGGTCGTGACCTGCACGCCGATCTGCAGGTGTCGCTGGCGGATGCCGTGCTGGGCGCCAAGGTGCCGGTCGAGACACCGACCGGCAGGCTGGCCGTCAATGTGCCGGCATGGTCGAGTTCGGACAAGGTGCTGCGCCTGAAGGGCAGGGGCCTGCCGGAAAAGGCGGGTGGCCATGGCGATCTCTATGCCCATGTGCGCATCATGCTGCCCGAAGGCGGAGACAACGCTCTCGAAGTGTTGCTGCGCGGCCAAAAAGGCTGATCGTCGGCTTTTGTCCCCCGAACTGTCCGGTTTGAGCGCTTGAAGGGGCTGTGTGCCTGTGCGATAGGCACTCCACAAAGCGAATATCTTGCGGAGAGCACGCACATGGCGGGTGGACAGGGCCTGATGGCCGGCAAGCGCGGCCTGATTCTCGGCGTCGCCAACAACAGGTCGATCGCCTTCGGCATTGCCAAGGCGTGCGTCGACCACGGCGCCGAAATCGCGCTGACCTATCAGGGCGAGGCGTTCAAGAAGCGCGTCGAGCCGCTGGCCACGGAACTCGGCGCCTATGTCGCCGGCCATTGCGACGTCACCGATCCGGCGAGCCTCGACGAGGTTTTCGCCAACGTCGCGAGCCATTGGGGCAAGATCGACTTCCTGGTCCATGCCATCGCCTTTTCCGACAAGGACGAGCTGACCGGCCGCTATGTCGAGACGACGCGCGACAATTTCCTGCGCACCATGGACATTTCGGTGTTTTCCTTCACCACCATCGCCAAGCGCGCAGAAGCGTTGATGCCCGATGGCGGCTCGCTTTTGACGCTGACCTATTACGGCGCCGAGAAGGTCATGCCGCACTACAACGTCATGGGCGTCGCCAAGGCGGCGCTGGAAGCCAGCGTGCGTTATCTCGCCGTGGATCTCGGCGCCAAGAAGATCCGTGTGAACGCGATCTCCGCAGGCCCGATCAAGACGCTCGCCGCCTCGGGCATCGGCGACTTCCGCTACATCCTGAAGTGGAACGAGTACAATTCGCCGCTGAAGCAGACGGTCACGCAGGAAGAGGTCGGCGATTCCGGCGTCTATTTCCTGTCCGACCTGTCGCGTGGCGTCACCGGCGAGGTGCATCATGTCGATTCCGGCTATCACGTGGTCGGCATGAAGGCGGTCGATGCGCCGGATATTTCGACCATCAAGGAATAGGCATCCGCCTCCCGCCCGCTCCGGCATCATTCGGAAGACCTGATGTATCCGCTGGTTTATATCGTGCGCCACGGCCAGACCGCGTGGAACGCCGAATTCCGGCTTCAGGGTCAGGCCGATACCGATCTCAATGTGCTTGGCCGCGAACAGGCGACGGCGAACGGGCACCATCTGGCGGAACTCGTCGGCAATATCAGGGATTTCGATTTCGTCGCCAGTCCGATGCGGCGGACACGCGAGACGATGGAGCGCATCCGCGCCGCCATGAAGCTCGATCCGCTTGCCTATCGCACGGATGTCAGGCTGATCGAGGTCAATTTCGGCGACTGGCAAAGTTTCACCTTCGCCGAACTCGAAAAGCAGTCACCGGGAGCGAGCCGCTCCCGCGCTCTGGACAAATGGAATTTTCAGCCACCCGGCGAGGGGGCTGAAAGCTACCAGATGCTGCTCGAACGGGTGAAGCCCTGCTTTGACGAGATGAAAGGCCCGACGGTCTGCGTCACGCATGGCGGCGTCATGCGCACCTTGTTTCGTTTCGTGGTCGGCATGGCCGAGGACGAGGCGGCGAACCTGGAGATACCGCAGGATCGCGTGCTGCGGCTGCAGGGCAACAGCCTGGAGTGGCTATAGGCTGGCGAGGCGCAATTCCACCAATGCCGCTCGGCTCGACGCTGAGCGCGCTTGATAACCATTCAACAGAGTGAAAAGCCTTAATTCGTGTCGCTGTCGGGCAGCTGCATGTCCGTGACGACATTCTCGCCATTGGTCACGTCATAGGCGATGACGATATCCATGCCGGGCTTGAGCGAGTCGATGTCGGTTTCGGCGTTGAGCTTGTAGGACTTGCCGTCGTCCAGCGTCAGCGTGAGCGCGTCCTTGTCGATCTTCTTGATCAGGCCTTCGGTCTGCCCGGCGAAGGCGGCGGTGGAAAGCAGCAGCGTGGCGGCAACAGCGCCAATCAGGGTACGCATTATCGTCCTCTTTGGTCATTGCGCCGGCACTTTGGCGGCGGATCCTCAACGGCGAATGGAAGAAAGCAGAAACCAGTCGAATGTGTCAAAACTTAAACGTCGGGGATGACAGTTTGACCACTGTGGAAAACGCCAATAGAAGGCAGGCTTCAGCCGGCTGCTATGCCGGGCAGGGCGCTTTTGCATGTCTCATAACACGTTCGGCCATCTTTTCCGCGTCACCACCTGGGGTGAAAGCCACGGCGCAGCGCTTGGCTGCGTGGTCGACGGCTGCCCGCCGGGCATACGGTTCACGCGCGACGAAATCCAGGCCGAGCTCGACAGGCGCCGGCCCGGCCAGTCGCGCTTCGTCACCCAGCGGCGCGAACCCGATGAGGTGAAAGTGCTGTCCGGCTTCGTCTTCGACGAGGACGGCGTGACGATGATCACCACGGGCACGCCGGTGTCGATGCTGATCGAGAATGTCGACCAGCGCTCGAAGGACTATGGCGAGATCGCCCGCCAGTTCCGGCCCGGCCATGCCGACTACACTTATGACGTCAAATACGGCATACGCGACTATCGCGGCGGCGGCCGTTCCTCGGCCCGCGAAACGGCGGCGCGCGTGGCCGCCGGTGCGCTTGCCCGCAAGGTGGTGCCGGGCATGGTGGTGCGTGGCGCGCTGGTGGCGATGGGCGAGAAGTCGATCGATCGCGCCAACTGGAACTGGAATTTCATCGGTGATGCGGAAAACCCGTTCTTCACGCCCGATCCCGCTTCCATTCCCGTGTTCACACAGTATCTCGACGGCATCCGCAAGGCCGGCTCCTCGGTCGGCGCGGTTATTGAAATCGTCGCCGACGGCGTTCCGCCGGGCCTTGGCGCGCCGATTTATGCCAAGCTCGACCAGGACATTGCTTCCGGGCTTATGTCGATCAACGCCGTCAAGGGTGTCGAGATCGGCAATGGTTTCGAGGCGGCCCGCATCACCGGCGAACAGAACGCCGACGAGATGCGCATGGGCAATGACGGCAATCCGGTGTTCCTGTCCAACAATGCCGGCGGCATCCTGGGCGGCATCTCGACCGGCCAGGCGATCGTCGCCCGCTTCGCGGTCAAGCCGACCTCGTCGATCCTGACGCCGCGAAAGTCGATCGACAAGGATGGCCGCGATGTCGAGGTGATGACCAAGGGCCGGCACGACCCTTGCGTCGGCATCCGCGCCGTGCCGATCGGCGAGGCCATGGTCGCCTGCGCCATCGCCGATCATTATCTGCGCCATCGGGGACAGACGGGAAGGGAAGGCAGTAGGGCAGTAGGGCAGTAGGGCAGTATGTTAGGCTGCCCGCCGAGATAGCCAAATTTTTCCTTTCCCCTACTGCCTTACTGCCCTATTCCCCTACTCCCCTGCGAGCGAAGCGAGCACGTCATGCCTTACGACCAGAAGAAGATCGTCGAAGCCATCCGCGCCTTCGAGCGCGGCGAGATCGTCGTCGTCATGGACGATGACGGACGCGAGAACGAGGGCGACCTGATCGTCGCCGCCGTCCACTGCACGCCGGAAAAAATGGCCTTCATCGTCCGCAACACCTCTGGCATCGTCTGCACGCCGATGCCGCGCGAGGAGGCCAAGCGGCTCAACCTTGCGCCGATGGTCGCCGACAATGATTCCGCGCATACCACGGCCTTCACCGTCAGCGTCGACTTCAAGCACGGCACCACGACGGGCATCTCGGCCGACGACCGCACGCTCACGGTCCGCAACCTTGCAAACGGCAATGTCGGCGCCTCGGACTTCGTCCGCCCCGGCCACATCTTCCCACTCATCGCCCGCGAAGGCGGCGTCTTGATGCGTTCTGGTCATACCGAAGCCGCGGTCGACCTGTGCAAGCTCGCAGGCCTGCCGCCGATCGGCGTCATCTCCGAACTGGTCAATGATGACGGCACCGTCAAGCGCGGCCCGCAGGTCGCGGCCTTCGCCGAGGAGCACGGCCTCAAGCAGGTTTCGGTCGCCGATCTCATCGCCTACCGCCAGCGCAAGGAAACGCTGGTCGAGCGCGTCGCCTGTTCCGAGATCGACACGCTCGGTGGCAAGGCGCAGGTTTTCACCTACACGCTTCCCTGGGACACGATGCACCACGTCGCCGTCGTCTTCGGCGACATCCGCGACGGCGAGGATGTGCCGGTGCGGCTGCATTCGGAGGATGTGGTGACCGACGTCTTCGGCACCAGCCACCGGCTGGACGGCATCATGAAGGCGATGGGCGAACGCAAGCGCGGCGTCATCGTCTATCTCAGAGAGGGTTCTGTCGGTGTCGCTCACCAGGAGCGCAAGCGGCCTCAATCCGGCGATCGCGAGGACCATGAGGAAGCGCGCCGGCGCGAAAGCGAATGGCGCGAGATCGGCCTCGGCGCGCAAATCCTGAAGGACCTTGGCATTTCCTCGATCAACCTGATCGCCTCGCGCGAGCGACACTATGTCGGTCTCGAGGGCTTTGGCATCCACATCGCCAAGACCGAGATCATCTAAGGCCGAATGACGAGGCGCCCGGCCTCGCTCGGACCGGGCGCTTCATGAAAAGCTCATTCCGCAGGAACCACGGCCTCGCATCCCTCCAGGCCGCATTTGTGAATGGCAAGGCTGCGCTGTCCCATAAGCACCGTCGCCAGTGCGATGACGCCTGAGGCCACCGAAACCCAGAACCCGTTCTGGGCGCCGAACGTATCCACCACCGCGCCGGCCGCGAATGATCCCAGCGCCATGCCGATGCCGATGCCCGTGGTCACCCAGGTGATGCCCTCGGTCAGCATCGCTTCCGGCACATGCCGCTCGATCAGGCCGAAGGCCGTGATGAAGGTCGGCGAGATGGCAACGCCGCTGATGAAGACGGTCAGCGCCAGAAGGGGCACGTTTCCAGCGGTGAGCGGCAGCAGCGTGCCGAGCGCGACCAGGGCGACCGCGATGGCGAGTTGGCGTTGCAGGGGCGTCTTCAGGTTGAGCGCACCGATGATGATGCCGAGAACGAACGATCCCAGCGCATAGACGCCGATCACGAGACTGGCGGCTCCCGGTTGGCCGAGCTCCTTGGTGATCGCCACCGTGCTCACCTCCGTCGTTGCGAAGGTCGCGCCGATGAAGATCAGCGCGAAGGTGATGATCTGCACCGGGCGCAGGCGGATCGCCGAGCCGCGCGAACCCTGCACTATCGGCCGCACCTGCGGCTCGGTCGAGCGTTGCAGGATGAAGGCTGCCGATCCAAGGGTCAGGAACAATGTGCTGGCGATCATGCCCGCTTCCGGGAACAAGCCGGCGCTGAGGCCCACCGACAACGATGCGCCGGCGATGTAGACCAGTTCGTCCGCCGCCGATTCAAAGGCGAAGGCGGTGTTCATCTCCGGCCGGCCGCGAAAAATCTCGGTCCAGCGTGCGCGCACCATGGCCGGCATGCTGGGCATGGTGGCGGCGAGCAGCGCCGACATGAACAGCGTCCACACCGGCCAGTCCTGGTTGGCGGCCGCGATCAGGACCGCGAAGGCGAGCACGGAGATGATGGTGGTGGGCACCAGGACCCGTGTCTGGCCGAGACGGTCCACCAGTCTCGATATCTGCGGCGCCAGGAATGCGTTGGTGAGCGCGAATGTCGCGGAAACCGCACCCGCCAGCCAGTATTCGCCGCGCGTCTGCGACAGCATCGCCACGATGCCGATCGGCGCCATGGCGATCGGCAGGCGCGCCATGAAGCCGGCGGCGGCGAAGCCCTTGGCTCCTGGGGCGCGGAATATTTCCGAGTAGGGGTTCTGCATGGGCTTTCCTCGACAAAGGAAGATTGGACAATTACATACGAAGCGTATGAATGTTAGATAGATCATACGCAGCGTATGTCAATTGGCATACGAGGCGTATGTAGATGAGGCCAGCATGCACAGACCGCGCAAGGAGATGATCGCCGAAACGCGCGCCAAGCTGATATCAGCCGCCCGCCAGGCATTCGGCACGATCGGCTATGCGCAGGCCTCGATGGATGATTTCACCGCATCGGCCGGCCTGACGCGTGGCGCGCTCTATCATCACTTCGGCGACAAGAAGGGGCTGCTCGAGGCGGTCATCGCCGAGATCGACGCCGAAATGGCTGCTCGCGTCGCGGAAGTGGCGTCGAGAGCGCCCACCCGCTGGCAGCATTTCGTCGACGAATGCACGACCTATATCGAGATGGCTCTGGAGCCGGAAATCCAGCGCATCATGTTCCGGGACGGTCCGGCGGTGCTGGGTGACCCGGCGCAATGGTCGAACGCCAATGCCTGCGTCGGCTCGATGGCCGATCATCTGAGTGCGCTGCAAAGGGAAGGGGTGGTCGTCGACAGCCTCGACCCGGAGACCACGGCCCGGCTGATCAACGGGGCCAGCAGCCAGGCCTCGCAGCGGATCGCCAATTCGGCCGATCCCGAAGCGACGTCGAAAATGGTGGTGGCCGCGTTCAAGCAACTGCTGGAGGGGCTTCTCGCCAAGCCAGGTCTCCACGGAACTGAATAGACGATCGGGCGGCGCTGCCGAGATTGACATCAGCCGGTTTGAGCGCATCCTCCCCAGCCATCTCTGAGGGGGATTCGGGGCATGTGGGATTTCGATATCGGTCGGTCGGTGTCCATCATGATGCGGACCTGGCCGTTCATTGTCTTTCGCATGATCATCTATTTCGGCATCACGCTGGCCTATATCGTGGCGACCGGCGCTGGCGCCTCGGTCGGCTATGGCGT
Source organism: Mesorhizobium sp. (assembly GCF_017306585.1). Classification (GTDB taxonomy): domain Bacteria; phylum Pseudomonadota; class Alphaproteobacteria; order Rhizobiales; family Rhizobiaceae; genus Mesorhizobium. The sequence continues at coordinate 14,984 of NZ_JAFKIC010000222.1, read as the reverse complement.
CGGCCATATCTCCACCGATCCCGACGGGCCGCTATCGTTCGCCATGTGGGGCGGGATTGTCGGCTTCGGGATCGTCTCGATCGCCGTCTACTGGATCCGCGAATACATCCTGTATGTCGTCAAGGCCGGGCATATCGCCGTCATGGTCCATCTGATCGACGGCCATGATGTTCCGGATGGCCAGAACCAGATTGCCTATGCAAAAGAGGTCGTGACCGCGCGTTTTGCCGAGGCCAACATCCTCTTCGTCGTCGATCAGCTCGTCAAGGGCGCTATCCGCGCCATCACCGGCCTGCTCGGCGGCATCGCCGCCTTCCTGCCCATTCCGGGTCTGAGCGGCCTGGTTTCCTTCCTCAATACGGTGATCCGCCTGTCGCTGACCTATGTCGACGAGATCATTCTCGGCTACAACATCCGCATCAATTCATCCTCGCCGTTCGAGACCGCGCGGCAAGGGGTCGTGCTCTACGCCCAGAACGGCAAGACCATGGTCAAGAACGCCGTCTGGCTGGCGATCATCATGTGGGGTGTGTCCTTCGTCATATTCCTGCTGATGCTGGCTCCGGCCGCCGCGATCCTGTTCATGATGCCGGGGCAACTCGCCGGCTGGGCCTTCGTGCTCGCCATCGTCTTCGCCTGGGCCTTCAAGGCCGCCTTCATCGAGCCCTTCGCCATCGCCTGCCTGATGCAGGTCTATTTCAAGACCATCGAAGGCCAGGTGCCTGATCCCCAGTGGGATCAGCGGCTCGCCGAGGCATCCTCCAAGTTCAGGGAGTTGAAGGACAAGGCGCTGGCCTCCTTCGGCGGCTCGCGCTGGGGCACGGCGGGCGCGACACGCTGATCGTCCGGACCCGCCGGTGCCGCCGCCAGCCTGTTGAGCTGTGCCACAGCTGACTTGAGTGGCGTTTCGCCTTGCCCGTGGAACGTCTCGCTCATGATCAGCTCGGGCAGTGGCAGGCGTCGGCCCCAACCCTGCGTTTCAAGGTCCGGTTTGGGGGCGAACTGCGAAACCCTGCCGACGCAGAGATAGGCGACCGGCGTGACGTGCCCGGGAATGGACAACAGGTTTTTCAGCGCCCGCGCCTCGATGATGCTGACCCAGCCGACGCCGACACCCTCGGCGCGCGCCGCCAGCCAGAAATTCTGCACCGCGCAGACCGTGCTGTAGAGATCCATCTCCGGATTGTGCGAGCGTCCCAGCGGCGAACCCTTCGAGCGCTCCCGGTCACAGGTGACGCAGATGTTGAGCGCGCTTTCGCAGATGCCTTCGAGCTTCAGCTTGCGATAGAGCGCCTGTCGCTCTTCCTCGATTTCAGGCAGCTCCTGTTCCCGCGCGGTGAGGAAAAGGTCGCGCACCTTCTCACGCCGGTTGGCGTCACGGATGACGATGAAATTCCAGGGCTGCATGAAGCCGACCGATGGTGCGTGATGGGCGGCAAGCAGCAGCCTTGCCAGCACCTCGTCGTCGATGGCTTCCGGCGTGAAATGGCTGCGCACGTCACGCCGCGTGAACATGGCGCGATAAACCGCTTCGCGCGCTATCTGATCAAAGCCGTCACTCGCTCGAGCGGTCATATCTTCCGGCATCGCTTGTCCCTTGCGATTGCTATCGACGCCAGCCGCCTGACCATGCGGATGACGATGCCTGCCAGGCCGGTCTTCTGGCTCGGGATCAACCCACGTCCGGCGCCTTCCCGTCATCGACAGTGGCATTTACCGGCGCGGTCCCCCTTACAGCGTTGGGCACGCCACGGAGTTTAACCGTGTTCCCGATTCTCCCGTTTATGGCGGGCACCAGGCAGTGGCCGCGACCTTACGCCGAAGCGCCCGCCGCGCCAATCCCCGCGGCGACGCGAATGGACGCAGATGTGATTTTCCCCAGCGATCAAAGCCCGGTGCATGGCCTTTGTGCCCCGGCGGCACTAGATAGTGGGACATGGCTACCCGTCTCTATACCCACCCGATCTTTCTCGATCACATCACCCCGCCGGGGCATCCCGAGCGGCCCGACCGTTTGCGCGCCATCGAGCGCGTGCTCGACGACGAAGCCTTTGCCGGGCTCGATCGCGTCAAGGCGCCGGAAGGTGACGAAGCCACCATCCTCTATGCGCATCCCGCCGATTTCGTCGCCCGCGTGCGCGCCGCCATCCCCGAGGAGGGGATCGCCCGCATCGATGCCGACACCACGGCGAGCCCGAAGAGCTGGCAGGCGGTGATCACGGCGATCGGCGCGGCCAATGCCGCCGTCGACGACGTCTTTGCCGGCCGCGCCGACAATGCCTTCGTCGCCGCGCGTCCGCCCGGCCACCATGCCGAAAAGGCCACCGCCATGGGCTTCTGCTTCTTCAACACGGCGGCGATCGCGGCCCGCTATGCGCAGAAGAAGCACGGCGCCGAGCGCGTCGCCGTGGTCGACTGGGACGTACATCACGGCAACGGCACGCAGGACATTTTCTGGGACGATCCGTCGGTGCTCTATTGCTCGACGCACCAGATGCCGCTTTATCCCGGCACCGGCGCGAAGAACGAGACAGGCGCCGGCAACATCGTCAACGCGCCGCTCGCGCCGCAGACCGGCGGCGAGGTGTTTCGCGACGCCTTCCTGTCGCGCGTGCTGCCGGCCCTCGACAATTTCGCGCCCGACCTGATCATTATTTCGGCAGGCTTCGATGCGCATCACCGCGACCCGCTGGCCGAGATCAATCTGACCGAGGATGATTTCGACTGGGCGACAGGCCAGCTGATGCAGCGCGCCGCGCGCCACAGCGGCAACCGGCTCGTCAGCCTGCTCGAGGGCGGCTACGATCTGCAGGGATTGGCATTTTCGGTCGCCGCCCATGTCGGGCGGCTGATGAAAGGATGAATGATGGCTGGTGAGACCAACGAAGACGTCAAGGCGATGAGCTTCGAACAGGCACTCGACGCGCTGGAGAAGATCGTCGATGATCTGGAGCGCGGCGACGTGCCGCTCGACCAGTCGATCCGCATCTACGAGCGTGGCGAGGCGCTGAAGGCGCATTGCGACCGGCTGCTGAAGGCCGCCGAGGACAAGGTCGAGAAGATCAGGCTGTCGCGCGACGGCAAGCCGGTCGGAACGGAGCCGCTCGACGCCGAGTAGACAAAATGGGCGAGGCAGAAAACAGGTAAGGAGTTCAAGCTATGTGCCGCAACATCAAGACCCTGTTCAACTTTGAGCCGCCGGCGACCAATGACGAGGTGCATGACGCCGCTTTGCAGTTCGTGCGCAAGCTGAGCGGTTCGACCAAGCCGTCCAAGCGCAACGAGCATGCCTTCAACCATGCCGTCGAAGCCATCGCCGCCGTCGCGCGCGAATTGATCGATACGCTCGAAACCGCGCAGGAACCGCGCAATCGCGAGGAAGAGGCCGCCAAGGCGAAGGCCAGGTCGGCGCTCCGCTTCGCCTGAGGGGCCGACATGAGCTTTTTCCCCGGAAAAGATCCTGAAGCGGGCGATGCTTTCGCCAGCGACCAGATCGAACTGATGGTCATCCCGAACGCCAAGGACATTGGCGGCTTCGAGGTGCGCCGTGCCTTGCCGACCGCCAAGCGGCGGCTCGTCGGGCCGTTCATCTTCTTCGATCGCATGGGGCCGGCCATCCTGCGCGCCGGTCAGGCGATGGATGTCCGTCCGCATCCGCATATCGGCCTGTCGACGGTGACCTATCTGTTCGACGGCAAGATCAGGCATCGGGATTCGCTGGGCACCGAAATGGTGATCCAGCCCGGCGACGTGAATTTGATGACCGCCGGACGCGGCATCGTCCACTCCGAGCGCACGCCAGAGGAATTGCGCGGCGCACCGATGTCGATCTCCGGCCTGCAGACCTGGCTGGCCCTGCCGGACGACAAGGAAGAGGTAGCGCCGGTTTTCGAGAACACCGCTGCCTTGCGGTTGCCCGATATCGATGCCGAAGGGGTGCGCGGCCGCGTCGTCATCGGCGATTTCCAGGGGCTGCGCTCCCCGGTGCGGGCCGATACCGAAACGCTCTACGCCGATCTCAGGCTGGCGCCCGGCGCCCGCGTGAAAATCCCGGCCGACACCGAAGAGCGCGCCATCTACACGCTGGAGGGCGAGGTCTCGATCTCGGGCGACGTCTTTCCGGCGGAGCGGCTGCTGGTTTTCCGTCCCGGCGACGAAATCGTCATATCGTCGCAAAGCGGCGCGCATTTCATGCTGTTCGGCGGCGCTTCGCTCGGCTCGAAGCGCTATATCTGGTGGAATTTCGTCTCCTCCTCCAAGGAACGCATCGAACAGGCCAAGCAGGAATGGAAGACGGGCCGCTTCGATATCGTTCCCGGCGATGAGAAAGAATTCATTCCGCTGCCGGAAAACTGATGCATGTCGCCCAAAGTGTCTTGGGAATGCACAAAAACAAGTGAATATCGTCCAAAAGCGGCCCGGTTTCGGCACCACGATATGCACGAAAACAAGGACTTGAAAGGGCGGGCATAAGCTGTTTCGACGCTCTGCCCTTTTGAGGACAGGCCCGCGTCACCGACACGCATTTACTTTCGCCGGCCGGCGGCCTATCCCGCCGTTGAACAGAAAGCCTGGGTGCCCGTGAACGCAACGCCGCATACGCCGCTTCTCGACAAGGTCCGCATCCCGGCCGATCTGCGCACGCTGGCCGAAGGTGACTTGCCGCAACTGGCATCCGAGCTGCGCGCCGAACTGATCGACGCGGTATCGCGCACCGGCGGCCATCTTGGCGCCGGTCTTGGCGTCGTCGAACTCACGGTTGCGCTGCACTATGTCTTCAACACTCCCGACGACCGGGTGATCTGGGATGTCGGCCACCAGGCCTATCCGCACAAGATCCTCACCGGCCGCCGCGACCGCATCCGCACGCTGCGGCAGGAAGGCGGCCTCTCCGGCTTCACCCGCCGCGCCGAGAGCGAATACGATCCCTTCGGCGCCGCCCACTCCTCGACGTCGATCTCCGCCGGGCTCGGCATGGCGGCCGCCCGCGATCTCTCCGGCGGCCGCAACAATGTCATCGCCGTCATCGGCGACGGCGCCATGTCGGCAGGCATGGCCTATGAGGCGATGAACAATGCCGGCGCGCTCGATGCGCGGCTCATCGTCATCCTCAACGACAACGACATGTCGATCGCGCCGCCGACCGGCGCCATGAGCGCGTATCTGGCGCGGCTGGCATCAGGGAAGACCTATGTCGGCCTGCGCGATTTCGGCAAGAAGCTGACCTCCTATCTCGGCAAGCGCGCCGACCGCGCCATCACCCGGGCGGTCGAGCATGCGCGCGGCTACGTCACCGGCGGCACGCTGTTCGAGGAACTCGGTTTCTACCACATCGGCCCGATCGACGGTCACAATCTGGAGCATCTGATCCCGGTGCTCAGGAATGTGCGCGACAATGGCAAGGGCCCGGTGCTGATTCATGTCGTCACCCAGAAGGGCAAGGGCTATGCGCCGGCGGAGGCCGCCGCCGACAAATATCACGGCGTCAACAAGTTCGACGTCATCACCGGCGCGCAGGCCAAGGCGCCCGCGAATGCACCGGCCTACACCAAGGTGTTTGCCGAGAGTTTGATCCAGGAAGCGCGCGAGGATGACCGCATCGTCGCCGTCACGGCCGCCATGCCTGGTGGCACCGGCCTCGACCTGTTCGGCGAGGTTTTCCCCAAAAGAACCTTCGATGTCGGCATCGCCGAACAGCATGCGGTGACCTTCGCCGCCGGCCTTGCCACCGAAGGCTATAAGCCTTTCGCCGCGATCTACTCGACCTTCCTGCAGCGCGCCTACGATCAGGTCGTCCACGACGTCGCCATCCAGAAGCTGCCGGTGCGTTTCCCGATCGACCGTGCCGGCTTCGTCGGCGCCGACGGCGCCACCCATTGCGGCGCCTTCGATACAACCTTCCTGGCGTCGCTGCCCGGCTTCGTCGTCATGGCGGCGGCCGACGAGGCGGAGCTGCGCCACATGGTGCGCACCGCGGCAAGCTATGATGACGGCCCGATCGCCTTCCGCTACCCGCGCGGAAACGGCGTCGGCGTCGACATGCCTGAGCGCGGTTCGGCGCTTGAGATCGGCAAGGGCCGTATCGTCAGGGAAGGCACGAAGGTGGCGCTGCTGTCGTTCGGCACTCGGCTGCAGGACTGCCTGATCGCCGCCGAGGAACTCGGCGCCGCCGGGCTTTCCACCACCGTGGCGGATGCCCGCTTCGCCAAGCCCCTCGACGAGGATCTGGTCCGCCGGTTGGCCCGCTCGCACGAGGTTCTGGTGACCGTGGAGGAAGGCGCCATCGGCGGGTTCGCCAGCCATGTGCTGCAATTCCTCGCCCATGAAGGACTGCTGGAGAGCGGCCTGAAGGTGCGCCCTCTGGTGTTGCCCGACGTGTTCACCGATCACGCCAAGCCCGAAAAAATGTATGCCGATGCCGGTCTCGATGCCGCCGGTATCGTGCGCACGGTGTTTGCCGCGCTCGGCCACACGGCGCGCGCCCAGCGCGCCTGAATCAGTGCATCAACGGCTTGACTCGGTTTGCCGGCTTGATTTCGTAACGCATTGTTAACACTGCCGTTTGGCATTTTGCTTACCGTGTCCCTTGGCCGTTTTTCAACGGCACCCTGCTAGATCGGCACCAGGCAGGGAGACGACAACGATGAAGATGCTTTTGTGCGGCGTGGCCCTCCTGGCCGCGACAGCCGCGCCGGTCAGCGCCGAGACGCGCTATGACCGCAATCTTGAAAAGGCGGCGGTGGGGATCGTTGCCGGCAAGATGGGCGATCTCCGTGGCGGCTTTTCCTACAAGCAGGTTCCGCAATTGGTGGTGCCGGATGCTCCGCCTGTGACTGCCGCTCCGGCCGAGCAGCCGCGCGAGCAGGCATCCCGTGATCTGGACAGCGGTTTGTCTCCTGCCGTCGAGCGCCAGGTGTCCCGAACGATCTTCTAGATCTAGAACCACATGTCGCGCACGCAGCGTCCGTCGCGCGGCAGGTCGTCAAACGTGTCGAGACCGTCGAAATGGTCGATGGGAAGATCGGCGACGGCCTCCGGCGGCGCCAGTCTCACATTGACCGCGATGCGGGTCCGGCCGGAATTGCCCGCGCGCAAACCGCGCCAGGCGAGCACACAGGCGCAGGTCGGGCAGAACAGGATTTCGAGCGAAGGCGCTTTCCCCGCGCGCGTGTAGCTGTTCACCGGTCCTGAAACGCGGATGCGCTCATCGACGAAATCATAGGCCCACAACGTGCCATAACGGCGGCAGAGCGTGCAGTTGCAGGCAGTGATCGGGCCGGGATCACCCTCCAGGGTCCAGTGGGTTGCACCACAATGGCAGGTTCCCGTCAGCATCTGGCCTCCTTCACGGTCGTGCTCGGACCCGCTCCCCTGTCGCCATTGTGCCGACCTCGCGCGTCGCCCGCAAGCTGCCCAATGTCCTTGCGTTCACGCCCGCCTTTCGCCAATGAAGGGCCATGAACACGCCTTTGCCAGCCAGCACGCGCCAGCGGCTCGACGACCTGCTCGTCCAGCGCGGGCTGTTTGCCAGCCGCTCTCGCGCCCGCGACGCGGTCGAGCGCGGCACCGTCACTGTCGATGGCGTCATTGCCCGCAAGCCGGGACAGGCTGTCCAATGCGACTGCGCCCTTGGCGTGGATGATCCGGCGCAGGCCTATGTCTCGCGCGCTGCGCTCAAGCTGATTGCCGGGCTCGACCATTTCGGCCTCGACCCGGCAGGCCGCGAGGTGCTCGACATCGGAGCCTCGACCGGGGGCTTCACCCAGGTCCTGCTGGAGCGGGGCGCGTCGCACGTCACGGCCATCGATGTCGGCCACGGTCAGATGCACCCGGATGTCGGCAAAGACCAGAGAGTGACGGTAATCGAGGGCCTGAATGCGCGCGATCTCACATCGGCCGATCTTGCCGGCCGGGTTCCGGATTTCATCGTGTCCGACGTCAGCTTCATCTCGTTGAAACTGGCGCTGCCGCCGGCGCTCACGATCGCAAAGGCTGGCGCCCGCGCCATGCTGCTGGTGAAACCGCAGTTCGAGGCGGGCCGCGAGGCCATCGGCAAGGGCGGCTTGCTGAAAAACCCCGGAGATGCCGACCGGGTCGCCGGCCTGCTACGGGACTGGTTGAATGCCGTTCCCGGCTGGCGTTCGCTTGGCTTGCATCCATCGCCGATCGAAGGCGGCGACGGCAATCGCGAATATCTGCTTGGCGGGATCAAGGATCGATGAGCGCGCGCTTTACCATCGGGAAACTGGGCGCGCAGGGCGACGGCATCGCCGAGACCGAAAGCGGCGATCTGTTCATCCCGTTCACGCTGCCCGGCGAGACGGTTACGGCGGCGCGTGAAAGGGATCGCGCCACGCTGATGGCGGTGCTGGAGGCTTCGCCGCTGCGCATCGATCCCGCCTGCCGCCATTTCACCGAATGCGGCGGCTGCGCGCTGCAGCATTTCGAGGCCGGGGCCTATCGCCAGTGGAAGCGCGACAAGGTCGTGCATGCTTTGAAGGGCAAGGGCATTGATTGCGACATTGCCGAACTCGTCGCCTGTGCGCCGCACACGCGCCGCCGTGTCGTGCTCGCCGCCCGGCGCACGGAAGCCGGCATGCTGCTTGGCTTCAACCGACATCTGTCGCCGGAAATCATCCCGATATCTGAGTGCCCGATTTCGCTGCCTGAAATCGTCGCCGCGTTCGACCGTTTGAGAGCGCTCGCCGATTTGACATGCGCCACGACCAAGTCGTTCCGCATGGCGGTTACCGTGACGGCCTCCGGCCTCGATGTGGCGGTTCACGAGTCCGGCAAGCTCGGCGAAAACCAGCGCCGCATCGCCTCCAATTTTGTCATTGCGCAGGGCTTTGCCAGGCTGTCCATCGACGATGAGATCATCATCGAGCCGAGAAAGCCGGTGGTCATGTTCGGCAGCGTCTCGGTCGCGGTACCTCCCGGCGCCTTCCTGCAGGCGACCGAAGCTGCCGAACAGACCATGGCCGATCTTGTCGGCGCGCATCTGAAACGCGCCAGAAAGGTTGCCGACCTTTTCGCCGGTTGCGGCAGCTTCGCGTTTCGGCTCGCACAGAAATCGGAGGTGCATGCCGTGGAAGGCGATGCAGCCGCCCTTTCGGCGCTCGACCGGGGATCGCGCTTCGCCACCGGTCTCAAGCGGGTGACGGGCGAACGCCGTGACCTGTTCCGGCGTCCGCTGACATTCAAGGAACTGAACGCTTTCGACGGCCTCGTCTTCGACCCGCCGCGGGCCGGCGCCGAGGACCAGTCGAAGCAGATTGCGCGTTCGGATGTTCCCCTCGTTGCCGCGGTCTCCTGCAATCCGGTGACGCTGGCCCGCGACCTGCGCATCCTGATCGATGGCGGCTATGCCCTGAAGAGCGTGACGCCGATCGACCAGTTCCTGTGGTCTTCGCACGTTGAAGCCGTCGCCCTGCTGGAGAAGCCGAAGAGACGCCGCGGCTGAGCCTGGCAATGATCACGTTTGGTTGAGACCGGGCAATTCGGCGGCTTTCGACTGAAAGGTGCCGGATTGCCGCCGCAAAGCCGCCTTGATGCGTCGGCCTATTTCGGGCCCAGGGACGGAAGTATCATCACTCTCACCTGACGGATGATCGTAATGCGGACGGTCTCGAAATTCCTCGCGTTCTTCTTCGCGTTCTCCATTTTCGCGCTCTGCCTGACAGGCGGGGCACTGGCGCAAGGCCAAAAGCGCCTTGCTTTCGTCATCGGCAACGCAGCCTATCCATCGGGGGCGCTGGCGACGCCGGCCAACGATGCCGGGCTGATCGCACAAACCCTGCAGGCGGCCGGCTTCGATGTTGTCGGCGCGCGTGACGTCGACCAGGAATCGCTGCGTGGCGCCTATCGCGATTTCCTGGCCAAGGTGACGGCGGCAGGCCCGGACGCCGTGGTGTTCGTCTATCTGGCCGGCCAGGGCTTGCAGTTCGAGGGCGAGAACTACTTCGCCCCGGTCGATGCCCAGATCGCCAATGCGGCCGACGTGCCGATGGCCGCGGTGCGGGTTTCCGATCTGACAAAGCCGCTGGCCGCCTTGCCGACGAAGGTCAACATCGTCGTGCTCGACGCGGCGCGGCCGAACTCTTTCGCCAAGTCGAACCAGCCGCTGGCCGGCGGTCTCGCGCTGGTCGATCCCGACCCCAACATGCTGATCGCCTTCAATGCCGCGCCAGGCACGGTCGCGCCAGAGGGCAAGGGGCCGTATGGCGCCTACGCCCAGGCGCTGGCCGAGATGATCAGGGATGGCGGCCTGCAGCTTGGTGACGTCTTCGACCGCACACGCCTGCGCGTCAGCGAGGCGACGCAGGGCGCCGAACTGCCCTGGGACGCCTCCAAGATCACCGATCCCTTCGTCTTCTTCGATCGTGGGCCGGATGCTCCGCCGCCACAGGTTTCAGCCGCTGAAGTGCGGGCGGACCGGACCAAGGAGATTCGCGACTTCGACGCGCACGATGCCTATGTCGCCGCCCTCGATCGCGACACGATGCGCGGCTACGAGGATTTCATCGTCGCTTATCCGCACGACCCGATGGCCAAGCGCGTTCGTGCCATCCTTGCGGCGCGGCGCGAGGCGATCACCTGGCGCCAGACCTGGCTGAGGGACACGCCGGAGGCCTATTGGTCCTACCTTCAGCGCTATCCGCATGGCCCGCATGCCTGGGACGCCCGCCGCCGGCTCGAGCATTTCGACGCCGCCCTGGAGCCGCCGCCGAGCTTCACCGTCTATGCCTATGACGTGCCGCCGCCGCCGCCGGAGGAGATCGTCTATGTCGACCGGCCGGTGCTCTATTTCGACGATCCCGAGTTCGACTTCCCGCCGCCGCCGCCGGTCGCGGTGATCTTCCTGCCGCCGCCGCCGCCGGATTTCATCGTGCTGCCGCCGCCACCGCCGCCGATTGGGGTTTTCCTCCTGCCGACCCCGGTCTTCGTGCCGGTGCCGGCTTGGGTGAACCCGCCGCATGATATTTTCCCGCCGCCCGAGAATGTCATCTTCAACAACATCCACAACACCACGGTCATCAACAACACGACCATCAACGAGAACAACAATCAGGCTGGCGGCCTGACCACCGGCCAGAAGCTGACCGCCGGCGCGGTGGGGCTCGGTGCGGCCGCGCTTGCGACCAAGGTCGCGCTGCCTGCCTTCCTGCAGAAGAAGGAGGCCACGCTCGCCAAGAACCCGGCGGTCAACCCGGGTGGCCTGCCGTCGAAGCTGGTCAAGACGGGACAGCAGAACGGCGGCGCCGCGCCCCTGTCCAAGACATTGCCGGCGGACAAGCTGGCCGGGCACGCCTTGCCGGGCGCCGACGGCAAGACGCTTCCGCTCGTCAATGGCAAGCCGGTTCTCAATGGCAAGCCTGTCCTCAACGGTCAGAACCTGCCCGACGACAAAGCCGCGAAGCTTTTGCGCAAGAAAGGCGTTGCCGGCGCAACCCCGCCCGCTGTCACCAATGGCGGCACGCCGACAACCAATGGGCAAGGCACCTCGTCGAAACTCAAGACGAACAACACCTTGACCCCCGATGAACAGATGGCCGCCAACGGCAAGCACAGGAAACTGCATGGTCAGGATGCCGGCGGCCCTGCCTCGAACAATGGTCAGCCGAGCGGGCAGGGCAAGGGCCCGAAGTTTCGTAAGCAACCGACCGGAGCCGGCCCGACCGGCAACGATACGGGCGGCAAGCAGAAGCTGAAGGTATCGAACGGCAATCCGCAGCGGCAGATCAAGCTGCAGGACAAGCCGAGGATTCAGGTGCAGTCAAAGCCGAAGCCTGAATTCCATGCACAGCCCAAGCCTCAGATGCAGGCGCGTCGGCAGCCTCCTCCCCCGCCAAAGGCGCAAGGCGGAAAGAAGCCGCCTTGCGGTCAGCAGGGCGAACCGGCCTGCCGGAAGTAGGTGACTTCGCCAGAATGGCGGCAAATGAGGGGCCGTACCACAGCCGGAACGGATGTGGTGCGGCCCTGCTGCCGTCGGATCACAACTGCGTGGGGTGGGCTTGACCAACATTGCGGCTGTCCCGGCCCGCTGGTACCAGTCGAAGCCGGGCTGGGGCGCCTAAGGGAGTGATCTTGATGAGGATTGCAAGCGTTCTGACATCAATCGCCGTGGCCGGCTTCCTCGCGACCGGAGTAGCCTCCGCCGCAACGACTGCAGCCACCACGACCACGACGGCGCCGGCCGCCACGACGGCGGCTCCGATGAAGAAGAAGGCGTCTGCCATGACGCCGGAGGAGACCGCGATTTCAAAGCAGTGCTCGGCGCTTGCGGATGCCAAGAAGCTGCACGGCAAGGAGCGTCACAAATTCCGCGCCGATTGCAAGAAGAACGGCGGCAAAGCTACCTGATGCCTTCATAACGAAGATCAGCTGCCAGCCTGCCCTGATGGGGGCTGGCGGCGATCTGGGCAACGGCTCCCATGCCGAGCCACTTCAAACCGTGCTGAGCGACTTCGAAAGCCGTGGATTGGCAACTGGAGCCACTACTGTTTCCAGTCAGCCGATATAATCCGCGGCCACGGTTGCGTCCCGTTGATTGGCCACCCCGATAACACGAATGAAGAGATTGGCCGCGATGGAAACCGCGAAGTTGAGGATCAGCGCGTAGAACCCGATATAGGCTGGTATCGTCAGGCCTGCGATATGCAGCGGAAAGCCGGACGTCTGGAAACCGGTGAGCGACGCGGCCCATATGCCCCAGATCAGCCCGGCGGCGAGGCCCAATAGCAGAGCCTTGGCATCGAACCAGCGCGTGTAGATCCCGCAGACGATGGCCGGCAGGGTCTGCAGGATGAGGATGCCGCCCAGAAGCTGTAGCTGGATCGCATAGGTCAGCGGCAGGAACAGGATGAACATCAGCGCACCGAACTTGACGATGAGCGAGAACAGCTTGGCCATGCTGGTCTCCTGCTCGGCCGAACAGGCCGGATTGACATAGGCCTTGTAGATGTTGCGGGTGAAGAGATTGGCCGCCGCAATCGACATGATCGCGGCAGGAACGAGGGCGCCGATGGCGACCGCCGCGAAGCCGAGGCCGACGAACCAGCTCGGGAAGAAGTGCAGCAGCAATCCGGGCATAGCGAACTGCGCCTTGTATTGGGCGAAGTAGGGCGCGAGTTCGGGCGACTTGTCGATGCCGGACGCGTAGGCAAAGTAGCCGAGCATCGCGATCAGGCCGAGCACCAGCGAATAGGCCGGCAGGAACACCCAGTTGCGCCGCAGCGTGTTGGGTCCTTTCGCCGACAGCACCGCCGTGGTGGCGTGCGGGTAGAGCATCAGTGCCAGCGCCGATCCGAAGGCCAGGGTGGTGTAGATGGAAATCTGCCCGGTATTGCCGTCCTTCACCGCAGGCAGCAGCAGGCGGTCGGGTGGAATGGCCGCGAAGATTTTCCCCAAACCACCCATCTTGATCGGCACGACGACGATCAGGGCGATGACCGTGACATAGACAAGCAGATCCTTGACGATGGCGATTGAGGCAGGCGCGCGCAGCCCGCTGGTATAGGTAAAGGCAGCCAGGATGATGAACGCTATGATCAGCGGCAGGTCGCCGGCGAGACCGCCGGTCGGGAAGCCCAATCCGCCTATGACCACCTGGATGCCGACCAGTTGCAGCGCGATGTAAGGCATGGTGGCGACGATGCCGGTCAGCGCGATCGCCAGCGCCAGCGCCCGGTTGTTGTAGCGGCCGGCGACGAAATCGGAGGCGGTGACATAATTGTGCTGCCGCGCCACCATCCACAATCGAGGCAGGATGGCGAAGACCATGGGATAGACCAGCACCGTGTAGGGCACGGCAAAGAAGCCGAGCGCGCCGGCGCCGAAGACCAGGGCAGGCACGGCGATGAACGTATAGGCCGTGTAGAGATCGCCCCCGATTAGGAACCACGTCACCCAGGTGCCGAAACGGCGCCCGCCGAGGCCCCATTCGTGCAATTGGCTCATATCGCCCTTGCGCCAGTGCGCCGATACGAACCCCAGCAAGGTGATGAAGCCGAATATCGCAATGAAGATAGCGGTGGCGACGACGTTCATGATGTCAATCTCCACTGCCGCGCGGCACGGTCATCCTGTAGACGATGGCGATGAAGATGCTGGACAGCGGCACCCATAGAATCTGCCACCAGTAGAAGAACGGAACGCCGAACAGGCTTGGCTCCATCCGGTTGAAGAATGGCACGATAAGTACCGCGACACAGGGGATCGCGAGCAGGATGACCTGCAGCGGTCCGAGCTTGCGTGGGCTTGGAGCGGAGCTCATGCCAAAATGTCCTCCCCGGATGCGGAACCCGACCTTGGTCGGCACGCTGCTCCGAATTGCCAACCGGTGCAAGAAAGGGCTTCCCGGATATCAATGCCAATAATGTTACTGGAGTGCCCTGGGGCGGCGCCCGGTCACAGGCCGGGGAGCAAGAAGGCCGCTACGCCTCTTGAATGCCCTCGCGCCCCGCTGCCCGCGCCGTCCTGACCAATTTGCGGTTAAAGGTCGCGAACCCTGTGCATTGCGCGGACTTGCCGAGATGCAGGTTGACTGTCGATCAGGATCCGGCGCGTGGGGACTGCTTCTGGATGGTCGTTCGTTAGATAGCACGAACGATCAGGTTGCTATCAATCGCGAGCAATCCGCCGCCGTGCCTCGGCGAGCACGCCTGCATCCATCTCTTCCAGGGTCTTCGGTTCGCCGCCGTGTGGCAGAAGGCCAAGCACATCTTCGGGCCGCGTTGGGGTGAAGGCTGGCGCGGGCCTCAGGAGCACGCCCTGCGGCGTGTCCCCAACCTCAAGGCGCTTGCCTGCACCCCGTTCCCGATGCCTACGGACCCCACTGGGCGGATATCGTCGCGAGGCCAATGCTACGCCTCAAACCCGGGTGCCGCCGACCGTCATCTGGTTCATCCTGAGATGCGGCTGGCCGACGCCGACGGGCACGCCCTGTCCGGCCTTGCCGCACATGCCGATGCCGTTGTCGAGCT
>NZ_JAFKIC010000221.1 GCF_017306585.1 Mesorhizobium sp. | reverse complement strand
CGCACCGTCCAGATGACGTACCCGATGACGACAACGCCGGCCATGACTTCGGGCGTCTTGACGAAGCGCCGCGCCGTCCAGATGACGTAGCCGATGCCGGAATCGGCGGCGACGATCTCGGCGATGATGAGGTAAGTCCAGCACCAGCCGAGCGTGATACGCAGATTGTCGAGCAGTGTCGGTCCCATCCAGCGCAAAGCGACATCGGTCATCACCTGCCGCGAATTGGCGCCGACGGTGCGGGCGACCTCGACGAATTCCTGCGGCACGCGCCGCATGTCGTCGGCGACCAGCAGCACGAGCTGGAAGAAGGTACCCAGCCAGAGCAGGAAGATCTTGGTCTCCTCGCCGACGCCGAACCAGATGATGGACAGCGGCACGAGCGCCGGAACCGGCAGATAGCGGATGAAATCGATCATCGGCTCCAGGGCGGCGCCGACGATGCGGTAGCTGCTCATCATGATGCCGATCGGGATCGCCATGATGGCGGCGAGCAGGAAGGCGATCCAGACGCGGGCGGTCGAGACCGCGACGTGCCAGACCAGGTTCTGCTCGGTCAGCATGGTCCACAAGGCAACGATGACGCGGCTGGGCGACGGCAGGAATTGCGGCGCGATGACGCCCGCGCGCGCCGCCAACTCCCACAGGGCGATGACCAGTACCGCCGCCGCGACACTGACTGCGAACTCCACCATCGGCGACGCACGGCCGCGAAAAACAAACAAGCTGCTGAACAAAGTCACGATCCCCGATGATCTAAGGAGCGGCCGCCGTCACGGATAGCGAACCGCAATGGTATGGACACGACAGCTGAGGCTGCCGCGTCCGATCGGCGCTGGCACTATTTCGCCGGGATCTTGTTGATTGCCGAATTGTCGATCTGGTCGGCCGCCACCAGCTTGTTGTCGGCGGCGCCGTTCTCCAGGTTGAGTTCCATGACCGTGTCGAAGATGCCGTGCAGCGTGCCCTTTTCGCCCGGCTTGCCCATGTAGGCGAGCGACTCGGCGAGCGTCGTGTAGGACAGGCTGGAGTTGACGATGTCGGTCACTTCCGCCGGCGTCAGACCGAAATGCTTGGAGGCCATGTCGGCGAATTTCGCCGGCTCGGCCTTGATGAAGTCGACAGCCTCATAGATGCAGCCGAGGAACCTGGCGTATTTGTCGGGGTTGGCCTTGAAGTCGTCATTGCGGGCGATGATCGCGTCGATGATGATGCCGCGATGGTCCTTGGACGAGATCAGCATGCGGGCGCCGGGACGGGTCGAAGCCTTCAGAGCCTGCGACATGAACGGTTCGTAGGTCGCGATGGCGGCGATCGAGGGATCGACGAAGACCGCGCCGGTATCGGCCGTGGCGATGTCCTTGATCTGCAGGTCCTTCAGTGACAGGCCTGCCTGCTTGAGCTCCATCTGCAGCAGCAGACGTGAGGGGATGTTCGGTTCGGCGGCGACCACCTTGCCCTTGAGGTCGGCGACCGACTTTATGGCGTCGTCGGTGATGACGCCGTCGCCGCCAACGGACTCGTCAATCGTGCCGATGATGAGGCCGGGCGTCGAAGCGTCGCGCGGGCGGCCCTGATATTCGCCCACCGAGCGCATCTGCATCTCGATATCGCCTCGCGCCATCGCCGCCATGACATTGGTCAGGTCGTCCTCGAACTTGATGCTGACGTCGAGGTTCCTGGCGGTGAAGCAGCCGAGATCCGCGGCGATGTGGACCGGGGCGAATCCCAGCCATGTCGGCGCGAGGATGCGGATCTGGTCGGCGCTGAGCGCAAGCTGCGAACTGGCAAGCACGAGGGCCGCGGACAGAGCGGAGGCGAGTAGCGATTTCATGATTGTTCCCCAATTTGTTTTGCGCAGGCTCGCCATTTCAGACATTGATGTAAATGAGTTTATTTAGAACGATACATCGAATAATATCGATGTATCGGCGAGGAGGGGCGGTATGCGCCGGCTGGACAATATCGACATCCGCCTGCTGCGCGTCTTCGTAGCGCTGGCCGATTCAGGCGGCTTCGCCGCCGCGCAGATGACGCTCAACCTGTCACAGCCGACGCTCAGCACGCATCTGGCCGAACTCGAAAAGCGCATCGGCGCCCAGCTCTGCCACCGCGGACGAAAGCAGTTCCGGCTGACCGAGGTTGGGCAGGCGACCTACGATGCGGCGCAGAAACTGTTTCGCGACCTCGACGATTTCGGCCACCGCATCAACGCGGCCAGCGGCAGCCTGTCGGGCCGCTTGCGGGTCGGCACGTCGGACGGTGTCTTCACCAGCAGGGACCTGGGCATCCAGCATGCGCTCGGCCGGTTCATGGGACCGGATTCAGATGTCTTCATCGATCTTTCGGTGGGCACGCCGTCCGAACTTGAGCAGCAGGTGGCCGATGGCGGCCGCGACGTCGTCATCGGGCCGCTATCGCAGAAGGCGCCCGGCGTCGTCTACCGGGATTATTGCGGCGAACCGCACCTTCTCTATTGCGGCCGCCGGCATCCGCTCTTTTCGGTGCCGGATGCCGGGATCGACCAGGGCGCGATCGACGCGGCGCGCTTTTCGGTGCGCAGCTACCGGCATTTCGATGATCTCTACCTTGTCGGCCATCCCAGGGCGAGCGCGTCGGTCGTGCATATGGAAGCGCAGTTGATGCTGATCCTGTCCGGCAATTTCATCGGCTTCCTGCCATGCCATTTCGCCGATCCCTGGGTAGCGACGGGCGACATGCGGGCGATCCGGCCGATGGCCTATGCCTTCAGTTCCATCCACCGGGTCGCCTATCGCAAGACGGACGCCCAGCGCTCGCTTGTCCAGGCTTTTCTGGCGGCGCTGTTCGACGCGGAGCCCGTTTCGGGATCCGCCTAGGGCTGCCTCTGCAGGACGGCCAGCGAGCGCGCGATGTTGAGCCTGGCCTGCGGCTCGAAACGCCGGCGGAATTCCTCGGTATGGAAGAGGTGAGGGCGATCGAGGAAACTCTTCAGCACCGCGCCACGACCCGCACGCCACATCGGCTCCTCCACCCAGCCATATTCGCGGCGGACCGCGCGCTCATAGGCATCGAATGCATCCGGCGCGGCGCCGAGGATGGATAAATCCATGTCGAGGAAAAGGCTGGCGTCCCGCATAGCCGCTTCGCCATCGAGCAGTGGCGGCTGGTGCGTGGCGGTGGCCAGGATCATCGCGCCGATGCGGCCCAGGCGATCGGCTTCGGCGCGTCCGGCCAACATTTCTTGGGCAAGGGAGGCGCTTTTCGCCTCGTTGTCCTTGGCCTTGCTGTCATAGATGGCGTCGTGGAACCATATGGCGGCTTCCACGGCTTCGGGATCTTGCAGCGAGGCGCGATAATCGCCGGCCAGGGCCAGCATCGCCTCGATATGGGCGAGGTTGTGGTAGTGGCGATCCGTAGCCCGGTAGAGCGCCGAAAGCTCGGTTTTGAGGGTATCGTCGATCAAGGGTTCGTTTGCCATCGCTGCTTGAATTCCCGCGAACCAAATCCATTTGACAAAGCACTAAGGAAAATTGAGTTCAATCGTGCTATGATCTGCCTTATATGTGCGGCCGGACAGCAGGCAAGCACAACAGGCCGGCAAGACGCAGGACAAGACGTCGATGAACAGCATCAGCATTTCCCGCCACAGCGCGCTGCAGCCGGTCGATCCGATCTGGCGGTCGATCCGCGACGAAGCGATGGAAGCGGTCAACCGTGATCCGCTGCTGGCGGCGTTCCTCTATTCGACGATCCTCAACCAGGAGAGCCTGGAGGAGGCTGTCATTCACCGGATCGCCGAACGGCTTGCCCATCAGGATATCGGTTCCGACCTGATCCGCCAGACTTTCAAGTCGATGCTGGCGGACGACAAGGATTGGCCGACGACGGTGCGCGTCGATATCCAGGCCTATTACGACCGCGACCCGGCTTGCGACCGCTTCATCATGCCGGTGCTCTATTTCAAGGGTTTTCACGCCATCCAGACCCACCGGCTGGCGCATTGGCTGTGGGACCAGGGCCGCAAGGATTTCGCGCTCTATCTGCAGAGCCGCTCGTCCTCGGTCTTCCAGACCGACATCAATCCTGCCGCGCGTATCGGCAAAGGCATCTTCATCGATCATGCCACGGGCCTCGTCGTCGGCGAGACGGCGGTCATCGAGGATGACGTGTCGATCCTTCATGGCGTCACGCTGGGCGGCACCGGCAAGGCCGGCGGCGACCGCCATCCCAAGATCCGCCATGGCGTGCTGATCGGGGCTGGCGCCAAGATTCTCGGCAATATCGAGATCGGCCATTGCTCCAAGATCGCCGCCGGGTCGGTGGTGCTGTCGCCTGTGCCGCACAACAAGACGGTGGCCGGCGTGCCGGCCCGCGTCGTTGGCGAGACGGGCTGCGACCAGCCTTCGCGCCAGATGGACCAGCTTCTGCCGTCGCAGAAGATGGATCAGGTGGTCAGCTTCGATATCTGATCTTTCGATCCGGCTGGCCCGATGGTGATTGCCCGGCCGGACCGCCACTTCCGGTGCAATACGGCCGGCTTGCCTTTACATCGCCATTGTCGACGTGCCAGAAGCGCCGTTCAAACCAGCAAGCCGATAATCGGAGAAGACCGTTGAAGCCGGACGAAATCAGAAAGCTGGACGCCTATTTCAAGCGCGTCTTCCAGAATCCCAAGCTCATGGTCAAGGCGCGGCCGCGCAAGGAAGATTCGGCCGAAGTCTATGTCGGCGAGGAGTTTCTCGGCATCGTCTTCAAGGACGAGGACGACGGCGACTACAATTTCTCGATGGCGATCCTCGACATCGATCTGGGCTGAGCCCGCGATCCGGGGCCAGGTCGCGCCAGGCGCGGCCGGTCTCGGTCAATGCGCGGTTTTCAGGATTCGCCCGGCTTCGGCGGTGACCGCCGCATCAAGTGCGGGCCAATTGTCCAGGAATTCCTTCGGGAAGCGATAGGTAAGGCTGAGATCGTCGCCTACCTGGATATCGCGTTCGCAGGGCGCCAGGGATTCACCGGCGCTCGGTCCGCTCAGGCAGCGGGCCACGAAGGGGTCCTTGCCGGGGCGTTTGCCCACGACCAGCACCTCGTTCAGATAGCCTGATTTCTCATCGAAGCCGTAGACGGTGGTGCCGCCCGGTCCGGGAATGCCGGGCTGGACGATCAGCGCGCTGTAGATCGG
Organism: Mesorhizobium sp.; assembly: GCF_017306585.1. Classification (GTDB taxonomy): domain Bacteria; phylum Pseudomonadota; class Alphaproteobacteria; order Rhizobiales; family Rhizobiaceae; genus Mesorhizobium. Next base: position 17,482 of record NZ_JAFKIC010000221.1, on the reverse strand, counting down.
CGCGAAGCGGCCGCTCATGTCGCGCGACATCATCTGCTGTTCGAACGACAGGAAGATGATGTTTCTGTTCGGCCCGGAATGGTTGAAATCGTCGCGGGCCGCTTCGCTGTAGCCGTCCATCTGGGGATAGCGCAGATAAAGGTCGAGACGCGAGGCGATGCCGTCACGCCGGGCCTGCTCGAAGCGGATGAAATTGGCCGGCACGGCAATGACATTCTTGCCGATCACCACCTGCCGCACCGTCATGTCATCGGAATATCCGGCCATGGCAATAGAGCGGCCGAACCATTTGCCGCCCAGGCTGATCGCCACCGAAAGCAGCGCCAGCGCCGCGAAGGCATAGAACACCCGCCTCATCAGCCTGGAATCGACCACGGTGAGTTCAGGGCCGTCGGCGATCGCTGCCTGCTTCATCTCCGTCCCCATCCAGGCCCTGCCATCATCCCGATGTCCCTCGACGGCACACATCGTGCGGCACGGCTCTTGCAGCCTTCCTGAAACGACTGTGCGATTTCATGGTAAACGGAGGGTTAATGTGGCTGAGATGGAGCTCTTCCTGTTCGCTTTTGTCGTCGGGCTGACGGTTTGCGGGATCACGGGCTCGACGATGGAGCTGGTCTCGGGCCGCAAGATTGCCTTTGCCGAGCCCTATGTTTCGGCCTCGCATGTGCTGCGATCGCTGGCGGCCACGGCCTGCGCCGGACCTTTCATGCTGGTCAACGATGCTCTGGATGCCCGGCGGGAGCGTCGTATCTCGACGCTGGCGCTGCTGTCCTGCGGTTGCACGGCGATGGCCTGGTCCTTGGCGCTCGGCATTGTCGTGCTGGCGGTTGCTTCAGGCGCGATCGATCTCCTAGGGTCCCAAATCCCTGCCTGAGACGATTCGGAGACCGACAATGCCGCTTTATGCGATCGATGGAACGGAGCCCAGCTTCGCGGATGCCGATACAAACTGGATCGCACCCGACGCGACGCTGATCGGCGATGTCAGGATCGGCCGCAATGCTGGCTTCTGGTTCGGCGTCGTCATCAGGGGCGACAACGAGCCTGTCGTCATCGGCGCCGATACCAATGTGCAGGAACACACCGTCATGCACACCGATCCCGGCTTCCCGCTGACCATCGGCGAAGGCTGCACGATCGGCCACCGAGCCTTGCTGCATGGCTGCACCATCGGCGACAACAGCCTGATCGGCATGGGCGCCATCGTGCTGAACGGAGCGAAGATCGGCAGGAACTCGCTGGTCGGCGCCGGCGCGCTGGTCACCGAAGGCAAGGAATTTCCCGACAATTCGCTGATCGTGGGCTCACCGGCCAAGGCGATCAGGGTGCTGGATGACGCGGCGGTTGAGCGGCTGCGTGGTTCGGCCGCGCATTACGTGGCCAATGGCAAGCGCTTCAAGACGGGGCTGAAGAAGGTCTGACTCGGCTAAGTGCCAGAGGCGATGCTTTCGGACCGCGTCAGCGCCCAGACGGTTTCCTCGTTGTTGCCATCAATAGCGGCCTCGTAAAGGGTCTGAAGTCCGATGCGCAACTGATAGCAGGCCAGACGACGCCGGTAGCGAAGCCGGTTCGGTTGCCTTGTTTCGAAGAAGCGCGCCTGTTGCTCCATGCAGTCGAGCCAGGGACGCCAGAACAGGATATTGGCGACATCGTAGAGCGGATCGCCGAACATTGCTTCGGACCAGTCAATGACGCCGGTGATCCGGGCTTGGTCCGTCACTACATTGTTCGAGCCGAAATCGCCGTGAACCAGCCGGCGAATCTCGGGGCAGTCGGCCGCCAATGTCTGCATCTGGCCTATGATGCGCTTGACGCGATCCGTATCCGCGTATCGGCTGGCCGCGCCCCAATCGTACCGCCGACGGTCGTCGATGCTCATCAGGAAATCTCGCCAGCTGCCAAAGCCGCCTGATCCGGCCGTGTCAAAAGGGCCGAAGCCATCGGTTTCATGAATGTCTGTATTCGTCATCGCGTCCAGGATTCGCGAGACCGGTTCGAGGACTGATTGCAGGTCGTGAACGGGCAGATCCTGCAGCGTCACGCCCGCGGCGCGCCGAGAAACGCAGCAAGCAAGATCTTCCGCGAGAAGATCGATCGACACTATCTCGGGAACGGGCAGTTCGGCATTGGAAAAGCGCTGAAAAACAAAACGGTCCTTCTCGAACCCTGCTGCCGACCTGTTGATGCGTACGATGTAGTCGCCGCCGGTATTCTTGAAGCCAAGGGCCCGTGATTCTTCGCCTTCCGATATTCGTTGGAACTCGGAAATGCCGCCGAAGCGGGATTCGAGCCGCGATTTGATTTCAGGAAGTGAAATGTCGGACTTGGTCATGCTCGCAGCAATACCGGCTACCCAAGGTGCTCTTCCATGGCCAGCGCATTCATAAATGCCGGATCAGGCGGGCCCTGAGTTGACGGTGCTCCGCCAGAAATGGCGGAGCCGGCCCGGGGACGGGGCCGGCTCCTTTGACCCGGTCGTTGGGGACGGGGAGGGTGGGGACTCGACCGGGTTTCTCGTACGTCCTTAGCGGACGCTGGCGACCGCGTCGGCGCGGCCGTCGTTGATCGTTACCCAAACGCCGGAATTCTCGGTCGATTGACGCTTGAGATAGGTGTAGTCGGTGTCCGACCAGGACAGGACCTTGGATTCAAGGTTGTCGAGGATGAATTCGCCAAGGGTGGTGCGTACCGTCAGCACGGCATGGCCGTCGCCATTGGGCTGGCGCGCGACCGTCATCAGCAGGTCGCCGGCCGGCACGCCCGCGTCCATCAGCTCGCGGCGCTTCTCCAGCGCGTAGTCCTCGCAGTCGCCATAGCCATTGTCCGGATAGGCCCAGTATTCCTCGACGCCGTAGTTCTCCAAATCGGTGCGCGGCTTGATGCGCGTGTTGACCGAATTGTTGATGTTGACGATCGTCGCCCAGAGCTTGCGGGTCAGGTCGACCGGCGGTCCCTTGGGCGTCTTCTGGTTGCATTCCACCGGAATGCGCTGGCAGAATTCATAATGGCCAACAGGCTGTGTGGTGCGGCCGCCGGTGTGCATATAGGCCGGTCCCGCGGCATATGCTGATCCCCATGCGGAAAGCTGCATCGCCATTGCCATAAGCAACAGCTTGCCCCTCGTTTTTTTCATTTTTAGTCTCCCCGTTCGAAGGAGACATTGCCACAGCCGGATTTATTTGACGCAAAGGTGCGAAGTAGATATTAAGTAAAACGCCTGTAGAATAAACATAAAATTTGAATCATTTTAGTATTGATTTGTTTGGTTCGTTTCTTTCCTCGGCGGCGGCCGCCGCCTTCCGGGCTTGCGTTGGCTCAAAAAGCAAAAACCGGCCACGAAGGGCCGGTTCGGTTGAAATGTCTTGCGGTGCGCTCAGGCGCGTGGCGTGTTGAACTCGGAATCGAGCGTTTCGGGACGCTGGATGACGGCGAATTCGATGGCGACGCCATCCTCGAAATGACGAACGATCTGGCCGCGCATGGTGCCGAGCATGACCTGGACGCCGATCGCCGGTTTGACGTCGATCTCGATCGCGGCGCCGGAAAGCGACAGGTCGATGATGCGGCACTGATACTGACGGCCGTCGACGAGCTGTAGCACGCTCGTCGGGTTGCGCGGCGCGACGCGTTCGTGGCGGCGGTCTTCCGGCAGGTCGAGCTCATGCTTGTTGGCAAGCCAGGTCAATTGCGCCGCAAGCTTGTCCTTCTTGCGGTCCGACGCGATCACCGTCATGGCAAAACCGTCCTGCAAGGTGCGCGTGACGACGCCCTCGATGCGGCCGATATGATCGATATAGGCAATGACCTTTTCGCCAGGCATGCCGATGCGATCGGTGCGAAGCGCGACATTGCCGGGCGACATATCGACAACCTGGCAAGGATGCTCGGTGCGGTCTTCCAGCATGAAGCGTCCGTATATCTTGACCCGGACGCGCTGAAAGTTACGCCTTTCAGCTTGGGACGGCGCGTAGTCGACCGCCGCTGACCTCATGACTGCCTACACCCCGTTTGGCATTCCCGCGCGCCGATGCGAGGAACTTCATAAGAGAAGTACAACAAGGCGGGTTAACAAAGGGAAAAAACGGGCCGGCCAGATCGATAGATCATCAACTATTCGTCGCGTCCGCCGTCGAACACGACGAGGTGGCGGATGCGGCGCGCGCGGCCCAGCGCCGAGATGGTTTCGGGCGCCTCGATCTCGTCGGGAACAAGCGAGGGAACGCTGATTGCCGGACGGTTGTTCAAGAGTTCCTTCTCCGGATCGATGATGCGGATGGTGTCGATCAGGGCGTCGGTGATCGGGTCCGCACCCAGCCAGAACGGCTTCTCGGCGGCGCTGATGACGCCGAGGCAGCGCGGGTTCTCGACGCCGCCGTCGAGCGGCAGGGCGAGCAATTCGAACCGGTTGGAGCGGCCGTTGCGGCTGAAACCCTCGAAAGTGATCAATACGACGGATTTCTGCTCGAAAACCCCGTGGATCAGCCGGGAGACCAGTCGCTGATCCTTCTCGCGCCACAGTGACGGGAAGGAAAAACCTTTCAGTTCACGCCCGTAGGCGGCGCACAGCCGTGTTCCGGCCAGGCGGAGCACGGGCTGTGCCCGCGTGTCCCTTTCCAGGATGAAGGTGTCGGCCCGCAGCGACTTGCTATCGGCCGGCGCGGCTTCCGCACGCTGCGGAGCAGGAAGCGTGCCAGCGTCGTTAACACTTGTTCACGGGTCGGGGCCGTTAAGGTTAACAACTGGTTTACGTTGCGCCCTGCGATGTCGTGTGGCACACCAAAACCACTCCAGAAGCGGTCGTTTCGCGACGATCGGCAGCACTTCAGTCAAGAGTTTTAGGGGAGCAGGGGGCTCGACCGGCCGTTCAGGGGAAACCCTGGACGGCTTCTTTTTGATTCGTGCCGGGACGATTCGCCCTTTGCGGTTCGTGGGGCGGTGATCTAGATGCTCATCAGGCCACCCGGCCCGGAACCAGCATCGAGTGCCATTGCAGATGAGCGAACAGCAAAATCCGTCCGAAGCCGAACAGGCTGAAATGCCGCCGCCGGCGCGCGAGCCGGTGTTCAACCTGCCGCCGGTCGTGCTGGCGGTGATCGGCATCTGCGTGGCGGTCTTCCTACTGCAGCAATACGTATTGAACGACACGCAACAAATGACCCTGCTTTACGACGGAGCGTTCATTCCTGTTCTCTATACCGGGCAATACGGCTTCGACTGGTTCCTTCTCACGCGGCCCTTCACCTATGCCTTCATGCATGGCGGGTTTGCCCATATCGCCATCAATATGGTCTGGCTCGCGGCCTTTGGCTCGCCGCTGGCCAATCGTCTCGGCGCGTTGTGGTTCGCTCTATTCTTTGCCGTCACGGGGTTGGCGTCGGTTGCGCTCTTCTGGGCCGTGCATCCCTATGGCGAGGCGCCGCTGGTCGGTGCGTCGGGCGCCATATCGGGCATGATGGGCGCCGCGACGCGTTTCGGGTTCCGCACCGACCGCTCGACGGGTCGGGCGGCGTTCGCCGGCCCGGTGCTGCCGATCGCATTCGTTCTGCGCCTTCGCGGCGTGGTGATCTTCCTGGCGATGTGGATGATCATCAATCTCGCCACCGGCCTGCTCGGTTTTGTCCCGGGAATGGACGGCCAGATCGCCTGGGAAGCTCACATCGGCGGTTTTGTCGCCGGCTTCTTCGGCCTGCGCTGGTTCGACCGGCGATGGCAGCCGCCTGAGTGGGAAACCGCCGGCCACCGCACTTGAAAAGCAACCGATCACGGCGCACGATGTTCACTCTTACGTGAGGCCGGTTTGGGCAGGGGCCGGCAAGGCGAAGCAGAGGAGGACGCCATGACGGTTAAGGCAATTCTGGAAAGAAAAGGCCATGACGTATTGACGCTCGGGCCGAACGAGAAGCTTAGCGAAGCCATCCGAATCCTGGCCGAACACAAGATCGGCGCGCTGGTGATCACCAATGGCGACCGCAAGATCGTCGGCATCCTGTCGGAACGCGACATCGTGCGCGTCGTGGCCAGGGAAGGTGGCGCGGCACTCGACATACCGGTGCGTTCGGCGATGACGCCGAAGGTGAAAATCTGCAACGAGAACCACACCGTCAACGAGGTGATGGAGATCATGACCAGGGGCCGCTTCCGCCATCTCCCGGTGGAGAAGGACGGTCTGCTCGATGGCATCGTATCCATCGGCGACGTGGTCAAGCGCCGTATCGAGGATGTCGAGCGCGAGGCCGAGGAGATCAGGGCCTATATAGCCACCGCCTGAGCGGCGGGAGAACCGCCGGCCGGAGACCGGCCGGCGGAGCCATTTGCTATCTGTTGTCGAGTTCGGAACGGACGAGTTCAAGCCCGCGCCGCGTGATGCGGTAGGGGCCGCCGTCCGACGATGAAACCGCCTTCTTGCGTTTCAGCTTCCGAAACATGTCGAGATCGACGCCGGGATACTGCCAGCCGTCGCGGGTCAGGCATTTGACGGAGGCGATCCGTTTTTTCTGGTTCTTTTCGATTTCTATGCGCCCGCCCTGCGCGAGCAGGTGCAGGATGCGCTGTTCAGTGCGCGAAATATCCATGTGAAGAGTTTCCGGGAAAACAAAAAATGCCGCCGCCGCGATGCTTCGCGGCACGGGGTTTCAGGTTTTCTGCCCTGCCTCGCTACGAGGTCAGGGCCTTACCGGGACTGAGCGTAAGTGGACATCCACTCTCCATTGGGATGAGCGGCATATAGGCGATGTCGCGCGAAAAGGCCAGTCCGCGGCTTTGCGCTTGTCTCTCGGGGCGGTTTGCACTAGCGAAGTTGCATATCAAAATATGCGTTCACGCATATTCCGCAGTTCCAATTGCAGGCGACCATGAGCATCATCGATACCCGCACCCCCGACGCGAAACGCCTGATCTCAGGCGCCACCGGCGACTGGGAAGTCATCATCGGGCTTGAGGTCCATGCGCAGGTCATCTCGGAAGCAAAACTGTTTTCCGGCGCCTCGACCGCATTCGGCGCCGCGCCCAATGCCAATGTCAGCCTGGTCGATGCGGCAATGCCCGGCATGTTGCCGGTCATCAACGAGGAATGTGTCAGGCAGGCGATCCGCACCGGGCTCGGCCTGAAGGCGCAGATCAACCACAAGTCCGTCTTCGACCGGAAGAACTATTTCTATCCGGACCTGCCGCAGGGCTATCAGATCTCGCAGTTCAAGCAGCCGATCGTCGGCGAGGGCACCGTGGTCGTCTCGGTCGGGCCTGACCGGCAGGGTGAGTTCGAGGATATCGAGATCGGCATCGAACGGCTGCATCTGGAACAGGATGCCGGCAAGTCGATGCACGACCAGCATCCGACCATGTCCTATGTCGATCTCAACCGCTCAGGCGTAGCGCTGATGGAGATCGTCTCCAAGCCGGACCTGCGTTCCGGCGATGAGGCCAAGGCCTATGTCACCAAGCTACGCACCATCATGCGCTATCTCGGCACCTGCGACGGCAACATGGATGAAGGCTCGCTGCGCGCCGACGTCAACGTTTCGGTACGCCGGCCCGGTGGCGAGTTCGGCACGCGCTGCGAGATCAAGAACATGAACTCGATCCGCTTCATCGGCCAGGCCATCGACTATGAGGCGCGCCGGCAGATCGCCATTCTCGAGGACGGCGGCAAGATCGATCAGGAAACCCGGCTGTATGATGCCGTGAAGGGCGAAACGCGCTCGATGCGCTCCAAGGAAGAAGCGCATGACTACCGCTATTTCCCCGATCCCGATCTTCTCCCGCTGGAATTCGACCAGGCCTATGTCGATGCCCTGGCCGGCGGATTGCCGGAACTGCCGGACGACAAGAAGGCGCGGCTGATCTCCTCGCTGGGTCTGTCGACCTACGATGCTTCGATCCTGGTGTCGGAAAAGTCGGTCGCCGACTATTTCGAGAAGGTGGCTGCCGGCCGCGACGGCAAGCTCGCCGCCAACTGGGTCATCAACGATTTGCTCGGCCAGTTGAACAAGGCGGGCAAGGACATTGAAAGCGCTCCGGTTTCGCCCGACCAGCTCGGTGCGGTCATCGACCTGATCAAGGACGGCACCATTTCCGGCAAGATCGCCAAGGATTTGTTCGAGATCGTCTGGAATGAAGGCGGCGATCCGCGCCAGCTGGTCGAGAGCCGCGGCTTGAAGCAGGTCACCGATACCGGCGCCATCGAGAAGGCCGTCGACGAGGTGATCGCGGCCAACCCGGACAAGGTCGAACAGGCGCGCGCCAAGCCGACCATGGCCGGCTGGTTCGTCGGCCAGGTGATGAAGGCGACCGGCGGCAAGGCAAATCCGCAGGCCGTCAACGACCTCGTCAAGGCCAAGCTCGGCATCGAGTAAGAGCATGTTCGTGCGCACCGCCGGCGATCGCGATCTCGCAGCCATCAGGGCGCTGCTGGTCGAGACCTGGCATGCGACGTATGACGCCATCTATGGCGCCGAGCGGGTCACCGCCATCACTGACGAGTGGCATTCGATCGCCTCGCTGAAGGCGCGGCTGACCAAGCCCAACAGCGAATTCCTCGTCGCCGATGACGGCAAGCGCATCGGCGGTGTCGCGTTTGCCGAAAGCGTTGACGACGGCCGAACCATCGCCTTGAAGCAGCTCTACGTTCTTCCGGATCTGCAGGGACGGGGTATCGGCGGCATGCTTCTGGACGAGGTCATCGAAAGCTTCCCCGAAGCTCGCGGCATCCGCCTTGAGGTCGAGGCGCAGAATACAAGAGCCGTTGCCTTCTATGAAGCGAACGGCTTTGTGCGGTCGGGCGATGCCGGGGAACACGCGGGCGCTTCGGGAGAGCCGACACTCGTCTACCGCAGGGCTCTTGCCGGCTGAAGGATCGCTGTCGGCGGCCGGATCACCTTCGCGCGAGCGGCGCCGCACCCGCCCGTTTTCGTTTGACGGCCCTGACGCCGCGCACCAAAGCTGGCGCAGCTGACCGCGCGAAAGCCGGAATGGACCGGCCCGCGCTGTCGCGCTGGGGGAAACCATGCCAAGCTTGCCGGAACTGATGCCGACACAGGTGTCGGACGAAACCTTTGGTGGCGTCACCTACCACATAGCGGGCGAACTGGTGCCCGTGCTTTCGGTGGATGTGACGCGCATGCCTGTCTATTTCGAACATCACATCCTGCTGTGGAAGAATTCCACCATCACCATCGGGCTGAAATCGCTCAAAGGGGCGCTGAAGCGCATGATGGCCGGCATGCAGATCTTCGTCACCGAGGCATCGGGGGCTGGTATCATCGCGTTCAGCCGTGACGGGCCTGGCCACATCGTGCCGATCCACCTGCGGCGCGGCGAGGAGATTCAGGTGCGAGAGCATCAGTTTCTCGCAGCCACCGGCAATGTCGATTACACGTTCGAGCGGGTACGCGGCCTTGCCACGATGCTGTTTGGCCAGAGCGGCTTTTTCATAGATCGCTTCCGTGGTGATTCCGGCGACGGCATCGTCTGGCTGCACGGCTACGGCAATGTCTTCGAAAAGGTGCTTGCAGCGGGCGAAACCATCGACATCGAACCGGGCGGCTGGCTGTTCAAGGATACCTCGGTGAGGATGGAAACCAAGATCGACCGGCTGTCGAGCGGCTTCTTCGGCGCCAACATGAATTTCATCGTCAACCGCTTCACCGGTCCGGGCCGGGTCGGCATCCAGTCGATGTATCTGCACATGCCGACAGAGGAATAGGCCCGGCACGGCAAAGAGCAGAGGTCAACGCGAGCGCAGCGGCGGCGACAATTCGCGCATCAGCAGTTCGAGTTCGCGCTGATCGCCTGTTCCCGTCTTGTCGAAGATCGTCGCCAGTTGGGACTTGATGGTGCCGTCCGAAACGCCGCTGGCGGCCGCGATCTCCTTGCGCGTCCTGCCCGAGGCGACATGGCCGGCAACGCGCTTCTCGGCTGCGGTCAGGCCAAACAAGGCGGCGATCGCTTCCAGCGCGGGGGTCGGCGTGGCGCCGGCGGCGGCGATAAAAATCGCTGCGGCGGCGCGCTGCGACATACGCGCCGAAATCTCGCGCCGGGCCAGCGGCATTACGTGCGCCACGGCCGGAACGCCGACCTTGGCGAGTGGAATGTTGATGCCGCAAGGGCCAAGTGCGAACTCGTCCCGCGTGCCGAGTTCCACCGCGCAACCGATCGCGGCATTGGCCTGGGGATAGGCAAAGGACAGTTGTCCACGCACCGAAGAGACGGCCGAACTCTCCATCAGCAGGGCTTCGGCGGCGCCATTGGCGAAGATGATCTGCATGTCATCGGAGACGATCATGACCGGATGGTCGAGGTTCTCGATGATCGAGCGGAATATCTCGGCCTTGCGCCGTTCGGCCTCGAAGAGGTCGCCGATCGTCACCGCACGACGCACATGCGGAGCAAGCGATGAAACCAGTTCGAGATCGTCGGCCGAAATCTGGCGCCTGTCCTTGTCCGTCACCACCATCAATGTGCCGATGCGGGTCGGCTGCTTCATCAGCGCCACCCAGAAAAAATCATCCAGCCGGTTGGGCTCCACCCATTCGCGCACGATACGGCTCTCGATCCAGTTCTGCCGCGCGTTGGGACCCTGGAGCGCATAGAAGGCATCGACGGTAAAGGGGACGTCGATATCCATCTTGGGCACGGCCGCGAAGAAAGGCACCTCCGCGCCATAGTCGCGCTCCAATGGCTGGAGTATCGCCTGGTCGCCGCAGGACACTGAAAAGCGGGCCGAATTGGTAGCCGTGTCGACAACCGCGAGCATGGCAAGTTGACCAAGTGCCAACCTGCGGATCGCGTCGAGCGTCGATTGCCAGCGGCCGACATCGGCAACCGAATCGTAGATGGCTTCGACGACCTGCGGCAGTGCGCGGTCGATCGCTTTCGCCAATGCAGACATGGGCCTTCTCGTACCGCCCTAGAGGTGACGCAGTGCCGGATTCCACCATAGCAATGCGCCAGGTCGCAGATTGGTGCGACCATGTAACCTGATGATGCCGCATCGGCCGTTCGCTGTTACATCAGGCGCGAGGCCGTGCCCGGCCTGCATAGGACTTCAGGCATAGACGGGCCTGTTCAGGCAGCGGGAACTTCCACATTGTCGATCAGCCTGGTTTTTCCCAACCAGGCGGCTGCGAGAACGCGGCCCGCGCGGTCGTGCCGCCACGGCGCGAGTGTCAGGCTTTCTCGGGCTTCGACATAGTCGACTTTCTGGAAGCCGGCGGCGCTCAAGGAGCGGGAAGCCTCATCGGTCGCGTGCTTCTGGCCGGCGCCGCCTGCCAGCGCTGTCGCAGCCTTGCGAAGGATCACGTTGAGCTGGCGGGCGGTCTGGAGTTCGGTTTCGTCGAGATAAGCGTTGCGGGACGACATGGCGAGACCATGCGTGTCGCGTATCGTCGGGGCTCCGACGATCTCGACGGGCAGGTCGAGGTCGCGGCAGAGCTGCCTGACGACACAAAGCTGTTGGTAATCCTTCTCGCCGAAAACCGCGCAGTCAGGTGTCGCCTGCAGGAAGAGCTTGGCCACGACGGTGCCGACCCCTTCGAAAAAGGTCGGGCGAAAATCCGATTCGAGCCCCGCGGAAGGGCCGCCGACAGAAATCTTCGTGGCAAAGCCGGCCGGATACATCTCTCCGACGGTCGGGGTGAAGGCGACGTCGGCCCCGACCGTCGCCAGCATGTCCAGGTCGCGGGCAAGCTGGCGCGGATATTTGTCGAGGTCCTCGCTCGGCGCGAACTGGGTCGGGTTGACGAAGATCGACACCACGCAGCGCTCCGCTCGTTCGCGAGCGATCCTGATCAGCGAGAGGTGCCCTTCGTGCAAAGCGCCCATGGTCGGCACCATGGCGACGCGAAGGCCGTCCCGCCGCCAGTCCCGGATTCGGGCGCGAAGCGCGGCCACGCTGTCGGCTGTTTCGGGCCGGCTCATGACTTGTCTCCGCCGTTTGTGTCCGAAGGGTCTTTCGGGGCTGAAAAAACGTTGGCGGGGCCGGGAAACGTCCGGTTCCGCACCTCGGATGCGTAGCGCTGCGCGGCTTCAGCGATCACGCCGCGCAGATCGGCATATTCCTTGACGAATTTCGGCACGCGGTCGACGGTCAGCCCGACCATGTCGTCGATCACCAGGATCTGGCCGTCGCAGTCGCGGCTGGCGCCGATGCCGATGGTCGGGATGGCGATGCGGCGTGTGATGTCGGCGGCGACAGCCTCCATCGTGCCTTCGATGACCACGGAGAAAGCGCCGGCTTCTTCAACGGCGAGCGCGTCGGCAATCAGCGCGGCCACATTCTCATCCGTGCGTCCCTTGATCCTGTAGCCGCCATCCTTCTCCACCGATTGCGGCAGGAGCCCGATATGACCCATGACCGGAATGCCGGCGGCGACGATCGCGGCGATCTGCCCGGCCATGTCGATGCCGCCCTCGAGCTTGACCGCCTGACATCCGGTTTCCGCGACGATGCGTTGCGCCGAACGAACGGCCTGCGCCGGCGATTCTTCATAGGTGCCTGCCGGCATGTCCACGACGACGCAGGCCCTGGCCGAACCGCGCATCACTGCCTGGCCATGCGCGATCATCATCTCGATCGAGGCGCCCAAAGTGGCCTCGTGCCCGTGCAGGACCATGGCGACGCTGTCGCCGACCAGAAGCAGGTCGACATGCGGGTCGAGAAGCCGAGCGACAGGATAGGTATAGGCGGTAAGGCAGACCAGCGGGATGTTGCCCTTGCGGCGGCGAATCAGCTCGACGCTGGTGCGCGTGTCGGTGGTCGGCAATGCCTTGGCCAATCGTCGCCTCCGTCGTGCCGCGGCAGAGTTGGATACCTTGCCCGGGCGGGCAGAGCTTTAGAAAGGCCGCGAAGGCTTGGCAAGCACCGATCGGTGACCGGAAAGAATCACACAATGGTGTCGGGCACCGGGCGCGCCATTTGGGCGCTGCCTGCGGCAAAACCCTTGCCTTCCCGAAGGCCTGACGCCATAAGCAGGAAACAGGCGCCGCCAGCGCGAGGGTTCTTGAGATGAAGACGTTCCTGACGCAGTTTTTCACCTGGTGGAACAGCCAGACCCTGGGGACGCGCCTCCACACCTGGCGATACGGCAAAAGAGTAGGCCAGGACGAAGCCGGCAATGTCTATTACGAAGGCGGCGTCGATTCGGAAGGCCGCACGCGCCGCTGGGTGATCTACCGCGACTATTCGGAAGCCTCGGCGATCCCTCCCGGCTGGCACGGCTGGATCCATCACCGGGTCGACGTGGCGCCGGCGAGCGAAGACTACAAGCCGCGCGAGTGGCAGAAGCCGCACCGGCCCAATCTGACCGGTACGCCGGCAGCCTACCGCCCGAAGGGCTCGGTGCTGACCAATCAGCATCGCCCGCAGGTCACGGGCGACTACGACGCCTGGACACCGGGGTCGTAACGGCACCTACTTACAGCGGCGCAAAGTGCGGGCCGGTCCTTTATCGCCACAATTGGTGTTTAGCTGCTTGCTGATCAGCAAACGGCGACTAGCCTTGGCGGTCAACGGAATCACCTGGGCGCGAACCACCGGTACCCCTTTATGAGATTTTTCAACCTGATATCGACGGGCGGTCTGGCGTTAGCCGCCGGCCTCGCGGCCAGCACCACGGCGTTCGCGGCTTCGCCCGCGCCGGCCGCACCGGCGCCCGCAGCGCCCGCGGGATCGGACCGCATCGCCAATCCGGTTGCCGAGTTCGCCGGCATCGACAAGATCACCGGCCGCATCATCACCTTCGATGTTTATATCGACGAAACGGTGCAGTTCGGCGCTTTGCAGGTGACGCCGCGCGTCTGCTACTCGCGGCCGCAGAACGAGGAGCCGAAGACCGATTCCTTCGTCGAGGTCGACGAGATCACGCTCGACCGCAAGATTCGCCGCATCTTCACCGGCTGGATGTTTGCCGAAAGCCCGGGCCTCAACGCGGTCGAACACGCCGTCTATGACGTCTGGCTGAAGGAATGCAAGCAGAAGTCGGATGTGCCGGCGCCGGACGCCGCGAAGGCCGACGCGACCAATACCGATGCTTCCAAGCCGGCTGCGGCCAAACCCAAGCCAGCCGCACCGAAGCCGAAGCCGGCTCCCGCGACCAATGAAAATCTGACCGATCCTACCGAGCCGGATACGACCAATACCAACTGATCCTCCGGAACCCTCGCGGCCAGCAGGCGTTTTGCTGCTGACAACAGCGCTTCCACGCGCTTGGAGGACTTCCAATGTCGGACAGCAAGCGGATCACGGCCAGCAAGAAAGAACTGCTCGAACTCGAAAGAGGCTTCTGGACTGGCGACGAGGCTTATTACGCGGCCAATGTCGATGCCGAGTGCCTGGTGGCATTTCCGCAGATGGCGCAGGCAATAAACAATGCCGATCTGGCAAAGACCGCGACAAAACCCAACAAGTGGCGCGATCTTCAGATCGACCTCAAGGGCATAATCGAGCCGGGCAGCGACATCATCATGCTGACCTATGAGGCGCGCGCGATACGAGAGAACGGCGAACATTACACGGCGCTGGTCAGCACCGGCTATGTCCATCGCGTCAATGGCTGGAAGATGATGTTCCATTCGCAGACGCCGATCGAGGTCGCCTAGCGGCGATCGGCTCTATGGGGAGAAGACCGCTTCGCCCTTCAGCGCCTCGGCCAGCATCTTCTCGTATTTGCCGCGCGGCACGTCGACGGCGCCGAAGCGTTTGAGGTGCTCAGTGGTGAACTGCGTGTCGAGCAGCGCGAAGCCGCGCTCCTTCAGGCGCTCGACCAGATGCACGAGGCAGGTCTTCGACGCATCCGTCTCCCTGGAGAACATGCTTTCACCGAAGAACACCCGGCCAAGCGAAACGCCGTAGAGCCCGCCGACCAGCCGATCGTCGCGCCAGGCTTCAACCGAATGGCAATGGCCCATGCGATGCAGTTGCACGTATGCCTCGCGGATCGGTCCATTGATCCAGGTCGATCGCCGCTCGTCGCGCTTTTCGGCACAGCCATCGATCGTCGCCTCGAAGTCGAAGTCGAAGCGGATGTCGAACAGGTGTTTGCGGATCGCCTTTTTCAGGCTTTTTGGGGTGTGGAACCCGTCGAGGGGAATGATGCCACGTGTCTCGGGCCGCACCCAGAAGACCTCCGGGTCGGCGGCACTTTCGGCCATCGGGAAGACACCCGAGGCGTAGGCCTTGAGCAGAAGGTCGGTGGGGATGCGATAGCCTGGCGCGTAGGGGCGGGTCATCGCGTCCCCGCGCTACGGCGTATCGATATTCAGGTGATGCCGGCCTGCAAACGTCGATTTACTGCGCATCCGGTGCTCACGTACTTCAAGTACGCTCCGCTCCGGTTCTCGAAAACCGCCGTTTTCGGCTCGGCCTGACCTGAATCTCAACACGCCTTATTCTTCCTTGGCCAGGTATTTTTCCAGCCAGTGGATGTCGTAGTCGCCATTGGCGATGTCGGCATTGCCGACGAGGTCGCGAAACAGCGGCAAGGTCGTCTTGATGCCGTCGACGACGAACTCATCCAGTGCCCGGCGCAGCCGCATCATGCATTCCACGCGGTTTCGTCCATGCACGATCAGTTTGCCGATCAGGCTGTCGTAATAGGGCGGGATCTTGTAGCCGGAATAGACGCCGGAATCGACGCGGATGCCGAGGCCGCCCGGTGTGTGGAAATGGGTGATCGTGCCGGGCGAGGGGGTGAAGGTGCGCGGATCCTCGGCATTGATGCGGCATTCGATGGCGTGGCCGTTGAACTTGATGTCTTCTTGCCTGACCGAAAGTCCGCCGCCGGAAGCGACACGAATCTGCTCGTGCACGAGATCGATGCCGGTGATCGCTTCGGTCACCGGATGCTCGACCTGCAGGCGCGTGTTCATCTCGATGAAATAGAACTCGCCGTTCTCGTAGAGGAACTCGATCGTGCCGGCGCCGGAATAGCCGAGATCGGCAATCGCCTTGGCGCAGATGCCGCCGATGCGCGAGCGCTCCTCGGCGTTAAGCGCCGGCGAATTGGCCTCTTCCCAGACCTTCTGGTGGCGCCGCTGAAGCGAACAGTCGCGCTCGCCGAAATGCACGCCGCGGCCGAAGCCGTCGCCGAACACCTGCACTTCGATGTGGCGCGGCTTCTGAAGGTATTTTTCGATGTAGACGGCGTCGTCGCCGAAGGCGGCGCCCGCTTCGGTGCGCGCCGTTTGCAGCGCGATCTCGAGATCCGCCTCGGTGAGTGCAACCTTCATGCCGCGCCCGCCGCCACCGGCGGAGGCCTTGATGATGACCGGATAGCCGATCTCGGCGGCGATGCGCTTGGCTTCCTTCTCATCGCTCACCGCGCCGTCGGAACCCGGCACCACCGGAATGCCGAGACGCTTGGCGGTCCGCTTGGCCTCGATCTTGTCGCCCATGATGCGGATATGGTCGCCGGACGGGCCGATGAAGGTGATGTTGTGGGCGGCCAGGATGTCGGCGAACTTGGCGTTTTCCGACAGGAAACCGTAGCCCGGATGCACGGCGTCGGCGCCGGTGATCTCGCAGGCCGCGACGATCTGATGGATGTTGAGATAGCTGTCGCGCGAAGGCGGCGGACCGATGCACACGCTCTCGTCGGCAAGCCGCACATGCATGGCGTCGGCGTCGGCGGTCGAATGCACCACCACGGTCTGGATGCCGAGTTCCTTGCAGGCGCGCAGCACCCGGAGCGCGATTTCGCCGCGATTGGCGATGAGGATTTTCTGGAACATCCGGCCCGCTCTACTCGATCACGACGAGCGGCATGCCGTATTCGACCGGCGTCGCGTCCTCGAACAGGATCGCCGTCACCGTGCCGGCGCGCGGCGAGGGGATCTGATTCATCGTCTTCATCGCTTCGATGATCAGCAGGGTCTGGCCTTCCTTGACCTTCTGGCCGACCTCGATGAACGGCTTGGCGTCCGGCGACGGCGCCAGATAGGCGGTGCCGACCATCGGCGACGGCACGGCGTTCTTCGACACGTCGACCGCGGGCGCGGGGACAGCCGCTGTCGCGGGCTGGGCGGCTGCGGCGGCCGGCGCATAGCTGGCCGGAGGCGCGGCGATCGCGTGGACGGCGGGGGCCTGGCGCGACACGCGAACCTTCAGATCGCCCAGTTCCACCTCGATCTCGGTGAGGTTGGTGTCGTTCAGTATGCCCGCGAGATCGCGGATCAGCTGCTGGTCAACACCGGTCTTCTTTATAGACATTTTCGAGCCTTCTGTTTGTTGGCCGGTCATAGGCGTGCTGCCAGCGCCTGCAGCGCCAGCGTGTAGCCGAGCGGCCCAAAACCACAGATCATGCCGACGGCGACCGGCGCGACCATGGAGACGTGGCGAAATGGTTCTCGCGCGTGGATGTTGGAAAGATGGACTTCCGCGACCGGCAACGGGGCCACCGAACGTATGGCGTCGTGGATCGCGATCTATGTGTGGCTGTAGGCGCCCGGATTGATGACGATGCCGGCAGCCTTGTCGCCGGCTTCCTGG
>NZ_JAFKIC010000220.1 GCF_017306585.1 Mesorhizobium sp. | reverse complement strand
GCATCAAAACAAGGACTTAAGGCGACCTGAGAACAGGTTTATTTGCGCTGCGAACAGCAATTCATCATCTCTTGACGCGGAAACTGCTGCCCTTGAAGTGATTGCCGTGGCAGTCCCCAATTCGCAAAATATTAAGTCATAAAACCCTACCATGCGAAGCAGACGCATTCGTCTTCCAAAAGACCCCCTCGATGTCTGCAAGGTGGAACACAATGAACGCGCTCATGACAGCGGTCCGACTGCCGTTCGCAGAGATGGTCGCGATCGCCCGGCCAGACCATTGGTTCAAGAACGTTTTCATGATCCCGGGCCTGGTAATCGGCCTGCTGTTCGTGCCTGAAGTCCGTCCGGATATCGTTCTCGCGGTCATAGCTGGCTTCATCTCTACCTGCCTCGTCGCTTCCGCCAATTACACCATCAACGAATGGCTCGATGCGGAATTTGACCGCCATCATCCCCTGAAGCATAAGCGGCCGGCAGCCCAGGGAAAATTGATCGCACCCCAAATTCTCGTTCAGTATATCGTCCTTTCAGTGACCGGCCTTGCCTTGGCGTCGACGGTCTCCAAGGACTTCTTCATCATCAGCAACTTCCTTTTGATGATGGGGATATTTTACAATGTTCGACCGTTCCGGACCAAGGACCGGCCCTACATGGATGTACTTTCCGAGTCGATCAACAATCCACTGCGCCTGCTTCTTGGTTGGTTCATTGTCGTCGACGGCAGTTTTCCGCCATCGTCCGTGCTGATGGCCTACTGGATGGGCGGCGCCTTTCTCATGGCGATCAAACGATATGCCGAGTACCGCTTTATCGGGGATCGGCAGCGCGCCAGCCTCTATAGGCGATCCTTTGCCGGATACACCGAGAAGACCCTGCTCCTGTCAGGCTTTTTCTACGCGAACACGGCGAGCTTCTTTCTCGCGATCTTCCTCATAAAGCACAGGATCGAGTTCGTCCTTTCATTCCCGCTCTTTGCGGTGCTCTTCGTCTGGTATCTTTCCATTGGCATGAAAAACGAGTCGGCGGCGCAGAGGCCCGAGAAGCTTTTCCGCGAGACGCCTTTCATGGCCTATGTCGGCTTCCTGGTCGTGGCCGTTGCCATCATGCAGTTCGTCGATATGCCCTTTCTTTATCCGTTGCTCGATGTGCAGCAGGTTGGCAGGCCTGTCGGAAACTGACGGACATGCCAACCAGCCAGATCATGCGTTACGGGATTGTTGGCCTGACTGCGGTCGCAATCCACTATGCCGTCCTGATTACCCTGGTGGAACTGGCCGACATGAGGAAGCTGGTCGCCTCCATCATCGGATTCTGCGCTGCCATCCCCTTCAATTATTATTTCCAGCACCGCTGGGTTTTTCGATCCAGAAATGATCATAGCCTCGCGCTGACGCGCTATATGATCGTCACGACTCTTGGCCTGGCGATCAATTCAATTGTGTTTCATACCGGGCTGGCGGTCGGGCTTCCGTATCTCCTGGCGCAGGCTGTCGCGATCTTGCTCGTGACGGCGTTCAATTTCATCGCCAACCGTTTCTACACGTTCACCGCTTATTCCGCGGTGCAGCGGTGACCGCTCAAACATCCGACAACAACACCGTCATGGCCGTCTATGACCTGGACGGTACGATCACGCGGTCCGATACCTTCGTGCCCTTTCTGCTCGGCTTTCTGGCAAAAAATCCCGCTCGAATTTTCCGCTGCGTGTTGCTTCCCGTCCATGCGCTGGCTTTCTGGACTGGTCTGCGCGGCAACAGCTGGGCCAAGCAGAAATTCCTGACACTGATATGCGGCGGCGCCAGCCGGCGCGCATTGGCCGACTACAGCGCCGATTTCGCCGCCAGGGTTTGCCGGAATAGGATTTTGCCGGGTGCAGTCGCCTCGATGGAAGCACACCGTGCACGCGGCGACCGCCTGGTTCTCATAACCGCGAGTCCGGATCTTTATGTCGACGGGATCGCGCGACATCTGGGGTTCGACGATGTCATTGCCTCGAAGGTCGCGTGGCGAACCTCGGGCCACCTCGGCGCGATCCTGGATGGGCGGCTCGATGGTGAAAACTGTTACGGAGCCAAAAAGGTCGAAAGGCTAAGGAGCTTCCTGGCCAACGACAGGTGCAATTTGCCGATCGTCGCCTATTCGGATCATGCAAGCGACCTGCCGCTTCTTACGTTCGCCGGTTCTGGCTATGTGATCAACCCCAAGCCCGCCATGCGCGAGCTGGCCTGGACCCACGGCCTTCCGGTGCTGGACTGGTCCGGCGCACGCCAACCGGCCCGGCGCACGTCTCGCTACCTGCGCATTCCTCGGATGTTTCCATGACGGATTCCGTAGGCAAGCCGGCTCATGGCGGTGGTGGTTCGTGCTGGGTTTGCGGCTCGGCCAAGACGGTTCTGGTTCGCCCATCAACCATTCCCGAGAAAATCACGGCCGACGCTTTCGCCATTACCGACGCAAACTATGGAGTGACGGCAGCCATTTTCCGCTGCGAATGCTGCGGCTTCCTGCAATGCCCGGAAACCACCGACGTGCTCGCACTTTACGAGGACATGGAGGATCCCGGATACACGCAGACCGCGGGTCCGCGAGCCCTGCAGGCGCGCAGGCTGGTGAAGCTCGTCGGGGCCTTCTGCCCGGCTCCTGCCCGACTCCTGGATGTAGGCGCGGGCATCGGCCTGCTTCTCGATGAAGCTGAAAAACGAGGCTTCAGCGCGGTTGGCGTTGAACCGTCGCGCTGGCTGTCAGCCAGGGCCCAACAAGGCGGGCATGAGGTTCACTGCGGGGTCCTGCCTCACAAGGATATAGTCGGGCCATTCGATGCCGTCTGCCTTATCGATGTGATCGAACATGTTTCCGATCCCGTCGGACTGTTGCGAACGATCCGCGACGTGATGGCCCCGGACGGAAAGCTCATTATGGTCACGCCGGATGTGAAATCCGTGATGGCGCGCCTCATGGGCAGGAACTGGTGGCATTTCCGCGCGGCCCATATCGGATATTTCGACAGGACAACGCTGGAGAAAGCATGTCGCGCCGCTGGATTGAGGCCAATCCATGTGTCTCGTCCCTGCTGGTATTTCAACGCCGACTATTTGTGGGACCGTGTGATGGCCTATCTACCGGTGCGATTGCGGCTCAAGGCCCCGCGCATGCTTGCGCGGTTGACGGTGCCGCTCAACCTTTATGACTCCATCCTGTTCGTCGTGGAGCCTGTCGGCTCGGGCGACGAAAAACGGTCAACGCAATGAACAGAAGCGACGAGAGCACCCTGCCGGCCACGGCAATATCGGAACTGGACGCCACCTTTCGGGGGTCGCGGCTTCCGGTGACAGTGCTTCATCTGGCCATTTGCCTGGCGGCGATCGTGCTCACCACGATCGCGATACAGCTCTATGCCTACAATTATAAACACGCCTGGGTCAGCAGTCATTTTGCGGTCATGGCGAGGACATTCAACGTCGCGGGACTTTTCGATCTCGGGCTGGTTCCAGTGCAGAACAACGCCCCGCTGACGACCTCCCCTGATGCCTATCTGCACTGGCCTCCGCTCTATCCGATACTTCTTGCGCTGTTTTTCCGGGTTTTTGGCGAGGGTGTCGTCACGCATCACCTGTCGTCCGTTGCCCTCAATGTCGCATCGGCGGCCCTGATCTGGCGCAGCTTTGCTGGCCAGCCTGACAAGATCGCCGCAGGCCTTGCCGCGCTGACATTTCTAGGCGCCCCGATCATGTTCCACTTTGGCTTTGCGGGCCTTCATCTGCATCTGGCGATCATGCTGACGGTGCTCGCACTGACGCTCTTTGCAACAAACACGGGTGCGGCGGCGCGCGCCATGGATAAGTCGCATCGGCGGGTCATGCTTGGTATCGGTGCCTTTGCGTATTTTTCGGCGGTAATGACGTCGTGGGAGCCGCTGCTGGCCGCACCCGCTTTTTGCTTCTTTGCTTTGCGCGATCGCCACAGGCAGACAACGCTGGCGCTCACCTTGTTCGGCCTCGCGGCCGTGGCAGCTTTGCTATTCATCCTCCTGCTCTACGGTTCGGGGTACCCACATTTTGTGGAAAGACTCTGGAACCGCGCGATGATGCGTTCCGGCATGTCCACGGCCGTCTATCCGCCCGGCTACACGCCGCACGACATTCAGGACATAGTTCTTGCCAATTCAGCCTACCCTTGGACGTACTACCTTTGGAGTTTGCTTCCGGAACGCATGGTGACCTTCGGCTTTATCGGCTTGCTGGGCCTGGCAGGCGGTCTTGCAAGCATGGGCGCGGCGGCCAGTCTGCCGAGGCCTGCGATAGCGATCTATCTAGGTTCGCTGAGCATGTTCTGCCTGTGGTCGATCCTGATGCGTAACCACATGTCCATACACGAATACGAAATGCTGATCCTGTTGCCGGCCGCAGCCAGCGGCGCGGGCCTTTCGTTCGTGCGATTCCTCTCACGTCCGTATGGCGACCAGCAGGCAATCGTGAGTGGCGCAAACCCGGCTTCTCCAGGGGCCATGACGGCAAAAGCTTCCCGTCGCGGTGCGCTCGCCTGCTTCGTGGCCCCGGTTCTGGTCGCCTCGTTGTCCTATATGACCGTCCGAGATATCTTGACGAGTTTCACGCCAAGTTCCCCAATGATCGCCCTGGCCGAGTTGTCACGAGAACAACTGCCCGACAATGCGATCATCGTGACGCCCTACCCCGATATGGTTTTCGTCTATTATTCCGGCCGCCATGTCATCCGCTCGATCGAAAGTGAGGGCGTCCTCGACCGTGAGCAGGGAGCGATACTGGCTTTATGTCCGACGTGTTCATTCTACCTCGTGGCCGATAAGGCCTCGGTTGATGCCTTTCCGTCCTACAAGCTGACGAAGCCACTGGCAGAAATTCCCGATACCGGTGCCATCTGGCGGCTCAATGGAGTTCTTGGCGCAAACCGCGACACAGGCAACTGAACCGCCGATCGGGCGCGTAAAGGATCTTGCTCTGTTTCGGCGGGCCAAACCGGTTCGATGATAGTCCGGCCGCGCCGCGTCTTCATCCGCCCGTCATGAAACCATGGTCAAGAGCGCGCATGAAACGCGCGACATCGATTGATTCGGTTCCGTCGCCTCACTTCGACCCCGTGCCCGCCCGGGTGCGCTGGAGCGAAGCGAGGGCCGCGGGCTGGTCGCCGTTCCGCCATCGCCTCAAGGCCGCCGCCGACCTTTCCAGCAAAGGGCCGCCATGCGCATATTGATGGTCACCGACGCCTGGCGCCCGCAAGTCAATGGTGTGGTCCACACGCTGGAGCGGCTGACCGAGACGCTGAAATCCTACGACGTCGCGGTCGATTTCCTGACGCCGAACATCTTTCGCACCTTGCCCTTGCCGACCTACCCCGACATCCGCCTGGCGCTGACCACGCCCGGCCATGTCGCGCGCCTGATCGATGGCTACAAGGCCGACCATATCCACATCGTCACCGAAGGTCCGCTCGGCATCATGGCGCGGCGCTACTGCCGCAATGCCGGCCGGCCTTTCACCACCAGCTATCACACCCGCTTTCCTGAATATCTCAGCGCCCGCCTGCCGGTGCCGGAAAGCTGGGCCTATCGCTGGCTGCGCGATTTCCACAATTCCGGCCAGGGCACGCTGGTCGCCACGCAGTCGCTGGCCGACGATCTGACGGCGCGCGGCTTCAACAAGCTGCGCCCCTGGACGCGCGGCGTCGACACCGACCATTTCCGGCCCGACAAGAGGAAAGACCTTGGCTTTCCCGGACCGGTCTTCCTTTGCGTCGGCCGCGTCGCCATCGAAAAGAACCTTTCCGCCTTCCTCGATCTCGACCTGCCCGGCAGCAAGGTGGTCGTCGGCGAAGGCCCGGAACTGGCGAAGCTCAAGGCCCGCTACCCCAACGCCCATTTCCTCGGCCATCGCCCGAATGACGAACTGGCCGAAATCTATGCCTCGGCCGACGTCTTCGTCTTCCCCAGCCGAACCGACACGTTCGGCAATGTCATCATCGAGGCGCTGGCCAGCGGCACGCCGGTAGCGGCCTATCCTGTGACCGGGCCGATCGACATCGTCGGCGACGGCTTTGGCGGCGCGGTCTCGAACGATCTGCGCGAGGCGTCCCTTGCCGCGCTCAACGTCGACCGCGCCCAGGCCAGGGAACGCGCCATGCGCTACAGCTGGAAAGCCTGCGCGGAAATGTTCCTCGACACGGTCGAGGAAGCGCTGGGAACGACGCGCAAGCTGGCGGCTTGATCGAACAAGCACCTGGATACATTGAGATTCAGGTCAGGCCGAGCCGAGAACGGTGGGCTCCGAGAACCGGAGCGGAGCGTACTTTTGGGTACGTGAGCACCGGAAGCGCAGGAGAGCGCCGTTCGCAGGCCGGCCTCACCTGAATATCAATGCATCCTAGAACAGCCGCCCGCCATCCGGCACCTTGCGCTCGATGGCGCCGAGCACGACGGCCCCCTCTTCATCGGGAAAACCGAGCGTCAGCACTTCCGACATGAACGGACCGATCTGGCGCGGCGGGAAATTGACCACCGCGAACACCTGCCGGCCGATCAACGTTTCAGGCGTATAGTATTTGGTGATCTGCGCCGAGGATTTCTTGATGCCGATCCCCGGTCCGAAATCGATCCTGAGCTTGAACGCCGGCTTGCGCGCTTCCGGAAACGGCTCGGCCTCGACGATCGTGCCGGCACGGATGTCGACACGATCGAAATCGGCGAAACTGATCTCCGGCTTACGCTCTTTGCTCGAACTCATCCTGCCCCGACCTCAGGCGTTTCCGAAGGTCTCGAACAGCACGCCCGCCAGCGCATCCTTGGCCGAGGTTCCCGACCAGACGACGAACTGGAAAGCCTGGAAGTAGCATTCGCAGGCTTCCAGCGCGGACGACAGGAGCACCTCGACCTGCTGGCTCGAAGGTTCCACCCCGCCGGCCAGAAGCAGCGACTGGCGGAACATGATCGCGCCTTCCTGCTCCCAGAGGTCGAAATGGCCGAACAGCATCTGTTCGTTGATCAGCGAGAGCAGGCGCATCACTTCCAGCGCGCGCGCCTCCGGCACCTTGATGTCGAAGGCGCAGGCCAGGTGCAGCGCTTCAAAATCCTCCATCCAGGAGAAGGAGACGTGATAATCGGTCCAGCTTCCGGCAACCGAGATCGAGATTTCGTCATCGCCGGCCCGTTCGAAGGACCAGTCATTGTTGTGGGCCACCTGCTCGATCACATCCACCGGATGGATTTCGCGGGACAATTCGAGTTCGAGAAGTTCCATGGAATGCTTCCTGTGTTCAGGGGGAGCGCCACACGCTCCGCGGGGCACACACGACGAACAATCTTGTCTTGAACTCGGACGGCCGGGGGCTCTCGACGCAAAGACCCCAGACCGGACCCCACCGCCCGGCGCATGACCCTGCTCCGAATCATGCAACAAATTCAGTCTATTGATCGGGAGTCGCGTGAACAGCCCAATTTTTCGCACTGCGTCATTCGCATGTGGAAAGGTGGCTGTCACAAAGAGTCACGCAATGCCGGTAAGCGATTCACGGCAAAGCGATTTTCAGGCTGGTGCTTTGTGGAAAAGTTTAACGAATTATTTTTTTGGCTTTGGCTTGGCCGAGGCCGCAGGTGTGGCCTGACCGGTCAGTTCGGCGATCCTGGCTTCGAGCGCTTCGATGCGTTCGGCAAGTTTGCCGTTCTCTTCCCTGGCCTTGGCGGCCATTTCGCGCGCGGCTTCGAACTCCTCGCGCTGCACCACGTCCATCGAATTGAGGATACGCTCGGCCTGGCCCTTGAAGGCTGTCTCCACCTCACGGCGCACACCTTGAGCGGCGCCGGCGGCGTCGGTCATCAGCTTGGCGAATTCATCGAGAATGCGGTTCGGTCCGGTCGACATGGCAAATCCTCGCTTGCTCGAAAATGACGTAGTGGCGCGGCGCGCCGAATGCAAGAACGTTGAGGGCCGGTGCGGCCTCTGCGTTGCTATGGCGCATGGCACTCCCGTGCCCGCCGCGCGTCCTCAAGCGGCCCAAGCTGTACTTAGGGACGCCAAATCGCCTATGTCTTGTCATCTTGCGTGGCATCGCCACGCCCTAGTGAGGAACTAACAATGGCAACGCCCCCGCGCCGACCCACAAATCCGATGGAAGCCGCCGAAGCCGTCTTCAAGCCGGTCAAGAAGCCGGTTGAAGCACCGCCTCGCCAGCCGTCGGCCGCCCCGAATGTCCGCGAGCTTGTCTCGATCAAGATCGACCGAGCCGTGCTCGACCATTTCCAGGAAGACGGTCCCGGCTGGCAGGACAGGATCAACGACGCGTTGCGTCAGTGGGTTGCCGCGAAGACCTAGACATCAGGTTCGCCCGGCGGGCCTCGCTGTCCGGCCCTTGAAATGATCCTGGTGGAGGGTGAGCTGACGACACCCGCCTTGCCTTGACCCTGCCAAAACCCTGCCGCATGGTCCGCGCCGATCGCAACCGAGAGCTTCCCTTTGAACGAATATTTCCTGCTGCCGCTGGCCTCGCTGCCCTTCCCCAACATCAATCCGATCCTGATCCAGATCGGGCCGCTGGCGGTGCACTGGTATGGCGTCGGCTACATCGTCGGCATCCTGTTTGCCTGGTGGTACGCCAAGCGGCTGGCCGCCAATCCGAAGCTTTGGCCTGATGGCGTCCTCCCGATGAAGCCCGAGGATCTCGACGATTTCATCGTCTGGGCCGCCATCGGCGTCGTGCTGGGCGGGCGCACCGGCTACGTGCTGTTCTACGATCTGGCGCGCTACATCGCCCACCCGCTCGACATCTTCGCGGTGTGGCAGGGCGGCATGTCGTTCCATGGCGGCCTGCTCGGCGTCATCCTCGCCATGACGCTGTTTTCCATCAAGCGCGGCATCCGCACCTGGTCGCTGTTCGATGTCGTTGCCACCGGCGTGCCGGTCGGGCTCGGCCTCGTGCGCGTCGCCAACTTCATCAACTCCGAACTCTGGGGCCGGCCGAGCGACGTGCCGTGGGCGATCGAATTCCCCAATGGTGGCCCCTTCACCCGCCATCCCAGCCAGCTTTATGAAGCCCTGCTCGAAGGCGTGGTGTTGTTCCTGGTGCTGCGCATCCTCACCCATTCGCGTCTGAAGCTGAAGACGCCGCGCTTCGTCGGCGGCGCTTTCATCTGCGGCTATGGTCTCTCGCGCATCTTCGTGGAGTTCTTCCGCGAGCCCGACCAGCAGCTCGGCTATCTCCTTGGCACCAACTGGCTGACCATGGGCATGATCCTGTCGACGCCGATGGTGCTGGCCGGCATTTGGGCGATGGCGACGGCCAAGCCGGTGCCGCAGGCGCAGCCACAGGCGACATGACGCGGCTGAAGACCCGCATCGTCGACCTGATCGAGGCGGTCGGACCGCTTCCCGTCAACGAATACATGGCGCTGTGCCTGTTCGATCCCGCCGACGGCTACTACACGACGCGCGAGCCCTTTGGCGCGGCCGGCGACTTCATCACCGCCCCGGAGATCAGCCAGATGTTCGGCGAACTCGTCGCCGTCTGGCTCTACCAGGCCTGGATGGCGATCGGCCGGCCGACGCCGGTCACCATCGCCGAGATCGGTCCCGGCCGCGGCACGCTGATGAAGGACATGCTGCGCACCCTGTCGCGGCTCGACCCGACGCTGGCCAATGGCGCCGGCTTCGCCATGATCGAGACCAGCCCGCGCCTGACCGAAATCCAGAAGCAGACGCTCGGCACGACGCCGTTCGCGATCCGCTGGCACGAAACCATCGAGGCGCTACCCGATCAGCCGCTGCTCATCGTCGGCAACGAGTTGTTCGATGCGGTTCCTGTCCGGCAGTTCGTGCGCGTGGGCCAGGGCTGGCGCGAACGCGTTGTCGGCCTCGATGACAAGGACGCGCTTTGCTTCTTCGCCGGCGCCGGCTCGGTTGATCCGACGCTTTTGCCGGCCGATGCCGACGATGCACCGCAAGGTGCGATCGCGGAACTGGCGCCGGCGCGCACGGCCCTGATGGCCGCCATCGCCGGGCGGATAGCCCGCCACGGCGGCGCCGGGCTGTTCCTCGACTACGGCCACCTCCAGCCGGGTGTCGGCGACACGCTGCAGGCCTTGCGCCGGCACGGTCACGAAGATGTGCTGGCCAATCCCGGCGAAGCCGACCTCACCTCCCATGTCGATTTCGCCGCCCTGGCCGCGACCGTGCGCGCGCATGGGCTCAACGTCCATCTGTCGACGCAGGGTAACTTCCTGCTTGGCATGGGCATCCTTGAGCGCGCCGGCCGGCTCGGCGCGGACGCCACCCAGGCCGTGCGTGACAAAATATCAGGCGATGTCGAACGCCTCGCCGGGCCGCAGGCCATGGGCGATCTGTTCAAGGTGCTTGCGGTATTGCAGCCCGGCGCGACGTTGAGGCCATTTGCGACGGCGGATTGACTTTTCACCGCCGCGCCTCCCAATCTCCCGTCCGTAGAAATGCGGCCGGACCGCCGGCCGCTTTTTCTTGACGAAACCTGCCACACGGACAACAACGCCCGCATGCTTATTCAGACCAAACCGGATCCCGTTCGGTCGCCGCTGCTGGACAAGGCACGGGCACAAGGCATCCGCCACGGCTATTTCACCCGCACCGGCGGCGTCTCGACAGGCATCTATCAGGGCCTCAACATCGGCTCCGGATCGGATGACGATCAGGCGCTGGTTGCCGAGAACCGCCGCCGTGTCGCCGACTGGATGGGCGTGCCGGCAAGCCATCTGTTGACCGCCTGGCAGATCCATTCGCCCGATGTCATCGTCGCCCGTGAGCCTTTCGCCGGCGAGCGGCCCAAGGCCGACGCCATCGTCACCGACCGGCCCGGCATAGCCATCGGCGCTTCGACCGCCGATTGCGGCCCGGTCCTGTTCGCCGATGCCGGCGCGCGCATCATCGGCGCGGCGCATGCCGGCTGGAAAGGTGCTTTCACCGGCGTGCTGGAAAACACCATTGCCGCCATGGAGGGCCTCGGCGCCCGCCGCGAGAACATCGTCGCCGTGCTTGGCCCTTCGATCGGTCCCGACAATTACGAGGTCGGGCCGGAATTCGTCGCCCGCTTCGTCGAGGCCGACAGCCGGAACGCACGCTATTTCGCGCCTTCGGCGAATGCCGGCCACTCGATGTTCGACCTCAATCGCTACACGATCGACCGGCTTCTCGAGGCCGGCGTGAGCGCCGAGGGCCTCGGCCGCTGTACCTATGCGGAAGAAGATCTTTTCTACTCCTACCGGCGCACCACGCACCGCGGGGAACCCGATTATGGCCGGCAGGTTTCGGCAATTGTTTTGGAGAATGAATAATGGCGCTGCATTTTGAACGATCCGAATTCGACGCGCGGCGCGACCGGCTGATGATCGAGATGGCCGAGAAGAAGCTCGACGCCATCCTGCTGTTCGCGCAGGAGAGCATGTACTGGCTGACCGGCTACGACACGTTCGGCTTCTGCTTCTTCCAGTGTCTGGTGGTGAAGGCCGACGGCTCGATGGTGCTTCTGACCCGTTCGGCCGACCTGCGCCAGGCACGTCAGACCTCGATCATCGACAACATCGTGCTGTGGACAGACCGCGACGGCGCCAACCCGGCGGTCGACCTGCGCAACCTGCTCAACGAACTCGACCTGCTCGGCGCCCGCATCGGCGTCGAGTACGACACGCATGGCCTGACCGCCTATAATGGCCGCCGGCTGGACGAGCAGCTACAGACATTCGGCCAGATCGCCGACGCCTCCGGCATCGTCGGCCGGCTGCGCCTGTTCAAGAGCCCCGCCGAGATCGCCAAGGCCGAGAAAGCCGCCAATCTCTCCGACGACGCGCTCGACGCCGCGCTGCCGCTCATCAAGCAGGGCGGCGACGAGGCGCTGATCCTGGCCGCCATGCAAGGCGCGATCTTCGCCGGCGGCGGCGACTATCCGGCCAACGAGTTCATCATCGGCTCCGGCGTCGATGCGCTTCTGTGCCGCTACAAGGCCGGCCGCCGCAAGCTCACCAAGAACGACCAGCTGACGCTCGAATGGGCCGGCGTCTTCCACCACTACCACGCGCCGATGATGCGCACGGTGCTGACCGGCAAGGTCTCCAAGCGCCATCAGGAGCTTTTCGATGCCGCGCGTGCGGCACTTCTCGCCGTCGAAAAGGCGATGACGCCGGGCAACACCTTCGGCGACGTGTTCGACGCGCACGCCCGCACCATGGAAGCGCACGGCCTGACCAAGCATCGGCTGAATGCGTGCGGCTATTCGGTCGGCGCCCGCTTCACGCCGTCCTGGATGGACATGCCGATGTTCTACCAGGGCAATCCGGAGCCGATCGCGCCCAACATGACGCTGTTCGCCCACATGATCATCATGGATTCCGAGACCGAGACGGCAATGACGCTTGGCCGCACCTACCTCACCACCGAATCCCAGCCGAAGCCGCTTTCCCGCCATGATCTCGACTTGATCGTGCAGTGAATCCATAATGGGAGGCGTTATTCGCCAAGGAGTTAGAAGGCAAATGAGACGATCGCATGTGACGACCGTGTCATTGCTCGTGGCATTGGCGCTTGCCGCCTGCACCAACGCAAAAGACGTTCTCGAACCCTCCGCCATCACCCCGCCGGCCGCCTCGGCGACGCCGGCGCCGGCTACGCAAGGCAGTGTCGGCGCCGTTGCCGCCCCTGCCGCGACGACGGCCGGCGCTCCTGCCGCCGCCACCGCACCAGCCCCGAGCGCTGCCGTCCTTGCCAAGACGCGCCTGCAGATCGCGCCGATCGTCGGCGCTTCGGTGGATGCCGCCACGCCGCTGACGGCGGAGCTGCAGGCACGCGCCAAGCAGCGCGGCATCACGCTCGCCGGCAGCCAGGACCAGACCGCGACCCATGTGCTGAAGGGCTATTTCTCGACCATGTCCGAGGGCAAGGACACCACCGTCATCTATGTCTGGGACGTCTATGACCCCTCCGGCAACCGGCTGCACCGCATCAACGGCCAGATGAAGGCGCCTTCGGCGAATTCGGGCGCCGGCGCGGGCGCCGACAGCTGGAAGGCGGTGGCGCCCGCGACCATGCAGGCGATCGCCGATCAGACCATCGACCAGTTCGCGGCGTTTCTCGGCGGCAGCGCGGGCTGAGGTGTTGCCCGCCGGCGACGCGAAGCTTTCTTGGGATTAGCCGGCGGATTCCCGCTTGCAATACCGGCGCGGGCCGCTAAAAGCCCGGTTAAAGGGCGCAGGCGAGTCTGTTGGGGCTCTCCATCCTCCACCAGGAACGGTGCATGAAACTCTTCGCAGGCAATTCCAACAGGGTGCTGGCTGAAGCGGTCGCCCGCTATCTCAACATCCCGCTGGGCAAGGCCAGTGTCAGGCGCTTCGCCGACCAGGAAATCTTCGTCGAAATCCAGGAAAACGTGCGCGGCGAGGACGTCTTCGTCCTCCAGTCCACCTCTTTCCCGACCAACGACCATCTGATGGAACTGCTCATCATGGTCGATGCCTTCATGCGCTCCTCGGCCAGGCGCATCACGGCCGTCATCCCTTATTTCGGTTATGCACGACAGGATCGCCGGGCATCGGGCCGCACGCCGATCTCGGCCAAGCTGGTCGCCAACATGATCGCCCGCGCCGGCGTCAACCGCGTCCTGACGCTCGACCTGCATGCCGGCCAGATCCAGGGTTTCTTCGACATTCCGACCGACAATCTGTTCTCGGTCCCGGTCATGGCCCGCGACGTGAAGGCCAAATACAAGCAGCTCGGCAACGTCGTGGTCGTATCGCCCGACATTGGCGGCGTGGTGCGGGCGCGTGCGCTGGCCAAGCGCTTCGACGCCCAGCTCGCCATCGTCGACAAGCGCCGTGAGCGGCCCGGCGAATCGGAAGTCATGAACATCATCGGCGCCGTCGCCGGCAAGGACTGCCTGCTGATCGACGACATCGTCGATTCCGGCGGCACGCTGTGCAACGCCGCCGACGCGCTGCTGGCCAATGGCGCCACTAGCGTCACCGCCTACATCACCCATGGCGTGCTGTCGGGCGGCGCGGTGGCCCGCATCAGCGGCTCGAAGCTGCAGGAACTGGTGATCACCGATTCCATCCAGCCGACGCAGGGCGTGCTCGACGCCCCCAACATCCGTGTCATCTCGATCGCCGACCTGATGGGCGAGGCCATCTCGCGCACCGCCACCGAGGAATCGGTGTCGAGCCTGTTCGACTAGAGCAATTCCAGGAAAAGTGTGAAACGGTTTTCCGTCCGGAATTGCGTAAAAACAAAGAGTTAGAGCGGTTCGGCGATTCCATCAAACGCTGAACCGCCCTAAAGCGCGGCGCGTGAAAACGGATTCACACGACGCGCTTTAGGTCGTTTTCTGATGCATGTCGTTGTCGCAAAACCGAGGTCACTTTTGCGCGACATGCATTGGTTCCTCACGTTGGGAAAGCAGCCTTCATGTCGATGGCAGAGGCTATATCCACCTGCTTATCCGCGTGCCGGCTTCCCGAAATTCATGCATGATTTTGCGCTCCACGGCGCCGTTGTTCCGCCTTTCGGAATTACTCGCATAATGAGAGTGGAATTCCACATAGGCAGCGTGGAGATCGCGATGGGTCCCGGAACGGATCATATCGTCAAGAATGTCGTACTCAGCCCCTTCCACATCGAGTTTGAGAACGACCACATCGTAGAGCCCACGCCTGTCCCGAACCATCTGTGAGAGCGAAAACGTTTCGACAAGGTCCGCCGCGAATGGTTGCGATTGATACAGACCCGCATTGTGGCTCTGGACTATCGAGCACCCTTCATGGGTGGGTTCCGACCGGTCTGGAGGGGGACCGAATAGTTCGGCATAGCCGTCTTTCACGCTTGCCGCCTTGGCGATGATCTCCATCGCCGCTTTTTCCGAGCGCAATGCCTGAAGGTGCGGCAGGCAATTCTTGTTGGGCTCGACAAGAACATAGTCGTAGCGGTCGAGCGTGTAATACCGGGAAAAGAACTTATACCCTTGGCCGATGTTGGACCCGCAATCGATAAACAATCCGCGACTTTGTCGCGTTTCCCCAAGCTTGGACAATGCCTGCCTTGCGTCGACAGCGACGCGGCGATGAAGCCTCTGCGTCCTGATCGGCTCGCTCAGGGATAAGGCAGACAACTGCAGGAACCGGCCAAGGCCCTCGGTTCTCAGCACATCCGCTACTTGCCTGATGCCTCGGCCCCGACCCATGACCGGTTTCGCCGTTCTGCCCGCGCTGAACAAAGATCGGGCTCTCTCGCCGAACGACGCTACCCCGATATTGTTGCGGGCAAATGACAGTCCAATGGGCAAGAAGGCCTGATAGCCAAGGCGGTCGCCGGTCGGGCGCCAGAGCTCCTGTCACAGCGCAGTCACCTTGGCGCGCTACGGTCGCCGGAACAGTCGAGCTTTTGCCCGCGATACGGAGAAAGGCTGTGAGTGTTCTCCCACAAGGCGACCCTATTGGCCTCGAAGCTTGTGTGCAGCTGACGCCGGGTTTTGGCGGCTGGTTTGTCCGCGTGGTCGAAAATGACCGAGAGACCTTCCACCAATTTGTGCTGAGATCCCAGGCAGTTGCTTTCGCGGGACGCGAGGAGATACGCCTCGGGCTGGCTCACCGGCCCACAGGACACGTCCCACATCTCAAATACGCTGGCCTATCGCAAGGACCCGCGTTCTTCAGGATGATCAGAACCTTCTTCGGTGCTGGAAAGTGACGGGTTGGAACGCCCGCGCAATATCCGCACCGAGGAACCAGGGAAGCTGCCGCCCATTTTGATGTGATGGGATCGGACAGCGGAAAGCAGAAGCGAAGTGATGTTTGTTCAAGATGCCGAAGTGCAGCGACTGAACACCTTGGTCGTCCAGTACTGCAAAATTCGAAAGAAGCGGCGTCAGATGGTCTCAATCAACCAGGCTGAAACCGCGATCCGAGAAGTGATGCCAAATTTGCCCGTCAGCGGGGAAGCGTTCGAACTCAT
The DNA here is from genome assembly GCF_017306585.1 of Mesorhizobium sp. Taxonomy (GTDB): domain Bacteria; phylum Pseudomonadota; class Alphaproteobacteria; order Rhizobiales; family Rhizobiaceae; genus Mesorhizobium. The sequence goes on along the minus strand of NZ_JAFKIC010000220.1, from coordinate 6,869 downwards.
AATCGCTGCATGCGCGGCCGAACATGGTCTCGCAATCCTTTTCGACGGCAATGGCTCCTACGGTCCCCAAGAGCGAAACTAAAGCCGCGAGCCGCGGCGTTTCCGGGGAGAGCTGGAGCCGTTCGGCGATTCCATGAAACGCCGGACAGCTCTAGAACCTGTTGCTGACGCCGGCCTTTGCCCCGACAGACTGCTGGCCATCACCCTCGATATTGAGCAACAGGCTGGCGTCGATCATCCAGGCATTCTGGGTTTGCAGCGCCAGGCCGGCCGAGAATGAACCGAAGGCACCGGAACCGTCGAGACCTGAAAAGCCACCCGTCACCCCGAGCTTGGGCGTAAACACCATGTCGTTGCCGAGCGTAAACGACCGGGTGACTTCCGCCGCGAGGCTGACCCGGAACTGTTCCTCGTCGAAGCCTTCAAGGGAAATCGTGTCGCCGGCAGCGTTCTTTACCGCATAGTCGTCGACCCTTTCGGAGAAGTAGAGAGCCCTGAGCCTCGGGGTTAGAACCGTGTCCCCGCCCAATTGCCATTCTCCGGTGACCGATGTGTCGACCATCCAGCGCTTGGTGTCGAAAGAGCCGTCCCAGAAGGCCGTGTCGATGTTGTTGGCCGAGCCGCCGTAGAGCAGGCTCGTATCCCAGAATACGCCCTTGCCTATTTCGAACGAGGCATAGGGGCCGGCAAGCCAGCCATTGCCCGTCAGCTTGGCATCCTCGTTTGTCGGGTCCGTCATGCGGTCGTAGTGGAAGGACAGGCCGACCAGCGCCTTTTCCGAAAGGAGATAGTCGGCGCCCAGGCTGACCATCGCGAAATTGCCCCAGCGGTTGTCGTCGTTCTGCTCGCCATGGTGCAGCATGAACGTGCTGTCGATCCAGATGTTGAATAGCGGGGCATGGCCGGAGGCACCGTCCGCATTGTCCCTGGCGGATTCCAACTGTGCCAGGCTGGAGGAGAAACTGCCGGTAAAGCCGGTTTCCGACGGCGCCATGCGGGCGGAGAGAGGGTCGGTGGCGTTTTCCATTCGCCGCCGTTCCAGAAGGCCCGGCACCTTGATCGTCGAGGAGATCATGCTCTGGCGCGAGCGGACGAAGCCGTGCACGAGACTATCGATTTCGTCCGTGACCTCGGCGGCATCGTAGCCGAGCTTGTAGGTCACGGTTCCAGTGTTGGAAACGCCGAGCGCACTGGTCAGGGTGAAGCCCACCTTCGCCGTGCCGGAATAGGCCGGGTTCGGGACGAACTTCAGATACCAGGCGAGAGGCGTAGGGCCTAGAGCAGCGAATTCGCCCAGGACGATGCTCGCCGTGCCGGCATTCGCCGGCTCGACGAAAACCAGGTCCGCCGAGGTGAATGGGCCGCCGGTGGCACCGACTTCCAGGTTGACGTTGCCAGGCGATCCGCCAGCCGACACGTCGATGCTCTTGTCGGTGACGGTGACGGCGCGTTGCCTGACCTTGATCGTATAGCTTGCCGTTCCGGTGGCGCCGTCGCCATCTCGGACTTCGATGGTGAAATTGTAGTCCTTCGCCTCCGCGCCCGCGTCGAGCGGACCGGTGAGTTCGCCCGACGAGAGGAGCGTCATGCCTTGGGGCAAAGCCCCGGAGGTGAGACTATAGGTCAGCGTACCATTTCCGCCTGTCGCGGAAATCGGTTGGCTATAGTCCTCGCCTGCCATGGCGTCCTTCAAGGCGCCGCCGGCGGGGGAGAAGGTGAAGACCGGAGTCGGCTTGACCGTGACGGTGATGGCGGACGAGGTGACGGCGGCATTGTCGGCGTCGCCAGTGTATTCGGCGGTGATGGAATGCCCGCCGACGCTCAGCGACGCGGTCGAGTAGGTCGCCGTCGTCCCGGACACCGTGCCGGTCCCGAGCGTGGTCGAGCCGTCGGTGAAGGTGACGGTTCCGGTCGGCGACGTGCCGCCGGTCAGTTCCGCGGTGAATGTTACCGAAGCGCCGAATACGGGGTTGCTGTTGGAAGCCGAGACAGTGAGCGTCGGCACGGCCTTTGCGACCGTGACGGTGATCGCAGCCGATGTCGCGACGGCATTGTTGGCGTCACCGGTATATTCGGCGGTGATGGAATGCCCGCCGACGGTCAGCGCCGTGGTCGAATAGGTCGCCGTCGTCCCGGAAATCGTCCCGGTCCCAAGGGTCGTCGAACCGTCCTTGAAGGTGACGGTTCCGGTCGGCGACGCACCGCCGGTAAGCTCCGCGGTGAATGTTACCGAAGCGGCGAATGCCGGCGCGCTGTCGGACGCCGAGACAGTGAGCGTCGGCACGGCCTTCGCGACCGTGACGGTGATCGCAGCCGAGGTCGCGTCGGCATTGTCGGCGTCACCGGCATATTCGGCGGTGATCGAATGCCCGCCGACGGTCAGCGCCGTGGTCGAGTAGGTCGCCGTCGTGCCGGAAATCGTGCGGGTCCCGAGCGTGGTCGAGCCGTCCTTGAAGGTGACGGTTCCAGTCGGCGACGCGCCGCCGGTCAGCTCCGCGGTGAAGGTCACCGAAGCGCCGAGCACCGGGGCGCTGTCGGATGCGGAGACGGCGAGCGTCGGCGTGGCCTTTGCGACCGTGACGGTGATGGCAGCCGAGGTCGCACCGTTATTTTCGGTGTCGCCGGCATATTCGGCGGTGATCGTATGCTCGCCGACACTCAGCACCGTGGTCGAATAGGTCGCCGTCGTTCCGGAAATCGTGCCGGTCCCGATCGTGGTCGAGCCGTCCTTGAAGGTGACGGTTCCGGTCGGCGATGCGCTGGCGGTCAGTTCCGCGGTGAAGGTCACCGAAGCGCCGAGCGTCGGAGCGCTGTCGGAAGCGGAGACGGAGAGGGTCGGCGTTGCCTTGCCGACCGCGAAGCTTTGCTGGATCTGCGGCGCCGGGTTCCAGTTTGAGTCGCCAGGCTGATCGGCGTTGATGACGCAGGTGCCCGTGCTGGTGAAGGTGACGGTGTCGCCCGCAACCTCGCAGCCCGTGCTGGAACCGTCGAGCGAATAGGACACGCCCAGACCGGCAGTGCTCGAAGCCGCTATCGTGTAAGACGCCCCGCCCGCCTTCGCGCCGGTCGGCGCGGTCGAGGTAAAGCCGATCGTCTGGTTGCCTTTGGCGATCGTCACCGTGGTGACGGGCGTCGTCGCGGTTACCGACGGACCCTGGCTGTCGGTAACCTGGACGATATAGCTGAACGAGCCCGCCACGGTCGGCGTACCCGAAACCGTGCCCGTCGCCGGATTGAGGCTCGTGCCCGGCACGAATGCGCCGGCATTGAGCGCATAGCTATAGGGGGTGAGACCGCCCGAGGCCGTGTTGGCCTGGGAATAGGCAACGCCCACCTGAAGGCCCGTGGCGGCAGCCGGCGTTATCACCAGAGTGGCCGGCGTCACCGTGAAGCTCTGCAGGACGTCGCTCGCCGGGCTCCAATCGGCGTCGCCCGCCTGGCTGGCGGTGATCGAGCAGAGACCAAGGTCGACCAGCGTCACAGTGGTGCCGGAAACGGTGCAGACGGCCGGCGTGGTCGAGGCGAAAGCGACCGTCAGGCCGGAACTCGCGGTAGCCGAGAGCGGCGGCGGAGTCGACGACAACGAGATGTTGGACAGGGGATCGAAGCTGATGGTCTGGGTGCCCGAACCGACGACGATCTTATAGCTCTGGGTCACGGTATAGGGGCCGCCGCTGCCTGCGGTCGAACTGTCGGTCGCGGTGATGTCGAAATCGAACGTGCCGGTGGCGGTCGGCGTGCCCGCAAGTGTATTGCCCGCCAAGGTCAGCCCGGGAGGCAGTGTGCCGCTGGTGCTCGCATAGCCATAGCCCGACGTGCCACCATTTGCCGTGAAGCTTTGTGAGTAGCCGGTGCCGACGGTACCGCCCGGCAGCGAGCCGGCGGCCGGCGACAGGCCGATCGTCGGCGCGGCGATGCTGAGCGTGAGCGAGCCGGTCAGCTGGGTGAAGGGGCCGGTGCCCATCGAACTGTCGGTCACTTCGGCGGTGAAGATGAAGGCGCCGCTCGCCTCTGGCGTGCCGCTGATGGAGCAATTGGAATTGAGCTGCGTGCCCGCGGGCAACGCGCCCGACGCCGGCGTCGTCGAGCAGCTATGGGGCGTCCTGCCGCCGGTGGTGTTGATCTGCACACCCGAGAGCGCAGTGCCGCGCGTGCCGCTGCCGGTCAGCGTCGACGTAAGCGCGGGGTCGCTCACCGGCACTGTAACCGTCGCCGGACTTGACGTGCCGCCGAGATTGGTCGCCGTGAAGGTGAAGCTGTCATTGCCGCGAAATCCGGTTGGCGCGCTATAGGTGACGAGCCCCGCGGAATTGACGGAGACCGAACCGCCATTGGCCGTGGTCGCCGAGCCCACCGCATAGCTGGTCGGGCTGTTCGTGACATGGCCGGCAACGCTGAAGTTCACCGCCGTGGCATTGTACGCGACCGCGGACGCCGTAAAGGAACTCCCGACCGGAGCCGCGACATAGGTGAAGCTGGTCGAAGCCGAGCCACCCGGCGTCGTGACGACCACACTGACCGCGCCGGCGGCATGGGCCGGCGTGGTGAAGGTGACCGTGGTTGCGTCGGCGCCGGTCGGGGTCACGGACGCGCCGCCCACCGTCAGCGTCGCACCGGTCAGGTTGGTGCCGGTCAGCGTCACCCCGGTCCCGCCCGCCGTCGGACCGCTCGCCGGCGAAGACGCGCTGATCGTCGGTGCCGCGACGTAAGTGAACTGGTCCGCCGCGCTGGTCGCACTGGTGCCGCCGGGCGTCGTGACGATGACGTCGACCGTACCCGCGGTGCCCGCGGGTGACGTGGCGGTAATCTGCGTGTCGGTGACGATCGTATAGGTCGCGGCATTGCCGCCGAACGTGACCGCGCCTGCCGGCGGGGCTGCGAGGAATCCGCTGCCGGTGATGGTCACCGAGGTGCCGCCGGCGGTCGGGCCGGAGGTTGGCGAGATCGCCGTGACCGTCGGCAGCGCGAGATAGGTATAGTGATCGGCCGCGCTGGTCGTGCTGGTGCCGCCGGGCGTCGTGACGGTGATGTCGACCGTGCCCGTCGTGCCGGCGGGCGCCGTCGCGGTGATCTGGGTATTGCTGTCGATCGTATAGCTTGCCTGCGTCGCGCCGAAGAGCACCGCGCCGGTTGCGTTCGCCGTCGAGAAGCCCGTGCCAGTGATCGTCACCGAGTTGCCGCCTCCGGTCGGACCGGAAGCCGGCGAAACGGCGGTGACGGTGGGCACCGGCGGTGAGACGGTAAGCAGGAAGGTCTGGGATGCCGAACCCGCTGCCGGGGTAGTCACGGTGACGGTGAAGGTGGTGGCGGTGAGCGCGGCCGTCGGCGTGCCGGTGATCGCGCCCGTGCCGGTGTTGAACGAAAGGCCTGTGGGCAGCGTGCCGCCGCTCAGCGCGTAGGTGTAGGTTCCGCGGCCGAAGGATGCCGTGACCGGCGTGAAATTCATCGGCGAGCCGATCGTGCCGCTGGCCGTGGCGATAGCCTGCTTCGCCTGGACGCCGCAATAGACCGTCCAGGTCACGGTACCGCCTGGGCCGCTACCCGGAATCGTAGCAGAAGGCGTTACCGCACGGGCGTCCACCGGCAGGGTGAATGATCCATTGCCTCCGGTCGATGTGGCAGGCACGATATCGATGCCGAGGCCACTCAGTCCCGAATAGGTCAGCCTGGCAGTGATAGAAGGATCTGAAACCGTATAGGAGTAGTAGAGAACAGTTCCCAACGCGTAGTTGGTAATGCCGGTCTGACCGCCTGGAGGCGCCGCTCGAGTGACGGGACCGGCGGTGATGACATAGGCGCCGTTGTCATAATCGGTGGGATTGTTCTTCAGATAGTTGCAGCCATCGCCATCGGCTGCCCTTGCCGCGATCGGCGAGAGCAGGATCAGGATTGCCGACAGCGCGAGCACCACGGCGTGCCCCTTGCGTCCGAAGCTGCCCGCCAGCGAACCAAGATCGGGAAGCCGCCCCGCCAGCGCGGCGAAGAGCGGTCGCTTCGAGGTTCGCGGTTGCGCGTTCCCGGCGATCCGCTGGCTGATCCACATGCGAGCCGGCAGGAACAAAGCGCCGAGGATCACGAACAGGCGCCCGAGCCACGTCCAGGCTCCCCTATGTCCGCCTTCAAACAGCGCGCGGATGTCCCGCGCAGCCTTGAGCCCGTTGGCCATGTTCAGACTGTCCCACCCGTAGGAACCGTCCCTGCCGGCAAGCGCCGCAGGTCCGGTGCAACCCCATATTCTCTAACCTGCTGACGCCTTGCGGAGTCAGCCTGGCCTCTAAGCCCCCTTAGAGAAGAATCCTATTGTAAAGAAGAATTGATTTCACTCAAGTGGGTAGTTCTCCAAATTATACAATATAACCTTTGCCGGCATACTCTTTTGTCCGGCAGCGTTACCCCTCATGGCTGGATTAGGCGCGAAGAACGGCCCCGGTGGAAAGCGTCATCTCTGGATGAACTGACGTTCGTCTGCGACAGGTTGGTGCCGAAACAGGAGCTGCGACCCGTCGATCCGTTGGGCCCGCACAGGTTCTTCAGGCGAAAATCGGCCCGAAAACCTCGCAACAAGGACACGCGGCGCGAACTACGGCCGATCCCACTATGCTCTCGGCGGCAACAGTCTGGTTCCGGCATCCGGCGCTGGCCGCCGCGGGCTTTCCCCGCTGTCGCGCGCGCCGCGCATGTAGCCGCGCGGCGAGGAGCCGAGCATGCGCTTGAACATGGTGATGAAGGCCGGCACGCTGTCGTAGCCCAGATCGAGCGCCACCCTGGTGATCGGCTCGCCGTCGGCGAGTCTCGGCAGGGCGGCGAACAGGCAGGCCTGCTGGCACCATGTCGACAGCGACAGGCCGGTCTGGCGCTGGAAGGCGCGC
>NZ_JAFKIC010000219.1 GCF_017306585.1 Mesorhizobium sp. | reverse complement strand
CGTCGGCCTGCTGATCGGAACCTGCGGCGCCTATGGCAAGCTTTACGGCGGGCCTGTCGTGCGCGACCTATTCGCGGTCTACACCACCGTGGTGCGCGCTGTGCCGGAGCTGGTGCTGATCCTGCTGCTCTACTATGCCGGCACCGACCTGATAAACCAGGTGCTGACCGCTATGGGCTACCAGCGTGTCGACATAAGCGGGCTGGTGGCCGGCATCGCCGTGCTCGGCTTCGTCCAGGGCGCCTATTCGACGGAAGTCATCCGCGGCGCGATCCTGGCCATCCCGCAGGGTCAGATCGAAGCCGCCCGCGCCTACGGCATGTCCCCGGTCCTCATGCTGCGGCGCATTACGCTACCGGCAATGCTGCCCTTCGCCATTCCGGGCCTCGCCAATCTGTGGTTGATCGCCACCAAGGACACGGCCCTGCTGGCCGTCGTCGGCTTCTTTGAACTGACGCTGGCGACGCGGCAGGCGGCGGGCGTCACCAAGGCCTATCTGATATTCTATCTTGCAGCCGGGGTGCTCTATCTGGCGGTAACGCTGGTTTCGAACTTCCTGCTTGGCCGGGCCGAAAAATGGGCACGGCGCGGCATGCCCTCGATCAAGGACGCATAGTCATGGCGGGCGAGGCAGCCATCATCAACACCGCGGCGCGCGCCTCGCTCTGGCTGCAGCCGCATCGCATCGTGCTGATCCTGATCGCGCTGGGGCTGGTGCTGTCCGCCGCCTTCTTCATGCGCTGGGACTGGCTGCCGCAATATTGGGAAATGGGCCTGATGGGCATCTGGCGCGCCCTGTGGATCCTGGCCGTCACCTGCGCGCTAGGCTTCATGATCGCCGTGCCGGTCGGGCTGGCGCAGGCCGCCGGCTCATTCTGGGTCGCGGCGCCGGCCAAAGTCTTCTGCACCATCATCCGCGGCACGCCGCTGCTGCTTCAGCTCTGGTTGCTCTATTACGGACTGGGTTCGCTCTTCCCGCAATATCCCTGGATCCGCGAATCCTGGATGTGGCCCTATCTCAGGCAGGCCTGGCCGTACGGCGTGCTGGCGCTGACGCTGTCCTTCGCCGGTTATGAAGGCGAGGTGATGCGCGGCGCCTTTGCCGGCGTGCCGAAGGGCCAGTTGGAAGCCGCCCGAGCCTTCGGCATGAGCCGCTGGAAAATCTTCCGGCGCATCTGGCTGCCGCAGGCGTTTTACAGGGCGTTGCCGACGTTGACCGGCGAAACCGTGCTGCAGCTGAAATCCACACCCTTGGTGGCGACGATCAGCGTCATCGACATCTTCGCCGTTTCCTCGAAAGTGCGGCAGGATACCTACCTCACCTACGAGCCTCTGCTGCTGCTGGCGCTGATCTACATGGTGATCACAGGCATTCTCGTCTTCGGCTTCAGCCGGATCGAGAGACGCATCCCGGTCAAGATCGGGTAGGAGCGCAGACAAGCGAGGAGTAGCGGCGGTGTCCGCCGCTTTTCTTGCAGTGGCGGACGATTTTCAACACGAATGTCTGCTCATGTGCTGCTAGGCACGGAGCCACCAATGCAATCAGCCCACAGCGACACCAGGACAGCCATGATGCAACTCAGTCTCGACCAGGCAAGAGGACTATGCCGGATGGCAGCACTTGGCGCCGGCGCCAATGAGGAGGCGGCACAGTCGCTGACGGCCTCGATCATCGCGGCCGAGGCCGAAGGGCTGGCGACCGTCGGGCTGACGCATTTCATCGACTATCTCGAGGCGCTGGAAGCCGGGCGCATCGACGGCAATGCCGATCCGGTGATCACGAGGCCGGCACTGGCCGTCTATCTTTCCGACGCGCGCGGCGGGCTGGCGCATACCGGGTTCGATCGCACCGTCGAAGACCTCGCCAAGGCCGCGAAACTGTTCGGCGTCGCCATTTTCTCGCAGAAGAATGCCTATACATGCGGCGCGCTCGGCTATTTCACCCGAAGGCTCGCCGCACAGGGCCTGGTGTCGTTCGCCGCCACCAATGGCCCGGCGGTTCTCGCCGGCTCGGGCTCGGTCAAGCCGGTCTATTGCACCAACCCGATGTCGTTCGCAGCACCCGCCGCCGACGGCGCGCCGCTGGTCATCGACCAGTCGTCGAGCGCCACCGCCTTCGTCAACATCCGCAAGGCCGCCGAGGATGGCAAGAAAATCCCGGAGGGCTGGGCGCTGGACGCCAGCGGCAATCCGACGACCGATCCGGCGGCGGCCATGAAGGGCGCCATGCTCGCCTTTGGCGGCCAGCGCGGCGCCAACATCGCGCTGATGGTCGAGGTGCTGGCCGCCGGCCTGTCGGGCGCCAACTGGTCGCTCGACGCACCCTGGTTCACCGGTGGTCCGGACAGCCCGGGAACCGGCCTGTTCGTGCTTGCCGTCGAACCCAAGCTGCTCGATCCGGACTTCGAAAAGCGCATGAAGGACCAGCTCGACCGCTTGCGCCGGCGTTACGGCGTCCATGTGCCGGGCCGCGCCCGGGCCGAAGCCTCCGAGAAGGCCCAGGCGCGCGGCATCACGGCGCCAAAAGCGGTGGTTCAGCGTATCTCCGAATTCGCCGAGCGCTATTCAGGCTGAATTTGCGGAGGCCGAACATCCGGCCGGTTCCCTGTGTTTGTGACGGTGCCTTCACCTCGCGCCCGCCGGATATTCGAGTTGTGTCGCGACGAAGTCCGCCGTGCGGACGCCATAGCGAGCCGAGATATCCCGAAGCGCCTGGTCAAGCGCCCTCGCCGGCCGCTGGTCGGCGATGACCGGGACCAGCTGCTTGGCCGGCCAGTCCATGACGATCTTGTCGGGCAATATCCGCAGGCCATCGCGGCTGACGATCGCGCCTTCCCTGTCCGCGAACGTGACCGCACCGGAGCGAAAGGTTCTGGACCAGGTGTCGGCAACCAGAGCCAACGATACCTCGTCCATGCCCGACGCCAGCTGGATGCCGAGCTGCTCGTGGCCCAGAAAGGCGAGCGTGTTGCCGATCGCCGTCAGCGCGAACGAGCGCGTGAACTTGAAGGCGCTGCTGTCATGCCGCGCATCCCATTGCGCCAGACCCAGATCACGGCCGACGGCTTCGGCCTTGTCCCGGCCGGCAATGGCCTCGATCAGGGTCAGCATCATCGGCATCGAAGCCGTGATCCCGGTGGTCGTCGCGACACCCCGGTCCACGACGAAACGCCGGTCCGCGACATAACGAATGGTCGGGTGTTTTTGGCCGAGTTCGCCTACGGAATACCAATGCGTCGTCGCTCGCTTGCCGTCGAGCAACCCGCTGGCGCCGACCACCTTGGCGCCCGCGCAGATGCCGATCACGGTAGCCCCCTTGGCCGCCTGGCTCCTGATCCAGGCCAGCACCTCGGCGTCGTCGTCGCGCATCATGGCAGGCACGATGACGTAGTCGGCGCCGTCCGGGTGCTCGACGTCGAACGCCGCCGTTGTCGCATCGGGCTCAATCTGCAAGGCAGGATGCAATTTCATCGGTCCGGACTGCGTCGCCAGCGCCACGACATCGGCGACGCCGGAGCGCCGCAAGATGCCGTAGGGCATGAGATAGTCGGTGGTTTCCGTACCCTCGTTGATGCCGACGACCGCAACCAAAGGGCGCTGGCGCTTCGGCGGCTTCAGCCCCGCGAGCGTTACCTGCGCCTCACCGGCTTCGATTGCCGGTTGAGCGGCGGCCATGGACGCCGCCGGCAGCGACAGCAGCCATGTGGCGCCCGCCGCGAAGAGGACCAGCACGACGCCCAGACCACTCCACAAAATCATACGCAAACTCATGGCTTCGCCCTTTTGACCAAATGCTTGACATCAACCTAGCCTTGTCGGGATTTGTCTGAAATGACATATATCGGGCAAAAACAGACATGAGCCGGAAGATCGGAATCATCATTCACCCCGGCTTCCAGTTGCTGGATGCGGCCGGTCCGGCCGGAGCCTTCGAGCTGGCGGACAATTTCTGTCCCGGAAGCTACACGCTCGAAACATTGGCGCCCGGTGGCGGCGAGATCGAGAGTTCGTCAGGCATGCGTCTCACGGCCCGGCCCCTGTCGACGGATGAGCCGCTCGACACGGCAATCATTTCCGGCGGCGAAATCATCCGTTCCATGGCGGCGGCCCAGGAGATCGTTGCCTGGCTGCAGCGGGCGGCCGTAAGGCGAACGGCAAGCGTGTGCACCGGTGCGTATCTGTTGGCCGAGGCAGGGCTTCTCGATGGCAGGCGCGCCACCACCCATTGGTGGAGCACGCATGACTTCGCGCGCCGCTATCCCGCAGTGAAACTCGATGCCGAGCGCATCTTCATCAGGGACGGCACGATATGGACCTCGGCCGGAATTTCGGCCGGCATCGACCTCGCGCTGGCGCTCATCGAGGACGATCTCGGGCCAGACCTGGCGCGCCGCGTCGCGCAGCAGCTTGTCGTTCACCAACGGCGGCCCGGAGGCCAGTCGCAATTCTCCGCGCTTATCGAAATCGGTGGACAGACCGGCCGCTTTGTCGGTCTCATCGAATGGATGCGCAGCGAGTTGGCGCAGCCGCTGACTGTGGAACGTCTTGCCGACCACGTCGCCATGAGCCCGCGGCATTTCGCCCGCGCCTTCGCGGCAGAGACCGGCACCACGCCGGCCAAGGCCGTCGAACGGCTTCGCCTTGAGACCGCGCGGATCGCGGTCGAAACCGGCCACGCGCCGCTCGATCGCATCGCCATGGAAAGCGGCTTCGGCGATGCCGGGCGCATGCGCCGGGCGTTTCTGAGAAGCTTCGGCCAGCCCCCGCAAGCCCTGAGGCGCGCCGCGGCCGTTTCCCGCAGCGATGGTTCATGAACGCGTTCAACGCATTCGAACCGGTGCCGCATCCAGGACCAACAACCCTGCGGTGGTTTTTTGCGCGCGGTCGTGAACCTTTCAACGCGACCCCACCACCTACAGCTGTCCGGGTCGGGTTTGCCCGGTCGGTGTCCTCTGTCGGATGCGTCCAGGGCCGGGGCGGGCGTACTTGCTTCACGCCATGCTGATACCGTCTCAGGTCAGGCCGCCTCGTCAGACCCTGGTTCGACATGAGTTGCACCCGGGAAACCCCGCTTCGGCGGGGTTTTCTGCGTTCCCTAGCTCGACGCCTTAAAACCTGACCATGATAGTTAACTTTTGTTAACTTGACTTGGGCACCGCCATCGGGCGGTTGCGAGGGATCGTCACAGAGATAGGAGCTACGATGTCCGTAACCACCGACGCTTCCCGCGGCAAACTGATCATTCCAGGGCTTGGACGCCTCTATTCGGCTTTGCACGACGCTGGCGAGACCGTCCTGCGCGTGGTCGCGGGCGGCTTTCTCGCCATCCATGGCTCGCAGAAGATCGTCAATCCGCTCGGCGCCGTGGAAATGGTCGAGGGGCTTGGTTTTTACCCCGGCGTATTCTGGTCGCCCCTGCTTGCCTGCACCGAATTCTTCGGCGGCATCCTGATCGCCATCGGCCTGCTGACGCGTCCGGCCGCCTTCGCCGGCCTGTTCGTTCTGCTGGTCACGGTCTGGTTCCACTGGGTGACCCTGGGGCAGGGTTTTTCGGGTGCCGAAAAGTCGCTGCTATGGGCCGCGATGCTGCTGTTTTTCGTCATTCGCGGCGGCAACAGGCAGTCGGTCGACGCCCGTATCGGCAAGGCGTTCTGACTGACTTTGTTTAGACGCAATTCCGGACGGAAAACCGCTTAACACTTTTCCTGGAATTGCTCTGCGAAGAAGGGCGGCAGCGACGACGCGTCGCCCTTTGCCTTTGGCGCAAAACGGACTATGAAACGGCTTCAGCCAAGCCATCTGGAAAGAGCGCCGGAGCCAGCCATGACCGAAATCCTGCAGACCCCGAAGCTCATCGTCGTCTTTGGCGGGTCCGGCTTTGTCGGCCGCCATGTGGTGCGCGCGCTGGCCAAGCGCGGCTATCGCATCCGCGTCGCCTGCCGCCGTCCCGATCTTGCCGGCCATCTGCAGCCGCTCGGCAATGTCGGCCAGATCCAGCCGGTGCAGGCCAATGTGCGCATGCGCTGGTCTATCGACCGCGCCGTGCAGGGCGCCGACCATGTCGTCAATCTCGTCGCCATCCTGCATGAGAGCGGCCGGCAGAAATTCTCCGCCGTGCACGACTTCGGCGCTCGCGCTGTCGCCGAGGCGGCGCGCTCGGTGGGCGCCGGTCTCACCCACATTTCGGCACTCGGCGCCGACGCGGACTCCGAATCGGACTATGCCCGCACCAAGGCGCTTGGCGAGCAGGCCGTGCTGGAGACGATCCCGGACGCCGTTATCCTGCGGCCTTCGATCAATTTCGGCCCCGAAGACAGTTTCTTCAACCGCTTCGCCAACATGGCGCGCTATTCGCCGGCGCTGCCGCTGATCGGCGGCGGCCAGACCAAGTTCCAGCCGGTCTATGTCGGCGACGTCGCCGAAGCAGTGGCCCGCTCGGTCGAAGGCAAGGTCCAGGGCGGCCAGATTTACGAGCTTGGCGGCCCCAATGTGCTCACCTTCAAGGAGTGCATGGAGGAGTTGCTTACCGTGATCGAGCGCAAGCGCCTGCTGGTGCCAGTGCCGTGGTGGGTGGCCAACATCCAGGCCTCGATCCTCGGCCTATTGCCCAATCCGCTGCTGACCAAGGACCAGGTGATGCAGCTGCGCGAGCACAACATCGTTTCGGACGAGGCGGCCAAGGCCAACCGGACCCTCGCGGGGCTTGGCATCCAGCCGCAGTCGATCGCGACGATCCTGCCGAGCTACCTCTGGCGCTTCCGCGCCGCCGGCCAGTTCCAGCAGCGCAAGCCAGCGGTTTGATTTCCAGAAAGGGTATATCCCTTAACAGCGGGCGGTGATCTGCATCGGTAACCCGCCCTGCGGCTGCGTCGTCAGTTTCTGCACCGGCCAGGGCTTTGTTTCGGCCGATGTGTCGAAGCGGAAGCGCGACAGGAGGATGGCAAGCGCGATGATCGCCTCCTGCATGGCGAAACTGGCGCCGATGCAGACGCGCGGCCCGGCGCCGAACGGCAGATACTGGAAACGGTCGATCTTCTCGCGGTTACCCGGGTGGAAGCGTTCGGGCATGAAGGCGTCGGGCCGGTCCCACAGCTTCCTGTGCCGATGTACGACCCAGGGCATGACCAGCACGGCTGCGTGCTTGGGGATATAAAGGTCCTTCCACATTTCCGGCACGATCGGTTCGCGGTTGATCGACGGCGCCGGCGGATAGAGCCGGAGCGCCTCGTCGAAGGCGGCACGCGTCAAAGGCATGGCGTCGAGCCACTTCGTCGGATCTGGCTCGCGCGCCAGCACCTCGTCGATCTCCTGCTCGACCCGGTCACGTTCCCAGGGCGATTCGGCAAGGCAGTAAAGCGTCCAGCCAAGCGCCCGCGCGGTGGTCTCGTGACCGGCGCCGATGAAGGTGATGATGTTGTCCTCGACCTCGGCGCGCGTCAGCCCGTCGGGACCTTCGGCCTTCAGCAGCAGCGTCAGGAAATCCTGCGGCACGGCATCGGGATCGCGCCGGAACTTCTCCTCGCGCATCTTGACCGTGTCGGTCACGATCTTGCGGAAATAGGCCATGGTCTTGCGGCCACGGATGCGGGTCAGCCGCGGCAGCCAGTCCGGCGCGCGTAAGAGGTCGAGCGGGTCGACCCGGCCCATGGTCTCGAACAGGCGGTCGATCTCGTTGGCGAAACTGCCCGGCTCACCCGCGATCTCGCCGGAGAACAGCGTCTCGGCCAGTATGTCGTAGGTCAGCAGCGTCATGTCGTGGGCGATGTCGGACGTGCCGCCGGCCTCGTAGCGGGTGACGAACTCCCTGGTGCGTTTCAGCATCGGCTGCGCGAAGCCGAAGATGTGGCGCGGCGTGAAGACAGGCGCCATCGCCTTGCGCGAGCGTTTCCAGACTTCGCCCTCGGCCGTCAGCAGGCCATCACGCAGGATCGGCCGCAGGATCTTCTGGCGCACCGTCGCCATCTTGTAATTCTTGGCGTTGTCGACCAGCACATGGCGGATGAGGCCGGGGTCGTTGGCAATGACCAGCGGTCCGCCGGCGCCCTTGGCGGAAATCCAGGGCTCGTTGTAGGTCGGCTCGCCCCACAATTCGAGCGGGTTGCGGTAGACGATGCGGATCATCTCCAGCGTCGAAGGCGGCGACGTGCGCGGCTTCGGCGCCGGGGGAACGAAGGGGGCGGGCTGAGTGTCCATGAAATGCTCCGCTATTGCCCCAATGTAGTGGCTGGCAATGCGGGCGTCCATGTGACCGAACGGCAGGCCCCACGACGGTCGGGGAGATGTGGCGGCGGACAGTCTGTTCATCCGATCGTGAGAGGCCCATCAAGGGTCCCGGCTTGTCCGCCGGCGCGCTCTGCCGTAGTGACAGTCACCAACAGATACCGCTAATCTCAGGAGCCCGCCTTGAAGCACAAGTTGAACATCGTCATCGGCAGCACGCGGCCCGGCCGCGCCGGCCCGGTCTTCGCCGAATGGCTGGAGACATTCGCGCGGAGCCACGGGAAATTCGAACCGGTGCTGACCGATATCGCGGCGTTTCATCTGCCGGTGCTGGACGAGCCGCATCATCCGAGGCTCGGCAACTACCAGAACGACCACACCAAGGCCTGGTCGAAGGCGATCGATGCCGCGGACGCCTTTGTCTTCGTGGCGCCGGAGTACAATTATTTCGCCGCCCCCGCGATCGTCAACGCGATCGACTATCTGGCCCGCGAATGGAAGTACAAGCCCGCCGCCATCCTCAGCTATGGCGGCGTCTCGGGCGGCCTGCGCGCGGCGCAGGCGCTGAAGCCATTGCTGACTTCGGTGGGCATCATGCCGATCCCGGAAGGCGTCGCGCTGCCCATGTACCAGAAGCTGCTCGACGACAAAGGCGCCTTCAACGCCAGCGAACAGGTGACCGGCGGGGCCGCTACCATGCTGGATGAGCTGTCGCGCTGGAGCGAGGCGCTGAAGCCCATGCGGGCGGCCTGAGCAGACCCATCGCAGGTCGGCAAACCGGCTTGCTCGCGCCATAAAGAGGTGGAATTGTCGGCAAACGACTGAGCCGGGGGGCGGTTCGACTTGCGTTTGCTGTTTGCCTTGCTGCTGCTGCTCGCAGCCACCGTCACAGCGGCCGCCGAGCGGCGCGTGGCATTGGTCATGGCCGACGATGACTACCGGCTGATCCGGCCCCTCGCCAATCCGGTCCATGACGGCGAGGCCATGGAAGCGGCCCTGAAGAAGCTCGGTTTCGAGGTCGTTCTCGAAACCAACCGCGACCTCAGGCGCATGCGCCGCGCGCTCGACGATTTCCGCGACGATGCCAGGGGCGCCGATGTGGCGCTGGTCTATTTCTCCGGCCACGGCGTCGAAATCTCGGGCGGCAACCGGCTGCTGCCGGTTGATGCCGACGCCTCCTCGCTCGACGCGCTGGACAAGACCAGCCTGCCGCTGGAAGAAGTGCGCGATGCGGTGACCGCCACCGCCAAGGTCGGACTGATCGTGCTCGATGCCTGCCGCAGCGATCCGTTCTCTGGAGGCGGCGGCGAAGGACGCGGCGCGGCCTCGCTGGCCAAAGATGTCGCCCACAAGGTCAAGCCGGGCCTTGGCCGCATCGGGCGGGCGGAAAACATCCTGTTCGCCTTTTCGGCGGCGCCCGGCGAAACGGCCGCCGATGGCAGCGGGCAGAATTCGCCCTTCACGGCGGCGCTGACCAAATATCTCGGCACCGACGGGCTCGAAATCCGCTCCGTGCTGACTTTGGTGCAGCAGGAGGTCTACGACCTCAGCCGCGGCAAGCAGTTGCCCTATGTCGAGAGCGGCCTGCCGCAACTGTTCTTCGCCTCCACTGCCAGGGAGCAGCTGCCGGAGCGCGAACGGCTGCTGCTGGCCATGGCCGAGGTGACGCCGCAGATGCGCGGCGAGGTCGAGCAGATCGCCAGCGATGCCGACATGCCGCTGGCGCCGCTCTATGGCGCGCTGATCAGCAGCGACACCAGCCACCTCTCGGCCGAGAGCCTGAACGCCCGGCTGCGCGAGGCGGCCGATGCCTTCGTCAAGGTGCGCGGCGAGATGAAGACGCTCGCTTCCGACGATCCGCAGGTAACGGAATTGCGCCGGCAGGCCGAGCAACAACTCTCGCTTGGCGCCTTCGACGGCGCGCGCGCCATCCTCGCCAAGGCCGCCGACATCGACAATGCCTCGCGCCAGGCGCTGAAGACCAATTTCGTCAGCCGGACCCTGTCCGAGGCCGCGACGCGCTTCCTCTCCGGCGGTGCGGCGCGCGCCGATCTCGACTATGCCACCGCCATCAGCGACTATGAATCGGTGCTGGCGCTTTATGGCGAGGCCGGGCAGACCCCGCTCAACCTCGAACAGGCCGACCGCCAGAGCCGCACGCTGGAGGAACTTGGTATCCTCTATACGACCGTGGGCAATGTCGAAGCCGCCGGCCGCGCCTTTACCGCCCTTTTGGCTAATCTCGAGCAGCGATCGCATCAGGAGACCGACCCGAGCGTCAAGCGCGATCTCGCCATCAGCCATATCAAACTCGCCAACATAGAGATGGCGCAGGGCGACCTGCCAACCTCCCTGGAACATTACGAGGCGGCCAGGGACATGCTGCAGGACCTGACCGCAAGCATGCCGGACAAGAAAGGCTGGCTCGGCGATCTCGCCATGGCCAATGACAAGATCGGCAGCGTGCTGGCGAAGCAAGGCGATGTCGGCGCGGCGGCCAAGGCCTATCAGCAAAGCCTGTCGATCAAGCAGCAATTGGCGGAGGCCGAGCCGAGCAGCGCCTCTCTGCTGCGCGACCTGACCATTACCTACGATGAAATCGGCGACCTTGGCCGAAGCGCCGGCCATCTGGACGACGCCCAGACGGCCTTCGAGGAGAGCCTGAGAATCCGGCTGGCGCTGGCCGAGAACGCACCCGGCGATCCCGAGCGCCAGCGCGCCGTCTCTGTCAGCCTGGAGAGGATCGGCGATCTCAAGCGCGAGCGCGGCGACGCCGCCGGCGCGCTCGCGGCCTACGCGAAGAGCCAGGCGATCGCCGAAGAGATGGCGCGCCGCGACCCGAAGAACACGGATTTGCAGCGCGACCTGTCGATCAGCTACAGCAAAACAGGCAATGCGCTCGGCGACCAGGAGAACTGGCCGGCGGCGCTCGATTCCTACCGGCAGGCGCTGTCCGTGGCGCGCGAGCTTGCCGCGACCGACCCCGGCAATACCGAGTGGCAGCGCGACCTGTCGGTGTGTCTGGAGAAGGTCGCTGGTGTGCTCGACGTCCAGGGCGATGTCGGCGGCGCGCTGCGCACCTATCAGGACAGTCTAGCCATCGCCGATCGGCTGGCCAGGCTCGACCCCGCCAACTCCGACTGGCAACGCGACCTGTCGATCACGCTGTCGGAAATCGGCATGCTGGAGACCAAGCAGCGCCACTTCGAGGGCTCCAAGCAGGCCTTCGAGGCCAGCCTCGCCATCCGCCAGCGGCTGGCCCAGTCCGATCCGAACAATGCGATCTGGCAATTCGATCTGGTGCAGGCCTACATCAACTATGCCTATGTGGCCAAGGATCCGAAGGCCGTGCTGAACAAGGCGCTGACCCTGACGCTGGAGCTCGACCGCACGGGCCGGCTGGCGCCGAGGGACAAATCCACGATCAAATATTTGCGCGACCTTATCGCCAAATTCGGCGCTCGAAAAAAATAGCCGGCTGCCGCTCGGGATTTGGCCCGGAAATGCCCGCAAACCTTGGAAAAACCGCCTTTAGCGCCTATATCTACGCTTTATAAGACGCGCGATTCGGGGCGGATTTTTCGCGCTTTAAAAGCGGCATCTAGACAACAGGTTTTCATGAGCGACCAGACCGAGAACACCAACGGCGGGCCAGCCGAATACGGCGCCGATTCCATCAAGGTTTTGAAGGGGTTGGACGCTGTCCGCAAGCGGCCCGGCATGTATATCGGCGACACCGACGACGGTTCGGGCCTTCATCACATGGTCTATGAGGTGGTCGACAACGCCATCGACGAGGCGCTGGCAGGGCATGCCGACCTCGTTTCGGTGACGCTCAACCCCGATGGTTCGGTCACCGTGATCGACAACGGACGCGGCATTCCGACCGATATCCACCCCAGCGAGGGCATTTCGGCGGCCGAAGTGATCATGACGCAGCTGCATGCCGGCGGTAAATTCGACCAGAATTCCTACAAGGTTTCCGGCGGCCTGCACGGCGTCGGCGTTTCGGTCGTCAACGCGCTGTCTGCCTGGCTGAGGCTGAAGATACGTCGCAACGGCCAGATCTTCGAAATGAGCTTCACCCATGGCGATGCCGACGCGCCCCTCAAAGTGACCGGCAGCTATGAGCAGGACAAGCAGCCGGGCACCAATGAAGGACGCAGCGGCAGCGAGATCACCTTCTTCCCGTCGGCCGAGACCTTCACCATGGTCGAGTTCGACTTCGGCACGCTGGAACACCGGCTGCGCGAACTCGCCTTCCTCAATTCCGGGGTGCGCATCGTTCTGACCGACGCCCGTCACGCCGATGTCGTGAAACATGAATTGCACTATGACGGCGGCCTGGAAGAGTTCGTCAAATATCTCGATCGCGTCAAGAAACCCCTCATCGAGAAGCCGATCGCCATCCGCGCCGAACGCGACGGCATCACCGTCGAAGTGGCGATGTGGTGGAACGACAGCTACCACGAGAACGTGCTGGCCTTCACCAACAACATCCCGCAGCGCGACGGCGGCACCCATCTGGCCGGTTTCCGTGGCGCGCTGACGCGTCAGATCACCGGTTATGGCGATTCCTCGGGCCTGACCAAGAAGGAAAAAGTCGCGCTGACCGGCGACGATTGCCGCGAAGGGCTGACCGCCGTGCTGTCGGTCAAGGTTCCCGATCCGAAATTCTCCTCGCAGACCAAGGACAAGCTGGTTTCCTCGGAGGTCCGTCCGGTGGTCGAGGGGCTGGTCAACGAGGCGCTCGGCACGTGGCTGGAAGAGCACCCCACCGAAGGCAAGGTGGTGGTCGAGAAGGTGATCCAGGCAGCCGCCGCGCGCGAAGCCGCGCGCAAGGCGCGCGACATCACCCGCAAGACCTCGCTCGGCGTCACATCCCTGCCCGGCAAGCTCGCCGACTGCCAGGAACGTGATCCGGCGAAATCCGAAATCTTCATCGTCGAGGGTGATTCCGCCGGCGGCTCGGCCAAGGGGGGGCGCTCGCGCCAGAATCAGGCCATCCTGCCGCTGCGCGGCAAGATCCTGAATGTCGAGCGCGCCCGCTTCGACCGCATGCTTTCGTCCGACATGATCGGCACGCTGATCACCGCGCTCGGCACCTCGATCGGCAAGGACGAGTTCAACGCCGACAAGCTGCGCTACCACAAGATCATCCTGATGACCGACGCCGACGTCGATGGCGCCCATATCAGGACCTTGCTGCTGACCTTCTTCTTCCGCCAGATGCCGGAACTGATCGAGCGCGGGCACCTCTATATCGCCCAGCCGCCGCTCTACAAGGTGACGCGCGGCAAGAGCTCGCAATACATCAAGAACGAGAGCGCGTTCGAGGAATTCCTCATCGGCTCCGGACTCGAGGAGGCGTCACTCGCGCTTGGTTCGGGCGAAGTGCGCGCCGGCCAGGACCTGCGCAGCGCCATCGACGACGCGCTCGCCGTGCGCCAGCTGATCAACGGCCTGCACACGCGCTACAACAGGGGCGTCGTCGAACAGGCGGCCATTGCCGGCGGGCTCAACGCCGATGTCGTCGCCGACCTTGGCCGGGCCAACGCCATGGCCGAACGCATCGCAGCGCGGCTCGACCTGATCGCCGAGGACACGGAGCGCGGCTGGACCGGCCGCATGTCGACCTCGAACGACGGCAGCGGCGGCTATGTGTTCGAGCGCACGGTGCGCAGCGTCAAGGAGTTTGCCCAGCTCGACCTCGGGCTGATCAACTCGGCCGATGCGCGCCAGCTCGACCGCTATGCGCAACGGCTGAGCGACGTCTATGCGACGCCGCCCGTGCTGCGCCGCAAGGATGTTTCCGAGACCATTTCGGGACCGATCGCCTTGCTCAACGCGGTCTTCGCTACCGGCCGCAAGGGCCTGACCATGCAGCGCTACAAGGGTCTCGGCGAGATGAATGCCGAACAGCTGTGGGAGACCACGCTGGACCCGAATGTGCGCTCGCTGCTGCAGGTCAAGGTCAGCGACGCGACCGACGCCGACAGCCTGTTCTCAAGGTTGATGGGCGACGAGGTGGAGCCAAGGCGCGAATTCATCCAGGACAACGCGCTGTCGGTGGCCAATCTCGACATTTAAGGTTGCAGCGACGCCTTGAAGAAGGCCGCCAGCGCGGCATTCAGGCGCTGGTGGAACGCGGCCCGGTCAAAGCCGGGCGCGTCGGTGCAGATATCGGGGGCGGCGGCGAGCCGCCTGGCGCTGCATGGCGGCAGGAAGGCATAGTGGCCGGCCAGAGGCTCGACACGGTAGTCCGGCGGTTGAGGCAGCATCGAGCGTATGTGCTCCTCATACCAGGGATCGGGTTGATGCCGGTCGGCGGCGGCGCGCCACAACAGAACCGGTATTCGCACCGAAGCAAGGCCGGCCTTGTCGAAGGCGAAGCCGAATGCCGGCGCGGCGGCCGCGATGGCGCGGATTCGCGGATCCGCCTTCCAGGCGTCCCGTGGTGGATGCACCACGTCCGCGACCGAGTGAACGCCGGCATTCGCCAGCGCGGTGCAGAGGTCGTGCTTGTGATTTGCCGCGCAATACGGATCGATCCTGCCGAGGTCGGGTATTCCCCCTGCCTCGACAAGCACGGTGAAGCCACCGTTCGAGAACCCGAAGGCGCCGATGCGCTGCGGATCGATGTCGGCGTGCCCGCGCCAATCCTTCAGCATGAAATCGATGAGCCGGCTCAGTTGGGCGGGCCGGCGCCACGGCATCAGCACCTTGCTCTGGTCGTCATAGGTGTCGCCGGCGTGGCTGACCGCCGCAACGATGAAGCCGGCCCTCGCCAGCGCGAGCGCGGTATCATAGTGGCGGGCGTAGGATCCGCCGCCGCCATGCGAGATGACGACAAGCGGTAGCGCGCTGCCTTGCAGCGGTCCTGAAGGCGCGACGCGCTGGCTGATACCTTCCAGCGGTACATCGCGCGGTTCGCCTGACGTGGGGTACCAGATACCGGCGAGCAACGCGGGTTCGCTGCCATTGGTGACATGAACGACTTCGAAGCCGACGGAAGGCAGCGGCGCGGCGTCCCCCGTGGCCGAACCAGCCGGCGCACCGGCTCTAACGGCCGAGGGGCCGCAGATGAGCACGCATGAAAGCAGGGCGACGAAAACAATCGCACCCGGATGTCGGACGGAGGCCCTCATCCACCGGCCCATTGCGCTTCGCGCGGCGAGGAATCTCTTCAGGGGCATTTGTCTTCCCGAACCAGAAAGAGGATGGCGTTGCGATGCCACCGAGGGGCTCGATGGGCGCGAGGCAAGCGAGAGTCCGTTTTCGCTCTTGCCCGGCTCGACCTGCGGGTCAAATCACAACGACATTACCGTTGCGGCATCGACGCGCGGCGACGCGCGAAATTGTTCCATAGCCGGCAGACAAAATCATTTCACGGTTCGCCGGAACGGAAGCTGCCGCGGGACATTGTGACACCATCGATCACGATTTCTCAGGAGGCATTCATGGGACGCGGCATCTTGCTCTGGTTGCTTGGGGTTCCGATCCCGATCATCATTCTCATCATGCTTTTCGCACGATAGGAGGCTGCCATGCAGTCCACCCTGTCGACTGTCGATGGTCCCGTTTCGACGGAATCGTCCGCCTCGGCTATAAGCTGGGGCCCGATTATTGCCGGCGCCTTCGCCGCCTCCACACTGAGCTTTATCCTGATGCTGCTGGGTTCGGGCTTGGGCTTGAGCATGATTTCGCCGTGGTCGGGGTCAGGAGCGTCGATCACTACCTTCGCCGTATCGACCGCAGTTTGGCTGGTCGTCGTCCAATGGCTGTCGTCGGGTGTCGGCGGCTACCTAGCCGGGCGGCTGCGTACCAAATGGGTCGACGTCCATAACGACGAAGTCTTCTTCCGCGACACCGCGCATGGCTTCCTGGCCTGGGCGCTCGCGACCTTGCTGGTTGTCGGCGTTCTGGGCTCGGCGCTGACATCCATGCTGGGGTCCGGGGTTCAGGCCGCATCGACAGTCGTATCGGGCGTTGCGCTCGGCGCATCCGCCGGTGCCTCCTCGAATGCCGACTCGGTGTCGACCGACAATGCGACTTCCTATCTGGTGGATTCGCTCTTCCGTCCAGCGGATGCGAGCAAGCTGGCGAACGCCAACGCGCAGAACGACGCGGCGGCGGCATCCCAGGCCTCACGCATCCTGATTGCCGGCGCGGCAGCCGGCGAGGTCTCGGCCGAAGACAAGACCTATCTGGCGCAGCTGGTCGCGGCTCGCACAGGCCTTTCGGAAGCCGACGCCAAGACGCGTGTCGATGCGATCCTGGCCAAGGCCGAGGATGCCAAGGTCAAGGCCAAGCAGGCGGCTGATACGGCCAGGAAGGCCAGCGCCACCTTCGCATTGCTGGGAGCATTGTCGCTGGTCGTCGGCGCCTTCATTGCCAGTGCGGCGGCAGCGCTCGGCGGCAGGCAGCGCGACGAGGATGAGGCTGTCTTCATCACCACGCGCTGATCCCAGCCAGCATTGTTCCGACAATGAAAAAAGAGCCCGGCTTTCTAAGCCGGGCTCTTTGCAATTCAGAGACTGCGCAACCGCGGGATCAATGATCCATGACCTCGACAATTCCTTCCGTCATCTTGGCTTATAAGAGCAGCAGAACTACCGGATCGCGCGCTGCCGTAGCCAGGCGACCGCCAGATCCCGGATCATCGGCACGTCCTCGCCCGTCTCGATGGCGCCCGCGAGCTCGGAGAGTCTCATGGCGGCGGCAAGGAGGAATACCCGTCGCCGATCGAGCATTTTGCCGCTGCGCGCCGCGTATGCGCGCATGCTGCGCAGTGCGAGATCGGGATCGATGAGCGATACCTGCACGAATTCGCGATGCGGCGGGCCGAAGCCGGAATCGGCGAAGTCGAAAATTCCGTTGAGTTGCGACCGGTCGTGGTCGAACGCCATGTTCCAGCCGTGCGCGTCGAAGAAGCCGTAGACCTCGCCGAGCGGATCGGGGCCGAGTTCATGATAGGCCTTGATTGCCGCTTCGACTTCTCCATGCAGTTCCGTCGGCAGGAGCGGCCAGATCGGCGCGAGCGTGTCCTTCTGCGTGTCCCACCAGCCGACCGGCTCGGCGCCTGCCGCCAGCATGACGGACGGATCGATGGCATGAAGTTCGGTGAAGAACCGGGCGAGATCGTCCGCCAACCGCGCCCGGGCCGTGTCGTCCAGCTTCGCGTAGTCTGCCGGCTCCAGCGTCCGGCCGGGCAGTTTGCCATGCATGGAAAACAGCGGCGGGCCGGAATGGATCGTCATATCCGGCACCGGCGCCGTAACGAACGGCCGCAGGGCGGCCAGCAGCCGCGCTTCGCGCAACAGCGCCGTCTCGGCCTCTTCCCCTTGCGGGAACTTGAAGATATGGCGACCGTCCTCGACGGCGAGGCTATGCCAGCCGCGGCCGGCGACCGCGAATGCCGCGCCGGCAAGATGAGGATAGACTGCGATGATCGCGCGCCGGCATTCCGCCGGCACATCGAGGGGCAAGGGCTCGCGGGTCAGTGATCCATCGCCTTGACGATTTCCTCGGTCATCTTCTTGGCGTCGCCGAGCAGCATCATGGTGCCGTCCTTGTAGAACAGCGTGTTGTCGATGCCGGCATAGCCGGAGCCGAGCGAGCGCTTGACGAACAGGCAGGTGCGCGCCTTGTCGACATCGAGGATCGGCATGCCGTAGATCGGCGACGACTTGTCGTCGCGGGCGGACGGGTTGGTGACGTCGTTTGCGCCGATGACGTAGGCGACATCGGCCTGCGCGAATTCGGAGTTGATGTCCTCGAGCTCGAACACTTCGTCGTAAGGGACATTCGCTTCCGCCAGAAGGACGTTCATGTGGCCGGGCATGCGGCCGGCGACCGGATGGATGGCGTATTTGACGTCGACGCCGTTGGCCTTGAGCTTGTCGGCCATTTCGCGCAGCGCGTGCTGCGCCTGGGCGACCGCCATGCCGTAGCCGGGCACGATGATGACCTTCTGCGCGTTCATCATCAGATAGGCGGCGTCGTCGGCCGAGCCCTGCTTGACGGTGCGCTCGATGCCGTCATCGGCGGCCGCGGCGGTCTCGCCGCCGAAACCGCCGAGGATGACCGAGATGAAGCTCCGGTTCATGCCCTTGCACATGATGTAGGACAGGATCGCACCGGACGAGCCGACCAATGCGCCGGTGATGATCAGCGCCAGATTGCCCAGCGTGAAGCCGAGCGCGGCGGCGGCCCAGCCGGAATAGGAATTCAGCATCGAGACGACGACCGGCATGTCGGCGCCACCGATCGGGATGATCAGAAGCACGCCGAGCACCAGTGAGGCGGCGACGATCAGCCAGAAGACGAGCTTGGCTTCGGTGGTGACGAGCAGCACGATGAGCACGACCAGCGCGATACCAAGGGCCGCGTTGATGAAATGACGACCGCCGATCATGATCGGCTTGCCGGACATGCGGCCGTCGAGTTTCAGGAAGGCAATGACCGAACCGGTGAAGGTTATGGCGCCGATGGCGACACCCAGGCTCATTTCGACCAGCGCCTGGGCATGGATGTCACCGGTCGTGCCGATGCCGAAGCTTTCCGGAGCGTATATGGCGGCTGCCGCCACCATAACGGCCGCGAGGCCGACCAGCGAGTGGAAGGCGGCGACCAGCTGCGGCATCGACGTCATGGCGATGCGGCGCGCGGTGACGGCGCCGACGCCGCCGCCGATGGCAAGGCCGAGCACGATCAGGCCGAAACGCCCGGCCGAAGGGGTTGCCAGCGCCAGCGTGGTGGCGATGGCGATGCCCATGCCGATCATGCCGTAGAGATTGCCCTGGCGGCTGGTGGTCGGGTGCGACAGGCCGCGCAGAGCCAGGATGAACAGGATGCCGGAAACCAGGTACAGGAAGGAAGCGAGATTGACCGTCATGGCTTAGTTCAATGCCTCCATTGTACCCTTGGGGAGTTCGACATTCTCGAACTCGGGATAGACTTTTCTTATTACAGTCAACTGTTTAGGCTCATCGATGCGAACCAGGTACCATTGGCTCCCATCCAGCAGGCCCAGCGTCTGACTGCGGGCGGCCACCCGTTGCTTGTGGCCGTCCTTGTCGATGCTCATGATCGTCTCTGTGGGAAGCAGCGCGAAGGGCGTGCCGTCTTCCAATTCGCGATACTGCGCGCCATCCGCGTCCATCGTGAAAGATTCCACCGTCACCGTCTTCAGGACATCGGCCCAGGCAGCCTGCATCTGTTTCTGGAGCTCTCCGACTGAAGCGCCACTGGCGGTCGCGACATAGTCGAGCACGCGCGGCGGCATCATGCCGAAGACATGGCCCATATCATTGGCCCCGAACGCGGTCTTGAACTCCTCGACCTTGGCAATCAGCGCCTGCTTTTCATCATCCTTGGGCGGGCGAGCCCAGGCGGGACCAGCCACGAGAAAGGCGGCAAGCAAGAGAGCAAGCAGCGTCCTGAACAATGCACTCCCTCCCCTATAAAGCCGAGAACGTCCTCCGATCGGAAGTGGACGTCACTTGTCCTTCTTCTTGTACATGGCCAGCATGCGCTGGGTGACGAGGAAGCCGCCGAAGATGTTGACCGAGACCAGCATCAGCGCGACGAAACCGAAGCCGGCGGCGACGCCGGAGGCCGCGATGCCGACCGCAAGCAGTGCGCCGACGACAATGACTGATGAAATGGCGTTCGTGACCGCCATGAGCGGCGTATGCAGCGCTGGCGTCACCGACCAGACGACATAGTAGCCGACGAAAATCGCCAGCACGAAAATGGCGAAGCGGAAGACGAAGGGATCGATCGCCCCGCCCGAAAGCGCGTGCGCGGCGTTGCCGGCCGCGTCGGCGCCACCCGGGGCATTCGCCAGGTTCTGGACCGCCAGCCGGACGGCGGCACTTGCCTGGTCAAGCTGGTCGAGGGCTTTCTGCAGGGTCTGATCCATCACGCGGTCCCTTTCGGCTTGGACGAGGGCGACTTGGATGCGGCAGTTTTCCTGGGCGCGGCCTTCTTCGGCGCCGCCGAGGCATCGGCAACCATGGTGGTGGCCGGGATTGCGGCCGGCTCGACATGAGGCTGCTGGTCGGCCTTGGCGAAGGCCGGATGAACCACCTTGCCGCCGTCGGTCAGCATGGTCGCCTTGACCAGTTCGTCGTCGCGCTTGATGGCGAGCGTCTTGGTCGTCTTGTCGACCAGCGTCTCGAGGAAGGCGAACAGGTTTTTCGCATAAAGCAGCGACGCCGACGCCGCGACGCGGCCCGGCACGTTGAGGTGGCCGACGATCTTGACGCCGTTGGCCGTGGTCACCACCTTGCCGGCTTCGGCGCCCTCGACATTGCCGCCGCGCTCGACGGCGAGGTCGACGAGAACCGAGCCCGGCTTCATCGAGGCGACCATGGCCGCCGAGACCAGCTTCGGCGCCGGGCGGCCCGGGATCAGCGCCGTGGTGATGACGATGTCCTGCTTGGCGATATGCTCTGATGTCAGCGCCGCCTGCTTGGCCTGGTATTCCTTGGACATTTCCTTGGCATAGCCGCCGGCGGTCTCGGCCGCCTTGAATTCCTCGTCCTCGACGGCCAGGAACTTTGCGCCGAGCGAGGCGACCTGTTCCTTGGCGGCGGGGCGAACATCGGTGGCGGTGACGACCGCGCCAAGGCGGCGCGCGGTGGCGATCGCCTGCAGGCCGGCCACGCCGACGCCCATGATGAAGACCTTCGCCGCCGGCACCGTGCCCGCCGCCGTCATCATCATCGGCAACGCGCGGTCATATTCAGAGGCGCCGTCGATCACTGCCTGATAACCGGCAAGATTGGCCTGCGAGGACAGCACGTCCATCGACTGCGCCCGGGTGATGCGCGGCATGAACTCCATCGAGAAGGCCGTGACGCCGGCCTTGGCCAGGGCTGCGACTGCGGCATCGTTGCCGTAGGGGTCCATGATGGCGATGACCGCGGCGCCGGCTTTGTAATTCTTGAGCTCGGCATCGGTCGGCCGGCGGACCTTGAGCACCACATCGGCCCTGGCGGCATCAGATGCCTTGCCGATGGCAGCACCCGCCTTGGCGAATTCCTCGTCTGGGATGCGCGACCTTGTGCCGGCACCGGCTTCGACGACGACATCGAAACCAAGCCCGGCCAGACGCTTCACAGTATCGGGAGAGGCCGCCACGCGCGGCTCGTTCGCGTCTAGCTCACGAGG
Organism: Mesorhizobium sp.; assembly: GCF_017306585.1. GTDB lineage: Bacteria > Pseudomonadota > Alphaproteobacteria > Rhizobiales > Rhizobiaceae > Mesorhizobium. The sequence continues at coordinate 1,719 of NZ_JAFKIC010000219.1, read as the reverse complement.
GATGAAAACCGTCTGTCCCACCGCATGATCCTTTCGGCTGGAACCTGTTTGCGCGAACTGTCGGCCGGCATGCCCGGCAACGTCACCGCAAGAGGGTTCTGGAAGGTCTATCGCAGAATGAAGGCGCCGAGGGCGAGTATCAGGATGAACAGGATGGTCGCCGAGAAGAAGCCGCCCGCGAAGAAACCGAAAGCCATCGCTATAAGCAGCGCGCCGCAAAACAGCGAGCCGTATTTGGCCAACGCCAGAAAGCCGGCATAGGTGCGGTCGTGTTCGGCATAGTCCATCTTCGCGCCCAGCTCTACAGGACCGGTCGGCGTGTGATCAGCCATAGGAATACCCCTTCGAAGACATCTTTCAGGCACATAGCGAAAAGCCGGGCCGAGAGCAATGGCGCTATTGCCGCATCGCAGCCGACAACTGCCTCAAGGGAAACTTGAAACCGACGGCCGGTCACTTGCCTGCGAGATCCTGTCCTCATCGGCCGTCAGCGGGATGGGTAAACAGCATTGAACCCTGCTGTGAGAATTTGGCGATTCAGGATGGCGCCGCCGGGGATTATCGTCACTGGAAGGAACTGCCGGGTAGTGAAACCATGACAACGCCCACACGGACATTTGACTGGAACGGGACGCCCATCGCGTGGGGAACCGCCGGCTCCGGACCTCCGATCGTGCTCGTGCATGCACGCCCTTCTCCTCGCATGTCTGGCACCGGGTCGTTCCCGAACTGGCACGCGACCATATGCTGTATTTCTACGACCTTCCCGGCTATGGGCGATCCGGCAAGCGCGAAGGCCAGGACGTTTCGCTCGGCATCCAGAACGGCGCGCTGGCGGCCATGCTGGCCTTCTGGAAGCTCGACCGGCCGAAGGTCATCGCCCATGATTTCGGCGGCGCCACCGCCCTGCGCGCCCACCTCATCGACGGCCGCGACTATGACAGGCTGCTGCTGATCGATCCGGTGGCGGTGCGGCCCTGGGGCTCACCTTTCGTCCAGCATGTCCGGCAGCACGAAGCAGCCTTCGCCGGAGTGCCGGACTATATTCAGGCGGCGATCCTGAGGGCCTATGTTTCGGGCGCCGCGTTCAAGCCCCTGTCGGACACCGAACTGGAGCCCTACATCGCCCCGTGGATGGGGCCGGTCGGCCAGCCGGCTTTCTACAGGCAGATCGCCCAGATGGATCAGCGTTTCACCGACGAGGTCGAACCGCTCTACGCCGGCCTGCGCTGCCCCGTGGCCTTGTTGTGGGGAGAAGAGGACCGCTGGATCCCGCCGGAGAGCGGCCACAGGCTGGCGGCCATACTGCCGGGTTGCGCCCTGACGCTCATCCCCGGCTCCGGCCATCTCATGCAGGAAGACGCGCCGGAAGCCATCGTGGCGGCGGCGCTGCGCTTCTTCGAGGGCTGAGGGCTTCAGCTTGCGAGGTGGGGGAACAAACCGAGCAACCCGACGACGATCAGATAGAGCGCCACGATGTAGTTCAGCAGCCGTGGCATGATAAGGATCAGCACGCCCGCTATCAGCGAGATGAGCGGCGTGAGGGTGAGCTGGGAAATATGCATGGGGTTGTCCTTTCCGGAAGCGATGACCGTCGACTTGCGTCGACGCCGCCACCGACAACGCGGCCAGGCCCGGAAAGCTCCATCGGAAGGCGATGAGCCGAGTGGGGATCTCAGGATAACCAACGGCGTGAGGCAAGCGGCCCGCAGGCCGCGC
>NZ_JAFKIC010000218.1 GCF_017306585.1 Mesorhizobium sp. | reverse complement strand
CTCGCAGAATTTCTTGAAATCCTGATCCGACAGCTTCAGCTTGCGCTGGTAGTAGTAGGCATAGGTTTCCAGATTGACGAACTGGCGCTGGCCGGGCGCGTGGTCCATCAGCGATGCCAGCTTCACCCTGTCGTCGGTCTCGAAATTGGCGAAGGCCTTCAGGCAATCCGGCGCCGAGACCTCGCAGCGCAGGTGGATGAAATGGTCCGCCCGCAGCCGTTCCTGCTCGACACTGTCCTCGATCGCGTCGGCGAGCTTGCGGATATCCTCCGAGGTAAGGTCGGCGTCCTCGTCCATACCGACGCGCAGCGCGTCGAGCACGGTGGTGATGCCGGCGGTCGCCACCTGCGCATCATGCGCGAGCACCGCCGCGATCGGGTTCCAGCGCACCTTGGGGCGCGGTGCGTAGTGACCTTCGAGATGGTCGGTGTGTAGTTCGACCAGGCCGGGAATGATATAGTCGCCGCCCATGTCCTCGCCGCCCCGGACGGCGCCGGCGTCGATGCCGGCGATCAGCCCGTCACGCAGCACCAGCGATCCCTCCAGGATCTCGTCGGCAAGCACGATGCGGGCGTTGGAAAGAACGGTTTCGGCGGTCATTGCGGGCAGTCCTTGGCTATTGCGGACAGCTTCGCTGTCCTGGGCAGGCTCTTTCAGGCGATCTTGCGGGCAGGGCGGCGTCCAAGCGCATGCTGGGAAAGCACCAGGAACGGCGCACCGGGTTCGGGTTCGACAAACAGCGTCAGCGCATCCACCAGCACCGGCTGCTGCAGCACCTCGGCAAACAGGCTGTCGATCGCGGCGCGCAGGCGCGGAGCTTCCTGCGGCCCGGCGCGGCCTGACAGCGTCATGTGGAAACGGAAGGTCTCGAAGACGTAGGGATAGCCCCATTGGCACAGGTTGCGGAACGCGGCCGGCTTCAGCGAGTCCGGGCTGCGCCGCTCGATCTCGGCCTCCGTCAGCGGCGCGCGAAAACGGTCGAAATCGCGCACGACGTCGTCGGCGAAGCGATTGAGCGGCGGCAGCGGGCCTTCCGGCACGAGGGCGAAGAAACCGTCGATCTGGCTGACGACCAGGCGCGGGATCGTGACCACCGGCGTCGCCTCGGCAAAATGGTCGAGCGCGGCGCGCAGCGACGTCTCGGTCTCGTTGGCGGCCAGGCGGAACGGGGCCTTCAGTGTCGCATGGAAGCCATAGCGGCGCGCCGAGGCCGTGTGGAACGCCACTTCCGCCGCCGACAGGTCGGCAACCGCCTCGACCGGCCTGGTCGCGGCGCCGAAGGGATCACGGCCCAGCCAGTTGGCGGCGATCCGCGCCAGCGGTTCGTCCTGCCGGGGGGTGAAATAGATGGCATAACGCATGGGAAGTCCTCGTCAGTCCCGCTGCCATAGGTGATTTCCATGACGGATTGACGAAGCTTTGACGGGTTTTCGAAGGCAAATCGACCCCAAGAGTCCTTAGCCGACGATTTTTCCGGGCTGGACCAACGATTTCAGACAAAAGGGTCGGATCACGCCTTCATCAACCATTCGTGCTCGGCGGCGTTGTGGAACTTCCACGTCCGCTTCGGCCCGGCCATGACATTGAGATAATAGAGGTCGTAGCCATGGCAGGCGGCGCAGGGGTGATATCCCTTGGGCACCAGCACGACGTCGCCATCCTCGATCGCCATGGCCTCGTCGAGCGCCCGATGACCGTGCTCGTCGGCGTCGGTGTAGACGCGCTGGAAGGCAAATCCCTGCGGCGGGTTGAGGCGGTGGTAATAGGTTTCCTCGAGATAGGATTCGGCGGGCAGATTGTCCTGGTCGTGCTTGTGCGGCGGATAGCTCGATGTGTGGCCGCCGGGTGTGATGACCTCGACCACCAGCAGCGAGTCGGCCGGCTTGCCCTCCGGCAGGATGTTGGTGACGTAGCGCGTGTTGGTGCCCTTGCCGCGCACCTCCTGGCCGAGATCGTCCGGACCGATCACCCGGACCGGCAGGCCACCGCCAAGCCCCGGCGCCGAGCAGACAGCGAGCTCGAGCTCCGTCGCCGCCGTCACCGACCATTCCGCCCCCTGGGGTACATAGACCGACCACGGCTTACCGTCGAAGGGCGACATGCGCTCGCCGAGCAGGCCGAGCGTCTTGCCGCCGGCGGTGACATCGCCTCTGCCGGTGACGAAGACCAGGCAGACCTCCCGGTCGCCGGTGCTGCCCGAGGCGCTCTGGCCCGGCTTCAGCCGGTGCAGGTCGAAACCCACGTAAGTCCAACCGGCGCTCTTCGGCGTCACATGGGCGACGCGGCCATGACCCTTGTCGGCTTTGACGAGCAGTTTCGACATTGTGTGTCTCCTATTACATTGGCACTGGCAGACTGCCGGCACCAACGACGCCGTTTGCTGGGCGTCACAGCCCTTGGCGATTGGCCGACAAGCCCCGTCTCTTCGTCATCCTAGGGTCCGCGCCGCGTCGCTGCGCTCCTTGCTCCGCCCTAGGATGACGAAGTGAAGAGCGTTTCGGCCAATCACCGACGCATGCGATCCGTCACGCACGCGGCATCCGATACGCAAAACCTCTGCGCCATAAACCACTTCACTCCTTGGGCTCGACCGGAGGCTTCGCTTCCTCCGCCGGCTTGTAGAGGTAGAAAAACTGCCAGACGCCGTAGCCGGCGAAGCCGAGCGCGATGACGCCCCAGAACGGCGTGCCGGTGGCGAACTCGATGATGGACCAGATGACGCACACCGCGACGACGGCGACACGCCGCCACAGCGGCTTGAAGAAGGGATGCTCGGAATCTTTCATCGGGCCAATCTACAGCAACCTGTCTCGCCGTGAACCCACCGCGTCAGGCATTCGGGAAGCCCTGCGTCTGGACCGTGTAACCGGCAGCCGTCATCACCCGCATCAGCTCCTTGTGGCCGACCTCAGCCATCTTCAGCGGCGGGTTCTTCTTCGGGTCCTGCTCGGCCTCGACCACGAACCAGCCCTCATAGCCATGGTCGGCGAAGCGCTGCACGATGGCGCCGAAATCGAGCGAGCCGTCCCCCGGCACGGTGAAGGCGCCGAGCGCGACGGCGTCGAGGAAGGACTGTTTCGTGCGATCGAGCCCGTCGATCACGCTCATGCGCACATCCTTCACATGCACATGGCTGATGCGCTTGTGGTGGTTGTCGATGGCGCGCAGCACGTCGCCACCGGCAAAGGCGAGATGGCCGGCATCGAGCAGCAGCGGAATCCCCGCCCCCGAATGGCGCATGAAGGCGTCGAGCTCCGGCTCGGTCTCTACCACGGCCGCCATGTGGTGGTGGTAGGAAAGCGGCATGCCCTGCTCGGCGCACCATTCACCGAACTCGGTCAGACGCCGGCCATAGGCCTTCATCTCGTCATCAGACAGTTTCGGTTTGGTCGCGAGCGGCCTGGAGCGGTCGCCCTGGATCGAGCGGCCGACCTCGCCATAGACGATGCAGGGCGCGTCGACCGCCTTGAACAGGTCGATCATCGGCTGGATGCGGTCCTTGTTCTTCGACATATCCTCATCGACCAGCGTGCCGGAAAACCAGCCGCCGCACAGCGTCACGTCGGCCGCCTTCAGGATCGGCAGCATGACGGCGGGGTCGTTGGGGAAACGCCGGCCCATTTCCATGCCGGTGAAACCGGCCGAGCGCGACTGGCGCAGGCACTCTTCCAGCGAGACGTCGTCGCTCAGTTCGGCAAGATCGTCGTTCCACCACGCGATGGGGGACATGCCCAGTTTGGCTTTCAAGTCGGTGCTCCGAGTTTACAGTTCAATTCTTCCTTGCCGCGCCGCCCCTCATCCGCCTGCCGGCACCTTCTCCCCGTGAGGACGGGGAGAAGGAATGCGCGGCAACGTCTGCGATCCCCCTCTCTCCGTCCTTACGGGGAGAGGGTAAGGGTGAGGGGCAGCGCCAACCTCAATCACCCACACTCTGCATCTGCCGCTTCTCGTCATAGGCCTTGCGGGCCGCGTTGACCTGCGGCCGCGCCGAGACTTCCGGCACCGCGACATCCCACCAGTGGCCGCCGGCCTCGGTGGAAACCAGCGGATCGGTGTCGATGACCAGAACGGTGGTGCGGTCGTTCTGTTTCGATTTCCGCAGCGCGTTTTCCAGCTCCGCGATCGACGGCACCTTTTCCGATATCGCGCCCATGCTCGCCGCATGCGCGGCAAAGTCGACATCGGGCAGGATCTCGTGGCGCGAGTCCTTCAGCAGGTTGTTGAAGTTGGCGCCGCCGGTCGCCATCTGCAGCCGGTTGATGCAGCCATAGCCGCGGTTGTCGAGCAGCACGATGGTCAGCTTCAAGCCGAGCATCACCGAGGTGGCGATCTCGGAATTCAGCATCAGGTAGGAGCCGTCACCGATCATCACCACGACCTCCTCGCCGGGCTTGGCCATCTTGGTCCCGAGCCCGCCGGCAATCTCGTAGCCCATGGTCGAGAAACCGTATTCGGCATGATAGGAGCCAGGCGCGCAGGCCTGCCAGAGCTTGTGCAACTCGCCGGGCAGGCCGCCCGCCGCATGCAGCAGCGTCACGCCCGAACCCATGGCACGCTGCACGGCGCCGATCACCTGCGCGTCGGAAGGGAAAGCGGCATTTGTCGAGGCCGTCACCTTGGCCGCATCGGCCTGCCAGGCCTTCTTGCCCTTGGCCGCATTGTCGGTCCAGGCGGCTGGCGCCTTCCAGTCCTCCAGGGCGGCACCCAGCTCGGCCAGTCCCTCGGCTGCGTCCGCGACCAGCGGCAGCGCCCGGTGCTTGCCGGCGTCGAAGGGCTGCACGTTGAGCCCGATGATGGTCTTGCCGGAATTCTTGAACAGCGCCCAGGATCCGGTGGTGAAGTCCTGCAGGCGCGTGCCGATGGCAAGCACGACATCGGCCTCTTCGGCCAGCCGGTTGGCGGCTGACGTGCCGGTGACGCCGACCGCGGCCATGTTGAGTGGATGGTCGTCGGGGAGCGAAGACTTGCCGCCTTGCGTCTCGCAGATGGGAATGCCGGCGCCTTCGGCGAATCTCGCCAGCGCGTCGGACGCCTGCGAATAGAGCACGCCGCCGCCGGCGATGATCAGGGGTTTCTTTGCCCCTTTGAGCGCCGCGACAGCATCGGCAAGCTCGTGGCGGTCCGGGCGCGGCCGGCGCTGGTGCCAGACCCGCTCGGCAAAAAAGCTCTCGGGATAATCATAGGCCTCGGCCTGGACGTCCTGGCAGAGCGACAGCGTCACCGGGCCGCAATCGGCCGGATCGGTCAGCACCTGCATGGCGCGGCTGAGCGCCGGGATGATCTGCTCCGGCCGGGTGATGCGGTCGAAATAGCGCGACACGGGCCTAAAGCAGTCATTGACCGTCGCCGTGCCGTCGGAAAAATCCTCGGCCTGCTGCAGCACCGGATCGGGAATGCGGTTGGCGAAGACCTCGCCCGGCAGAAACAGCACCGGCAGCCGGTTGACATGGGCAAGGGCGGCCGCCGTCACCATGTTGACGGCGCCCGGCCCGATCGACGAGGTCGCGGCCATGAAGCGGCGGCGGAAATTGGCCTTGGCATAGGCGATTGCCGCATGCGCCATCGCCTGTTCATTGTGGGCGCGGAAGGTCGGCAATTCTTCGCGCACCTGGTAGAGCGCCTCGCCGATGCCGGCGACATTGCCGTGGCCGAAGATCGCCCAGACGCCGCCGAAGATCGGCACTTTCTTGCCGTGGATCTCGGTCATCTGGCGCGACAGGAAGCGGGTCAGCGCCTGCGCCATCGTCAGGCGGATTGTCTTGCTCATCGTGGTTTCCTCCGCAGTCCTTACGCCGCGCCTTCTTATGCTGCTTTGCGGCCGCGCGCGGCAAGCCACGCTTCGGTCAGCTGTTCGAAACGCGACGCCATGTCGGCGACGGCATCGTCATCCGACATCCTGCCGGCCAGCCACTGTTCGGCGGCGTGCACGAAGATGGTGCGCCCGACGGCAAAACCCTTGACGATCGGCGCCTTGGCGGTGGCGGCAAAGGCAGCTTCCAGTTCGTCCTGCGGCGCCTCCAGCCCCAGCAGCACCACGCCCCGGCACCAGGGATCGTGCTTCAGGATGACGGCCTCGATCTTCGCCCATGCGCCGGCCGACGCCTGCGGTTCTAGCTTCCACCAGTCGGGCTTGATGCCGAGCGCGTAGAGTTCTTCCAGCGCGCGTGGAATGGTCGTGTCGTCGAGCTTGCCGTTCTTGCCGGCGATGATCTCGACGAGAAGTTCGCGGCCGATTTTGCGCGCGGCCTCGAACAGCGAGCGCAGCTTCTGCTGCTGCTCCTCCTTGAGATCAGCCGGATCGTCTGGATGGTAGAAGCACAGGCATTTGATGCAGTGGCCGACAGGCCACTCGGCGAGCTGCGAGCCGATGTCCTGCGAGAACTCGAAGCGCAGCGGCCGCGAACCCGGTAGTTCCACCGGGCGTCCAAGCCAGGCGAAGGGATGCCTGGCGAACTCGAACATCGCCTCGCGGCCATGCTTCTCGTCGATCAGCATGCCGTAGCCGTCGCGGCCGGCGGCGACCTTCGCCGCCGCCTTGACCGCCAGCACCTTGAAGTCGCGTATGCGAGCCGGATCGGCGCCGGTCTTCGCCGCCACATCCTCGAGCTGCACGCGGTGGTCGCAGGCAAGCGCCATCAGCGAGGGGATATCGCGCCGGCGGGTCGTCGCCCAATGGATGTGGTTGATCGCCTCGTCCTTGCGCAAGGCGCGGTGTTTGCTGCCATTCTTCAGGAAGAACTGCAGTTCCTCGAAGGTCGGATATTCCGGCGCGCAGAGCAGCCGCGAAACAGCGAAGGCGCCGCAGGCATTGGCCCAAGTCGCCGCCGTTTCGAAGCTCTCGCCGCCGAGCCAGCCGCGCAGGAGGCCCGACATGAAGGCGTCGCCCGCGCCCAGCACATTGTAAATCTCGATCGGGAAACCCTTGCCGACGATGCCGTCCTCGAGATCGTCGCTGATCGGTCCGTCATAGACGATGCAGCCCATGGCGCCGCGCTTGAGCACGATGGTGGCCGAGGACAGAGCGCGGATCGTCTTAAGCGCGCTCAGGCAGTCGTCGGCGCCCGACGCGATCATGATCTCTTCCTCGGTGCCGACGATGAGGTCGCAATCGGGCAGCACCGTCTTAAGCTGCGCCGAGACCCGATCCGATTTCACATAGCGCTCGAACCCTTCGGCATGTCCGGCAAGACCCCACAGATTGGGCCGGTAGTCGATGTCGAAGACAACCTTGCCGCCCCTGGCCTTCATGATGCGGATCGCCTTGCGCTGGGCGGCATCGCTGTTGGGACGCGAAAAATGCGTTCCGGTGACCACGATCGAACGCGACGAGGCAATGAAGGCCTCGTCTATGTCTTCGGGCGCCAGCGCCATGTCGGCGCAGTCCGAGCGGTAGAAGATCATCGGCGAAACGCCTTCGCTCTCGACCGAAAGCAGCACCAGCGCGGTCAGCCGCTCCTTGTCGGTCTTCAGCCCGTCGGTGTTGACGCCTTCGCGCTTCAGCTGCTCGCGGATGAAGCGGCCCATCTGCTCGTCGCCGACGCGCGTCAAAAGCGCCGAGCGCAGGCCGAGCCTGGCCGTGCCGACCGAGATATTGGCCGGGCAACCGCCGACCGACTTGGCGAAGGAGGTGATGTCTTCCAGCCGCGAGCCGATCTGCTGGCCGTAGAGGTCGACGGAAGCGCGGCCGATCGTGATGACGTCGAGCGGCGCCTGTCTGGCATCCACGGCTTCGCTCATTGGAACCTCCCGTCGGGTCTTGTTGTCGTGAACAACATTGTTTGGGTAACACGCGCGAGCGGCAGCGTGGCGCCGGCAATATGAAATAATAATTCCAATCCATAGTCAATATGGAATGAGCATTCCCGGATCGAAAAGTGCCTTGAGAAGGATGAGCTAGGCCTTGCGCTTGCGGCCCGCGTCGCGCCGTTTCTCGCCAACGCCGACGGTCAGCGCCATGGCCAGCGCCATCGTCGCCGACAGCGAACGGAAGCCGGCGAAGTCGGCCTCGGCAACCTCGAACCAGACCCTGGCGAACTGGGCGAGCGGCGAGAACGAGCTGTCGGTGATGGCCACGATCGGTACGCCCTGCTCGGAAATGGTGCGCGCTTCCTCGATTGTCGCGGGTGCGTAAGGCGAGAAGCTGATGGCGATGACGGCGTCGGCCGGCGTGGCGAAGCTCACCATTTCAGCATTCAGGCCGGCGGCAGATTCGATCAGCTGGTTGCGGATCTTCAATTTGCCCAGCGCGTAGGCGATGTAGGTCGCCACCGGATAGGAGCGCCGTTTGGCCAGGACATAGATGGTCTGCGCCTTCGCCAGCAGCGAGATCGCCTCTTCCAGGTGAGCGTCGTCAAGCGTGCGCGAGATATCGTTGAGCGAGGTGCTGGCGGCGGCGACGAAGCCGTCGAAGATCGCACGATGGCCGGCGCCGCCTTCCGCCTTGGCGCGCAGCGCCTGCAAACGCTCGTCATAGGACGAATTGCGCTCGCGCAGCCGCTCGCGAAACACCTGCTGCAGGCTGGTGAAGCCGTCGAAGCCGAGCTGCTGGGCAAAGCGGATCAGGGTCGAGGGCTGCACCCCGGCCGAGGCGGCAATGCTGGCGGCGGTGCCGAAGGCGATGTCGTCGGGATTGTCGAGCGCGTAGGCGGCGATCTGGGCGATACGCTTCGGCAGGCTTTCGCGCCGGTCGAGGATCGTGGCGCGCAGCGTCTCGAAGTCGCGGGGTACCTGTTCGTCCATCTTCGCTCTGCTCAAGGCCTGCAAGGAGGCGCTCTCTGTGCCCCATCATAGCGCGCTTGCGCAAGAACGCCATTAAAAATGAGGCAGACATTCCATTCTGAACAAAAATGGATTAATTCATCCACGCAACGCTTCAGGCAGTGGAGAAAACGGAAAATGGTCGGCGTCGGTCTCATCGGAACGGGGTTCATGGGCAAGTGTCACGCCATCGCATGGAGTGCCGTCGGCGCCGTCTTTCCCGACGTGGCCAAGCCACGGCTGGTCCATCTGGGCGAGGTCAATGAGGATCTGGCCAGGCGCAAGGCCGGCGAGTTCGGCTTCGCCAGGGCGTCGGGCGACTGGCGCGCCGTCGTCAACGATCCGGACGTCGACATCGTGTCGCTGACCACGCCCAACCAGTTCCATCCGGAAATGGCCATCGCCGTCCTCGAAGCAGGCAAGCATCTGTGGTGCGAAAAGCCGATGGCGCCGAGCTTTGCCGAGGCCGAGGCGATGGCGGCCGCGGCCAGGAAATCCGGCAAGGTCGCGGCACTTGGCTACAACTACATCCAGAGCCCCGCCATCCGCCATATTGGTGCGCTGCTCGACGAGAGGATTATCGGCGAGGTCAACCATCTGCGCATCGAGATGGATGAGGATTTCATGGCCGATCCCGAGGCGCTGTTCTTCTGGAAGCACGAGGCGTCCTCGGGCTATGGCGCGCTCGATGATTTCGCCGTGCATCCGCTGTCGCTGGTCTCGGCCCTGTTCGGCCGCGTCGCCAGCGTCATCTGCGACATGGCCAAGCCCTATGCCGACCGCAAGCTCGCGGCCGGCGGCCGCCGCGCGGTCGAGACCTATGATATCGCGAGCGTGCTGATGCATCTGGAAAACGGCATTGCCGGGACGCTGCAGGTCAACCGCTCGGCCTGGGGCCGCAAGGGCCGCATCGCCATCCAGATTTTCGGCTCCAAGGGCTCGATCCTGTTCGATCAGGAGCGGATGAACGAGTTCCAGCTCTATCTCACCGCTGATCGTCCGACCGAGCAGGGCTATCGCACCATTCTGGTGGCGCCGCATCACAAGCCCTACGATGCCTTCCTGCCGGCGCCGGGCCACAATCTCGGCTTCAACGATCTCAAGATCATCGAGTGCCGCGAATTGCTGACACGCCTTGCCGGAAAGCCGGCACGACTCATCGAGTTCGCCGAGGGTCTGGAGATAGAGCGCACCGTGCACGCAATGGCCAGGTCGTTCGAGGAAAAGCGCTGGGTCGATGTCAGGTAGGCCGGTCGCGCGACAACGCAGGCAAAGTTGGAAGCTATAGCCGCCTGTGCTCCTGAAGGACCGCCTGGGCCAGCCGCCTGACGCTGGGCGCCGCTTCCTGGTGATGCAGGGCGGAGAAGCCCAGAAGAAGGCCGTGGCCGGCGACCGGGGCAAGATGCATCGGAGAAACCGGCAGCACGGTTACGCCGGATCGGCGCGCGGCCCGTGCGACCGCGACATCGTCGGAGCCAGAGGGCAGCCGGGCGAAGAGATGGACGCCTTGCATGGGCACTTCAATCCCGATCTCCGGCACATCCGCGAATTGTTCCCGCAGCAGCGCCACCAGCATGTCGCGCGAGCCGCGATAGGCTTCCCGCAGCCTCCTGAGATGGCTGGAGAAATGCCCTTCGCCCAGGAAGTCGGCGACGACAAGCTGGTGAAACGGAGCCGGGAAACGGTCGAGCAGCACACGCATCGCCCGCACCGCCGGCACCAGCTCCGCCGGCACCACGAGATAGCCCAGCCGAAAACCCGGCAACAGCGCTTTGCTGAACGTGCCGAAATAGATGACCCTGTCGTGCTCGTCGACGCCTTGCAGCGCGGCCAGCGGGCGATCATCGTAGCGGAACTCGCTGTCATAGTCGTCTTCGAGGATCCACGCCTCCCTGGCCGCGGCCCAGTCGACGAGCGCCAGGCGGCGTGCCATGGAAAGGATCGCGCCCGTCGGATATTGGTGTGATGGCGTGACATAGACGGCCCGCACGTTTTCCGGCCGATCGGCCAGCAGGTCCACGTCGATCCCCTGTCCGTCGACCGCAATGGGAATGAGCCTGGCGCCTCCGGCCGTTAAGGCCAGCCGTGCCGGCGGATAGCTAGGATCTTCAATCGCGACCGTGTCCCCCGGGTTGATCAGGGTGCGGATGGCAAGATCGATCGCCTGCTGCGAGCCGGAGGTGATGAAGACGCGGTCCGGATCGCAGCGTACACCCCGAGCCGCCGCGAGATACCTGATCACTTCGCCACGCAGCCTCTCCTCGCCTTGCGGATCCCGATAGTGGTCATGGAACGCCTCCAGGTGACGATGGCCGATGCGTTTGAGAACGGCTCGCGTCCTGTCGTCCGGCTCGGCCCGGCCAGTGGCGAAAGGGACCTGGGGCTGCGGCTCCAAGGACGGGTTTCCAATAACAGAGCGCGCGGCGCGCGAGATGTCGCTTGTTGCCGTTGAATCTGCCGGAGCGGTCCGGCGCGCGCGCTCCGAACGCCCCGGCACGTCAGCCGAAACAAAGGTGCCCGACCCATGATGGCCGACGACATAGTTCTCGCTCAGCAGCGTATCGTAGGCTTCGACGACGACACCGCGCGATACGCCCCAAAGCCGGGCCGCCGCCCGCGTCGAGGGCAAGCGTGCGCCGGCGGGCATCCGGCCGGAGACAATCGCGGTGCGCAGCGCGAAATAAAGCTGCCGGCCAATCGATGCTTGCGAGTCCCGATCGATCGCGATGTCGACCAGATGCGTGGCGTCTTCATGCCTGCGCGATGTCTCTTCGGCCATGGCGCTCCTCCAAGTGGTCCTCGAAATCAGCTCCAAGAGGACCTGTGAAATGTCAGAAATTCGAGAGATTAATGTACCACATTGTTTCTTGGAATTGCAGGCCGTTTCGGCCGGAAAGTTGCAGCCATGCGCACGCCGCACGCCTATTTGCTCTTTGTCGCCACCTTGCTCACATCGATGGGTTATGGCGCCACCTTCCTGCTCACCGAGCATTTCCGGGCGCTCGGCGGCAGCGAGATCCAGACCGGCACGACGCTGGGCGGCGCCATGCTGGGCACGCTTGTCGGCGTTCCCCTTGTCGGCTGGTTTGCCTGGCGCGTAGGTGCGGGCCGCATGGCCGGGCTTGGCGCTGTGCTGGTTGCCGCCGGCTATCTCGGCCTGGCAAGTCTGTCGGCCCTGACGCCGCTGATCGGCGTCGCCGGCTTCTTCATCGGCCTCGGCTGGGGCATTTTCTTCCTGGCCGCGCCGATGGCGCTTTCGATGCGCGTGACCGATCAGGATCGCGGCTTCTGGTTCACGCGTTATGGTGCGTTCCAGATGGGCGGGATCGGCCTGAGCCCGATCGTGGCGACGGCGCTGATCGGCAATCTCGGGCTCACCACCGGGCAGGCCTTTGGCGCCGTGGCCCTGGTCTGCCTGCTCGCCGCGTCGCTCCTTGCCGGATTCGAGGCAATCGCGGTGCGCCCGCTCGCGGCCGCGGTCAAGGCCGCCGGCAACGACTGGGTGCGAGCCCTGCCGGCGCTGCTGCGCACGCGTGCGATGTATCCCATCCTGATGGTCGGGTTAGGGGCCTGTGTGTTCAGCGGCCTGCTGACATTCCAGACCTCGCTCGTGCGCGGCACCGGGCTGCAGGCGAGCACGTTCTTTGCCACCTATGCAATCACCGTTGTCGCGTCCCGGTTCCTGCTTGCGCCGCTGATCGGCCGCGCCAAGGGCGACCATGTCGCGGTCATCCTGCTGGCGGTGATGATCGCCGGCGTCATCGTCGCTTTCGGCCTCGCCTATGGCGTTCTGGTCCAGATCGTCAGCGCGATCCTGCTGGGCCTGGGCTATGGCCTAGTCTATTCCGTCATCCAGACACAGGCGGTGAACGATGCTCCTCCGGAGCACCGCAATGCGGCGCTGACATGGTTCGTCGTTGCCTATTTCCTGGGGATATTTGGTTTCCCCGTGCTTGGCGGATGGCTGATCGTCAATGTCGGTACACACGGGTTCCTTGTCGCCGTGCTGCTGTTCGCGATCGCCGAAATCGGATTGGCTCTGCTGCGTGGCCAGCGTCTTGCCGGCGAGCGCGTGCAGGCCACATGACCGTGCTCTGTTGGCGGGACAGTCTCAGCCACCGGCGGCCGGCGTTTCCCAACCCTCCACCCAGAGCTGCCGCAGGCGGTCGCCCTCGCCCTTGAACCGCAAGCCGGTCGGCTGGCAATCCTCGATGCGGTCGCTGCGGAAATTGCGGATCGCCTGGCGCAGCTCGCACCAGGCGACGATGTTGGCGCTTTCTGCATAATAGATCAGCGCGATCGGGCGGATGAGCCGTTCGGAGGCGCGTCCCATTTCATCGCGATAGGAAAGGTCGAGCTTCTCCTCGTCACGGATGGCGCGCCGCACCAGTGCCAGGTCGATCGCGCCGGCCAGCGGCCTGGCGAAGCCCCAGGCATGCAACGCATTGGCGTCCAGCGTCTGGCGCAAGGGTGCGGGCACCGCGCCGGCGATCTTGGCGCCGACACGCTTGGCCGCCTGCTTGAGCTCGTCGTCACCGGTGCGCTCCAGCAGGGCGAGAGACAGCACGATCGCCTCCATCTCCTCGATGGAAAACATCAGTGGCGGCAGGTCGAAGCCGGGGCGCAGGATGTAACCGATACCGCGCCCGCCCTCGATCGGCACGCGCATCGCCTGCAGGGCGGCAATGTCGCGATAGATCGAACGTATCGTCACCTCCAGCCGCTCGGCGATCATCGCCGCCGTCACCGGCTGTTTCGCCAGCCGCAGGACCTGGATGATCTCGAACAGGCGCGACGCCTTGCGCATTTTTCTCACCTGCCGCCGTTCGCAACTGACACATCATCGTCAGTTGGCTCGATCTATAGGAGCGCCTATCGGATTGAAAATCAACGGCTTCCCTTCGGGCGGGCCGTAGAAGGCGACAGGCAACTGACATGGACTATGCGCAAAATCTCTGGCTGTTCTTCGTCCTGCTGCTGGGCATCATCATCGTGCCCGGCATGGACATGCTGTTCGTGCTCGCCAACGCGCTGACCGGCGGCAGCAACAGGGGGCTCGCCGCCACCGGCGGCATCATGCTGGGCGGCGTGGTGCACACGCTGAACGGCGCCATCGGCGTCGGCCTGCTGATGCATTTCGTGCCGATCCTGTTCAAGCCGCTGCTGGTCGCCGGCGCAGCCTATATGGCCTTCATCGGCATCACGCTGATGCGCAGCTCCATCACGGTCGGCCAGGACGGACCGGCGAGCAGCCGCACCGCCTGGAAGGCGTTTCGCCAGGGGCTCATGACCTGTCTGATCAATCCCAAGGCCTATCTCTTCATCCTCGCCGTCTATCCGCAATTCCTCAAGCCGGACTACGGTCCGGTCTGGATACAGGCATCCATTATGGGGCTGATGACGGTGGCCACGCAGTTCGCCATCTATGGCGGGCTCGCGGTGACGGCCGGCCGCAGCCGGCAATTGCTGGTCGCCAATCCCAACGCGACCGCTCTTGCCGGCCGCGCGGCGGGACTGCTGCTGTTCGCTGTCTCCATATTCACGGCCTGGGAAGGCCTGAAGGCGGCGTGACCCCGGAGCCTGGTCACGCCGCTTCGAGCCGATGCCGTCAGGCCGCGCCCTGCCGGCTGTTCTCCAGCATGGCGCGGCGCGCCGAACGGCGCCATTCGACCGCGCCGGCAAGCCCGTGCAGGACCGTCTCGGTGGTCGCCCAGTCGATGCAGCCGTCGGTGATGCTCTGGCCGTAGACGAGCGGCTTGCCCGGCACCACGTCCTGCCTTCCGGCAACGAGATTGCTCTCGATCATGACGCCGACGATGCGTTCGTCGCCGGCCGCCACCTGGCCAGCCACGTCGGTCGCCACTTTCGGCTGGTTCTCAGGCTTCTTGCCGGAATTGGCGTGGCTGACATCGATCATTAGCCGGGGCGCCACGCCGATGCGTCCGAGCTCGGCGGCGGCCGCCTCGACGCTCGCCGCGTCATAATTGGGCGCGACGCCGCCGCGCAGGATGACATGGCAGTCCTCATTGCCTGATGTCGCCGCGATGGCGCTGCGCCCGCCCTTGGTCACCGCCATGAAATGATGCGGCTGCGCGGCCGACTTCACCGCCTCGCCAGCGATCCTGAGATTGCCATCGGTGCCGTTCTTGAAGCCGACCGGGCAGGAGAGGCCCGACGCCAGCTCGCGGTGGATCTGGCTTTCGGTGGTGCGCGCGCCGATGGCGCCCCAGGCGACGAGGTCGGCGATGTATTGCGGGATCGTCATGTCGAGGAATTCGGTCGCCGCCGGCAGGCCGAGATTGTTGACGGCCGACAGCACGTTGCGCGCCATCCTCAGCCCCTTCTCGATGTTGAAGGAGCCATCGAGGTCGGGATCGTTGATCAGGCCTTTCCAGCCGACGGTCGTACGCGGCTTCTCGAAATAGACCCGCATCACGATCTCCAGCCGGTCCGACAGGGCCTCGCGCAGCGCCGCCAGACGGCTGGCATAGTCAACGGCGGCGACCGGATCGTGAATGGAACAAGGGCCGACGATGACAACAAGTCGATCGTCGGCCCCGGTCAGGATGGAATGGATGGCGTTGCGTGATGCGGCAACGGTGCGTGTCGCCGTCAGCGTGCGCGGGATTTCCCGCATCACCTGGTCCGGCGTGCTCAGTTCTCGGATTTCCTTGACCCGAAGGTCGTCTGTGGTGGTCAACACGGCTTTCTGCTCCTGGTTGGGAGACCTGCCGGCTGAAATAAAAAAGCCGCCAGGTCTGGCGGCTTGTCGGACTTCTTGCTGCAATCTTCAGATCGAGCGCAATCCTCCCGCCGCCAGCGAGCTGCTAAAGTACCAATACGTGGCGAACAGGTTGATCATGCCGCTCATATAGTGGAAGCCGAGGCGCTTGTCGATGGGGGTAATGGCAGGCGGCTTCGATGCGGCGACCCCTCGCGAAGCAATGGGCGTTTCATCCCGTCTCAGTTCCAATGTGCTCGTAGCCTTGAGGAAACCAGATGCCACGCCGAAGCCAGTTGGCCGCATCCAAATTGGGTATGACGTGATTCTGATCGAGATCGTTCATGTCGTTTATGACCTCGATGCTGATCGCCCGTTTGGACGGGAAGGCCTGCGAGAGTAGCTGGAGCGCGTCGGCTTCCGATCGGGCAGTGACGCCGATACCAAGATGACCGTTTATCCTGATCCAGTACGGATGCATCGAGAGGTTTTCTTTTGGGTTGCTTTCGAGACCTTACGTGCCATGCCGAGCAGTTCATGCATTCCAGGGGTCGAAAAGTTCGATTCCAAACCCTTCGAAATCCCTGGTGTTACGCGTTGCCAAGGTGAGCTCCCGCGCAATCGCGGTGGCCGCGATCAGGCCGTCCATCGACGACAGGCCGCGCCCCCTGCGCCTGGCAAGGCCCATCAGATCGCCCCAGGCCAGGGCCACCGGCTCGTCGACCGGAAGAACCCGCTGCTCGAAGCGTTGCGGCAGGTCACGGGCGAGCCATTCGGCCAACGCCTCGCGTTTGCGGCCCTCATCCATGAGGGCGACGCCGCGCCGGATCTCGGCGATCGACACGACGCTGATGAATGAGCGGTCCTCATCAAGCTCGTTCAGCCACGCGAGAACACGCATGTCCGGCGACGGCCTCGTCACCTCGGACAGGACATTCGTGTCGAGCAGCAGCCTCACAGCGGCAGGTCACGCGGTTCGTCGCGCTGACGTTCAAGGTCGAGATCGGCGCCGCGCAAGGGTGAGTCCAGAAGGAATTCCGCGAGCGTACCCTTGCGTACGGTCTTGCGCTGCCATTCCTCGGCCGAGACGACAACCACGCTCGGTTTGCCGTTTCTGGTGATGGTTTGAGGCGAAGACTGCGCGCGCTCGATAACCTCCGACAGCCGGGCTTTTGCTCCGGCGACGGTCCACTTGGAATCTTCCTTGGGTGCGGCCGGCATCTTGAACCTATGACTAGTCTGACTATCTTGACTATATAGGATCGACGTCGCCTCGCCAACAGGAAGCAGCGACGTCAGGCTACCAGCATATACTACCTGGCCGCGCGCTTACTCCGGCGACGACCCCGCGATGCTCTGGTCGTAATCGACCAGCGATCCGGTCATGACGCCCGATTGCGGGCTGACCATATAGCTGATCAGGCGCGCCAGCTGGTCGGGCTTCACCAACTGGCCCATCGGCTGCGCCGCCTCGGCCTTTTCCAGCCAGTTGTCAGGCGCGTCGTGCCATTTCTTCTGCACGATGTCCTCGCCTTCCGTGTCCATCCAGCCGGGCAGCACGGCGTTGCAGCGGATGCGGTTAAAGCGATAGGCGTTGGCGACGTTCTTGGTCAGGGTCATCAGTGCGCCCTTGCTGGTCGAATAGGGCGTCAGGAATGACTGGCCGGTATGCGCCGACATCGACAGCACGTTGACGATCGAGCCGGGCGCCTTCTTCTCCAGGAGATGTGCCACCACGCCCTGCATCAGGAAGAAGGGTCCCCGCACATTGGTGGCGAAGATCGTGTCGAAAAGCTCTTCGGAGGTTTCCACCAGCGAGCCCCGTGCCGAGGTGGCGGCGGCGTTGACCAGCGCGTTGATGGTGCCGAAATGCGCGAGCGCGGTCGACACCGCGCGCTTGCAGTCGGCCACTTTGGAAACGTCGGCGCTGATGAAGATCGCATCGACGCCCGCCTTCTTGAAATGGGCGACGGCCTTGTCGCCCTTCTCCTGCGAGCGGCCGATCAGCGCCAGCGCCTTGCAGCCTTCGTCGGCCAGCGCCTCGGCGACTGCGAAGCCGATGCCCTGCGCGCCGCCGGTGACGATGGCGCGTGTCTGTGAATTGCGACCGGCCAAACCGCTCATCGCTCTGCTCCCTTGAATCCTGATCCGGTTGTTACTTGTCGAGACGCACGGTCTTGCCCGATGTCGCCGACTTCAGCGCTGCATCCGCCAGCTTCAGCGCCACCAGGCCGTCGGCGCCGCTTGGCGCGGCTTTCTTGCCAGACGTCGCCGCGGCGATGAACGAAGCGATCTCATTGGCATAGGCGTCGAGATAGCGGGTCATGAAGAAGTCGTGCAGCGGTGGCCGCGTATAGCCCTTCTCATTGGCCAGTTCGATCGACACCGGCCGCTGGTTCTCGGCGGCGATCATGCCCTTCGAACCATGCACCTCGATGCGTTGGTCGTAGCCGTAAGTCGCGCGACGCGAATTGGAGATGACGGCCTGCTTGCCGGAAGCGGTTTCCAGGATGACGCTGACCGAATCGAAATCGCCGGCTTCGCCGATCTTCTTGTCGACAAGCACCGAGGCGTGGGCGCTGACCGCCACCGGCTCCTCGCCGAGCAGGAAGCGCGCCATGTCGAAATCATGGATGGTCATGTCGCGGAAAATGCCGCCCGAGCGCTTGATGTAGTCGACCGGAGGCGCGCCGGGATCGCGCGAGGTGATGGTCACCATCTCGACGGCGCCGATCGCGCCGTCGTCGATCGCCTTGCGCACGGCGGCGAAATGCGGGTCGAAGCGCCTGTTGAAGCCGACCATCAGCGTCGCCTTGGCCTTCTCGACCACGGCCAGGCATTTCTCGACGCGCTTGACGTTGAGGTCGATCGGCTTCTCGCAGAAGATCGCCTTGCCGGCCTTGGCGAAGCGCTCGATCAGGTCGGCATGGGTATCGGTCGGCGTACAGATGACGACGGCGTCGATGTCTTTGGCCTTCTCGATGGCGTCGATGGTCCGCACCTCGGCGCCATAGGCATCCGCCAGCTCCTTGGCCGCCTTTTCGAAGGCATCGGCAACGGCCACCAGTTTGGCCTGCGGATTGGAACCGACGGCGCGGGCATGGACCTTGCCGATGCGGCCGGCACCGAGGAGGGCGAAGCGGACAGTCATGGATATTTCCTTTGAGGGGTGTTCGAAGCTACGGGGCGCCATTCATGGGCGCGGGATGATTTTCCGGTCAAGATAAGATCGGCGGGAAGCGATTGACCTTCGCCCTCCCGTCTGGCTCTAGGCCGCGAGTTCTGCTTCCCCGGTCTTGGCGCCGGTGATGTAGGAGACGATGTCCTGGCCGTCCGTGTCCTGCTTGCGCAGATTGGCGACGATGCGGCCGCGTCGGAACACCACGATGCGGTCGCACAGATCGAACACCTGGCGCATATTGTGGCTGATCAGGATCAACGGCTCGCCATTGTCCTTGAGCGTGCGGATGATGTTTTCCACCTGCGCCGTTTCCTGTACGCCAAGCGCGGCCGTCGGCTCGTCCATGATGATCAGCTTGGAGGCGAAGGTGGCCGTCCTGGCGATCGCCACGCACTGACGCTGGCCGCCCGACATGTGGCGGATGGTGTTGGAGAGGTTCGGAATCTTCACCGCGGTGCGCACCAGCGCCGCCTCGGTCGCCTTGCGCATGGCCCTGCGGTCGAGGATTGAGAACGGGCCGAGGTTGAACAGCACCTTCTCGCGTCCCAGGAACAGGTTCGACGGCACGTCGAGATCGTCGGCCAGCGCGAGATTCTGGAAAACGGTCTCGATGCCAGCTTCGCGGGCCGCGATCGGGCCGGTGAAATTCACTTCCTTGCCGTCAAACCAGATCTTGCCGCTGGTACGCTGCTCGACGGCGGTGATCTGGCGCACGAAGGTCGACTTGCCGGCGCCGTTGTCGCCCATGATGGCGACATGCTCGCCCTTGCGCAGTTCGAAGTTGGCACCCTCGAGCGCGTGCACGCCGCCATAGCGCTTGGTCAGGTTTTCGGTCTTCAGGACGATGTCTGACATGGTCAAGCCCTCAATGCCCGCATGCGTTGGCGCCACTGGTCAAGAACGACCGCGCCGACGATGATCGCGCCCTTGACCATCTCCTGGTAGTAGGCGTCGAGGCGCAGAAAGGTGAAGCCGGAAATGATGACGCCGAAGATCAGGGCGCCGATCACCGTGCCGATGATGGAGCCGCGTCCGCCCGACAGCGACACGCCGCCGATGACCGCCATGGCGATGGCGTCGAGTTCGTACATCACGCCCATGCCCGCCTGGGCGGTAAGGTTTTTCGACGAGAGCACCACGGCGGCCAGCGAGGCCAGAATGCCGGCGATGACATAGACCAGGATCTTGTGGTTGGCGATCTTGATGCCGGACATGCGCGCGGCATCCTCGTTGGAGCCTATCGCGTAGCAGTGCTTGCCGTATCTGGTATAGGTCATGATCAGCTGGAACAGCACGGCCAGCGACAGGAAGATGATGACCGGCATCAGGCCCTTGCCGATGGCCGCGAAACTGTCGGTGGGAAACGAGATCGGCTGCCCCTTCGACCACCATTTGGCGATGCCGCGCGCGGTCACCATCATGCCGAGCGTGGCGATGAAGGGCGGAATGCGCGTGTAGGCGATCAGGGCGCCGTTGACGAGGCCGGCGAGCAGGCCGCAGCCGATCGCAACCAGCACCGGCACGATGACGGGCAGGTCGGTCCAGCCCTGCGCCAGGAACATCGCCTTGGGGTTGGGATTGCCGTTGACGGTCGCCACCTGGGCGAAACTCATGGCGATCATCGCTGTCGCGCCGACGATCGAGCCGGAGGAGAGATCGATGCCGCCGGTGATGATCACCTGCGTCACGCCGATGGCGATGATGCCGACGATCGACACCTGCAGGATGATGATCTGCAGGCGGGCTTCGTTGAAGATGCCGGCGACATCGCTGCGGGTGTTGAACAGGAAGCTGTCGCCGAGAAAGATGCGGCCGATCAGTTCGAAGATGACGACGAGGATGACGAGCGCCAGGAAAACGTTGAACTCGGCCGGCCAGGCGCGCTTCTTCGCGTCATAGCTAAGGCCGCCGACGCCATGGGATGTCTGTGCCAATTCTTCTATCCTCCGTCAGACGCGCTCGTTCGTCGGCCCTTTGCGAGAGCCGGTGAAGCGAGCGGCGCTGTCTGCAGCCAGAAAGCGCCGCCCGTAAGGGGCAGGCCCGCCGCTCAGTTCTTCTTCAGGAACTTGTCGATGTTGGCCGGGGTCACCAACTGGAACGGAACGTAGACCTTGCGTTCGACCTTCTCGCCCTTGGACAGTTTGAGCGCGGCATCGAGCGCGCCCGCGCCCTGGCCGGCCGCATCCTGGAACACCGTGACCTTGAGGTCGCCCGCCTGCATCGCGACAAGCGCGTCCTGCGTGGCGTCGACACCGCCGACGACAACGGTCTTCATGTCGATGTTGGCGGCCTTCATCGCCTGGATGGCGCCGATCGCGCTTTCGTCATTGTTGGCGATGACGCCGTCGAACTTCTTGCCGGTCGACAGCCAGTTGGTCATCAGGTTCTGGGCCTGGTCGCGATCCCAGTTCGAGGTCTGCTTGTCGATGATCTTGATGAAGCTGCAGTCCGGCGTGGCGATCACGTCCTCGATGTCCTTGGTGCGCTGCACGGCGGCCTGGTTGGAAAGCTCGCCCATGATCACGTAGACATTGGCTTCCTTCTTGCCGGCTTCCTTGAACAGGCGGCAGACTTCCTTGGTTTCGAGCGTGCCGGAATCGGCTTCGTTCGACGCGACGAAGGCCTGGTTGTCAGGCAGCGTGTCGACATTGACCGGCTGGCGGTTGACATAGACCAGCGGGATCTTGGCCGCGGCGGCGGCGTCCGACATCGCCTGCGTGGCCGAGGTGTCGACCGGATTGACGATGATGGCGTCGACGCCCGAAGCGGCGAAGTTCTTGATCTGGTCGAGCTGCTTGGCGACGTCGTTCTGCGCGTCCTCGACCTGCAGCTCCACGCCGCTCATGCCTTTGGCCTGCTCGATCATGCCGTTGCGCAGAACGGTCAGGAAATTGTCGTCGAACTTGGCCATCGACACGCCGATCTTGGCGGCAAAAGCCGACGAACTCATAAGCGCCGCGAAGGCGACGCCCAGAATAAGTTTCTTCATTGTATATCTCCTCCACCTTGGTGTCCGGTTGCACCGATCTATCCGGAATCCCCGATCTCGCCGGGGAATCTCTCCCTGATGTCGTTCCGTTCCGCTCGGCCCTTCCTGTTTTGCGCTGGAACGCCGTGCCTCCGTTTGAAACAGACGTTCCGGAACGAAAGAACCAAAATATGCAGTTGGTGAAATATTTATTCCATTTTTTCGCGAGACGTCAAGGGCGATTCCAAAACGGTGTGGAGGATTTTGAGGGGGTGGATGATCAAAGCCCTGGTCCAACTGGATCAGGACCAAGGCGCCGGCCGCCTCTCAGGAGCAACCACTCACGATTTGCGAAGGTTCTCCCACGTCGTCATTCCAGGGCGAAGCAGGAGCGAAGCTCCGTCGCGCAGACCCCTGGAGCTGCGTCGCTACGCTCCTTGCTCCGCCCGTGGATGACGAAGGCGTAGATGTTCCAGCCAGCCGTCAGTGGCTCTCTAGATATTCTCCGGCAAATAGATGTCGAACGGCAGGAACGTCTGCCCCGGCGCGTTCGCCGCCCCCGTCTCGATGGCGTGCGCCATGAGATCGAGCAGCTCACGGCAAAGTGCCGCCAGCGGCGTCGAGATCACCATCGTCAGCACGCCGTCGGCCAGGGCGGCACGCGAGACCGCCGAAATCTCGTTGCAGACGACCGCCGGCATGTCCGCCGGCTTTGCCTGCCGCAGCGCCGCGACGGCGCCTTCCATGCCGCCGCCGGCGACATAGCAGCCGACGAGATCGGGGTGGCGGGCCAAGAGGTCGAGCAGCGTATCCTGCGTGATCTGGTTGGCCTCCAGGTTGACCAGTGTCTCGAGCAAGGTGAAGTCCGACGCCTGTTCGCGAAAGAAGGAGCGGAAGCCGATCTCGCGCATTTCATGACCGTGGAAGCGGTGGCTGCCGACGAACAGCGCGACCTTGCCCGGCCGCTTCGCCGCCTTGGAGATCATCCAGGCCGCGGTACGGCCGACCTTGCGGTTATCGAGGCCGACATAGCCCTCGCGAATGCCGGCCGCGAAGTCGGACAGCAGCGAAAACACCGGCAATCCCTTGGCCTTCATCTCCTCGACCGTGACGGTGAGCGTCGGGTGGTCCGGTCCGACCAGCGCGACCGCCCGGCATCTGGCGGCCAGCTTGCGTGTGCGCTCGACGATCTCGTCCGGTGTCAGCGAACTGGCGAAGTCGATGATCGCGACGCCACGGAAGCGCTGCGACTGCGACACAGCAAGTTCCAGCTGCCGCGCGAACTCGCTGTAGAAGACGTCGTTGCCCCTCAACAGCAGGAAGCCGAGCCGGTATTCCGGCAACTCATGGCGCATGCGCTGCTTGATCAGGCCGGCGGCGTGATAGCCGATCTCGGTCGCGGTTTCGTAGACGCGGCGCGCCGTTTCCTCACGCACCGGCAGGCGATTGTTGAGTACGCGGTCCACCGTGGCGACGCTGACGCCGGAGACGCGCGCCAGATCTGAGATGGTCGGCCGTTTCGCCATGATCGCCCTCATCGAATTGTCCGGGCATGATACATCACTCTGATAGGAAATGATAGAAACTATCTTTGTGATGTTGAGTCCATCACGACTCGGCGATATTTTCAGGCTCGAAGCCAGTGGGCGCCAAAACAGCAGGTGATTGGCATCCGCCTCGCGAAGATCTTGCCGTGGGAGGCAATCATGACCGCAGCGCCGTCCCGGCGTGACTACAGCCTGATCGGCCGCGACGCCAAGCTGGCCGTGGAGACCGGCCTGTCGGCCGCCGAGTGGTACCACACCGACATTCCCCGCAAGCAGATGAAGGAGCTGATGCAGCGCTCCGACGGC
>NZ_JAFKIC010000217.1 GCF_017306585.1 Mesorhizobium sp. | reverse complement strand
CGCCGGGCGGCATCCGCCGGCCCGGCCTCCATCGCCGGTTTGAGCATTCAGGAAACAGTCCGATCGGGCATCGCGCTTGTCGCGTGAGGCCTAACCATGGAGCGCTGACATGGCTGTCCCAGCCAAGGGGTCCACGGCGCCTGATCCCGCCTTGATCGCATTCAACCGTTTCGGGCTTGGAGCCCGGCCCGGCGACCGCGACAAGCTTGCCGGCGATCCGCGCGGCTCTCTCAAGGCGGAACTCCGCCAACCGGACATCGCCATGATCGCCTATGACGACCCGGCCTATGCCGACCTCCTGGGAAGCACGCCGGCCATCCAGGCCAGCATGGCGGCGCGCTTCCAGCGCAAGCTCGACAAGAGCCTGGCGAAAGCAGCGGTCCAGCCTGCTGGCCCGGCGATGATGAAGACCGCGGCCATACCCAATGCCGGAGCCATGCCGGCCGCTCCCATGAAGGCAGCCGCACCGGTCCAGCCTTCACCGACAGCGCCGGCCAAACCGGCGGCACCGCCCATGAAGGCCGCCGCGCCGGCCCAGCCACCACCGGCAGCGCCGCCCAAACCGGCGACACCTCCCGTCGAAGCCATCCTTTACAAGGCAGAAGCCCAGGCCCGTTTCGACAAGGCGCTGAAGGCCGAGGTCGGCTTCGTCGAGCGTCTCGTCTATTTCTGGTCGAACCATTTCTGCGTTTCGGTGGCCAAGGACAACATCGTGCGCGCCAGCGCCGGCGCCTTCGAGCGCGAGGCGATCCGGCCCTTCGTGCTCGGCCGCTTCGCCGACATGCTCTTGGCGGTGGAGCGGCATCCGGCCATGCTGTTCTATCTCGACAACCAGCAATCGATCGGCCCGGATTCCCGGGCCGGCAAGAACCGCCAGCGCGGCCTCAACGAGAACCTTGCCCGCGAGATCCTGGAGCTGCACACGTTGGGTGTCGGCAGCGGCTACACGCAGGCCGACGTCACCAGCTTCGCGCGTATCCTGACCGGGTGGACGATGGCGGGACGGGAAGGACGGCTGGGTGAGCCCGGGACTACCGTCTTCAACGCCAACGCGCATCAGCCGGGCGAGGCCGTGCTGCTCGGCAAGACCTATCCGGACGGCGGCATGGGCCAGGCGGAAGCCGCGCTCAACGACATCGCCCGTCATCCGGCGACCGCGCAGCACATCGCCACGCAACTCGCCCGCCACTTCATCTCGGACGATCCGCCGCCGGCGGCGGTGGCGCGCCTCGCCAAGGTGTTCGCCAAGAATGACGGCAATCTCAGAGCGCTGGCGGCAACCCTCATCGACATGCCGGAAGCCTGGTCGACGCCGCTCGACAAGATGCGGTCGCCCTTCGATTATGTCGTCGCCGTCAGGCGCGCCGCAGGTCCCGGCCCGGCGAACGATCCCGGCCAGTCGCTTGCCTGGCTCAACGCTCTGGGTGAGCCGCTCTGGCAGCCGCCGGGCCCGAACGGCTTTTCCGACCAGGCCGACAGCTGGGCGTCGGCGGAAGGCATGAAGGTGCGGCTCGACATTGCCTGGCAGGCCGCCCGGCAGGTCAAGGATATCGGCAATCCAAACGACATGCTCGACGCCCTCATCGGCCCCTCGGCCTCGCCGGAGACCCGGCAGGAGATCGCCCGCGCCGAATCCAAGCAGCAGGGCCTGGCGCTGCTGCTGATGGCGCCCGAATTCCAGAGGCGCTAGCTCGAGCGGAAACGGTCCTGGCGCCGACAACTCCCGTGGAGATAAAGTCATGAGCCTGCTGTGTGAAACCCCTCGCCCCTCCCGCCGCGCCGTGCTGATGACGGGCGGCGCGCTGTTCGCCTGGGCTTACATGCCCCGTTTCGCCCGAGCGGCCGACAACCGTGACCCGCGCCTGATCGTCGTCGTCCTGCGCGGCGCGCTTGACGGCCTGTCGGCGGTCGGGCCTGTCGGCGATCCCGACTATGCCGGCCTGCACGGCGATATCGCGCTGTCGCTCACCGGCCCGCATGCCGCCCTGCCGCTCGACAGCTTCTTCGCCGTCAATCCGGCGATGCCGGTGTTCGCGCGGCTGTTCAAGGCGAACCAGGCGGCGGTGGTTCACGCAGCCGCGACCGGCTATCGCGAACGCTCGCATTTCGACGGCCAGGATGTGCTGGAAAGCGGTTTTGCCGGCCCCGGCCATGTCGCCACCGGCTGGCTGAACAGGGCGCTGGAAAGCCTGCCGGCGGGCGAGCGGGTGGCGACGCTTGGCGGGCTGGCGGTCGGCCCGTCAACGCCGCTGGTGATACGCGGCGCGGCACCGGTGCTCGGCTGGGCGCCACAATCGCTGCCGGAGCCGGCCGGCGATCTCGCGGCAAGGGTTCTCAATCTCTACCAGCATCGCGATCCGGTCCTGGCGGTCGCCCTGCAAAAGGGCCTCGATGCCGACCGCATGGCGCTGGACGACCAGATGGGCGCCAAGGCGATGAAGCCGAAAGGTGGTCTCGACAGCGCCGCCGGCATGCGGCAGGCAGCCCAGGGCGCCGCCAGGCTGATGAGCGCCGATGACGGACCGCGTGTCGCGGCGCTCGCCTTCGACGGCTGGGATACCCATGTCAATGAAGGCGGCGCGACGGGGCGGCTCGCCACCTTGCTCGGCGGCCTCGACGGCGCCTTCGAGGAATTCGAGAAAGGGCTCGGCGAGCGCTGGAAGGACACGGCGGTCGTCGCCATCACCGAATTCGGGCGCACGGCCCAGATCAATGGCACGGTCGGCACGGATCACGGCACCGGCACTGTGGTGCTGCTGGCCGGCGGAGCCATCAAGGGCGGCCGCGTCATCGCCGACTGGCCGGGCCTTAAGCCGGCTCAGCTTTACCAGCAACGCGATCTGGCGCCGACCAGCGATGTCAGGGCGGTGCTGAAAGGCCTGCTCGCCGACCAGTTCGGGCTTTCCGCCACGGTGCTCGGCGACAAGGTGTTTCCGGATTCCGCGGCGGTAAAGCCGATGCGGGATCTCGTCGTCTGAGCTTGATGGCGTCACAGGGGACGCCATCAATGGTCAATGGTAAACGCCGACGCTTCGGAGCGGCAGTCGTTTCCGCTTGGCGATTACCAGCGGTGGTGCCTGCGGTGGTGATGCCAGTTGGGCACGCAACGCCCCCACCGGTTCATGTGCCGATGAGGACCGCATCTCCATCCGACAGTTTCGATCTGCAATGGACCGGCGCTGGGCTTTGCTATGGGCAAGGCCTGGGAGCCTACGCTCGATAGCATCAACGTGCCTGCTGCGACTGCAATTGGTAGAATGTATTTGGCCAGCATCATAGCGTCCTCCATGGTCTTACATTCACGGGAACAGCATAGCACTCGGCAGGCTGAAGCCGCTGAGTGGTCCGATCACATATTCGTCAGCGGCGCTTGCCGCGTGACGCCACGGTTCTCACCGTAGCGCCATCCCGTCGTCGCTCCGATCAGGCGGCCTCGACTTTGGTGACCGACATATCCTCGCCGCGCACCAGCCTGGTCACGCCGACGAAGTCGATCTTGCCGGAGCCGAGCACCGGCACATGCGGCACGACGCGCACTTCGGCGGGCACCATCAGGTCCATCGCGCCGTTCGCCTTGGCGAAGGCCATGAACTCGGCTCGGGTCGCCGTCGAAGCCTCGGTGACGAGCACCAGTTTCTCGCCCTTGCGCTGATCCGGCACCGTCGCGACCGCCGAGAGCGAGCCCTTCCACAATTCGCCCGCCAGCGCCTCGACTGCGGCCAGCGAAATCATCTCGCCGCCGATCTTGGCGAAGCGCTTGGCGCGGCCACGGATGCTGACGAAACCGGCATCGTCGATGCTGACGATATCACCCGTGTCGTGCCAGCCGTCCGGCAACGGTTCGAGGACGCCCGGCTTTTCGGCCCTGAGATAGCCGGCCATGACGTTGGGACCGCGCACGAACAGCCGCCCGCCGCCCTCGACGCCGACCACCGGCTCCAGGCGGTACTCCATGCCGGGCATGATTTTTCCGACCGTGCCCGACTTGTTGTACATCGGCGTGTTGATGGAGATGACCGGCGCCGTCTCGGTGACGCCGTAGCCTTCGAGAATGCGCAGGCCGAATTTCTCCATGTAGGTTTCGCGGGTCGAAGCCTTGACCGGCTCTGCACCCGAGAAGCAGTAGCGCACCGAGCGGAAATCATAAGGGTGCGCGGTGCGCGCATAGCCGCTGAGGAAGGTATCGGTGCCGAAGATGATCGTCGCGTTCGAGGCGTAGACCAGTTCGGGAACGATGCGATAGTGCAGCGGCGAAGGATAGAAATAGACCGGCACGCCGGACACGAGCGGCAGCACCGTGCCCGCCGTCAGGCCGAAAGAATGGAAGATCGGCAGCACGTTGAACACCTTGTCGCCCGAATGGAAATCGATGCGCGAGGCGGCCTGAGCGGCATTGGCAAGGATGTTGCGGTGGGTGAGCACGACGCCCTTCGGCGTGCCCTCCGAGCCCGAGGTGAAGAGGATCACCGCCGGGTCGGTGGCCTTGCGGGCGACCCGGGGCGTGCTCTTGCGCAAGAGACCGAGCAGCTTGTCCTTGAGGCCGATGGTTGCGCGCAGATCGTCAAGCCAGACAATCGAGACCGAGCGGCCGACCTCCTCGACCATCGCGCCGAGCTTGGCCTGCTCGACGAAGGCCCGGGAGGTCAGGATGGTGGTGACCTTCGCCGCCTTGCAGGCGGACAGGATGTTGGCCGCGCCGGCGGTGAAATTGATCATCGCCGGAATCTTGCCGGAGGACATGACGCCGAGCAGCGTGGCGCAGGAGCCATTGGCGTTGGGCAACATGATGCCGAGTGTGTCCTGGCCGGCGTAGAGCGTCTCGAACTTCTCGCCCAGAACCGCGGCACCGGTGAGCAGCTTGCCGTAACTCAGCGAGCCGGTGACCGGATCCTGCACGGCCAGTTGCTTCATGCCGCGCTCATTTGCCGTCTGGATGATCCTTTCGAGCACGGTGTGGTCGATGTCCTGGGTTTGGAAAACGAGATTGGACATGACCTGATAGAGGGCGGCGCCGGCGGCGGCCCGCCGCTTGCGGCCCTTCAGCTCGTCGTCGACCTTCAGCTTCACCGGCGGCAATATGGTCACCTTGACCTTCGGGAACAGGCGCCGGCGTACATGCTGCGATGTCAGCCGCGAGAAGGGGCTCTTCTCCAGCCCGTCGATGCGGATCGGCACCACCATCGAGCCGGTCTTGTCGGCCACCATGGCGGCGCCGTCATAGACCTTCATCAGCCCGCCGGTGACGGTGATACGGCCTTCGGGGAAGATGACCAGCGGATCGCCGTTCTGCACGATCTTGATCAGCGTGCGGGTCGACATCGGCTTGGCCGGATTGAGCGGCAGCGCCCGGGTCAGTTTCAGGAACGGCTTCATCCACCAGGCCTGCGCGATGGTGTAGTCGATGGCGAAGACCGGTTCCTCATCCGTCAGTGTCAGCGCCAGCGGGCCGTCGAGGAAACTGACATGGTTGAGCGCCAGGATCGGCGCCTTGCCGGCTGCCTTGAGATTGTCGAGGCCCTCCACTTCCAGGCGATGGAACGCGCGGAAGAGAATGGAGACGAAATCGCGGAAGGCGTTGGTCGGCAGGTATTTCAGCATCAGCCAGGCGGCCACGGCATTGGCCCCGGCAAGCCCGAACAGGATACCGCCGGTCGAGACTTTCGTCTGGATCACGGCGACAATGACACCGCCGACCGTCATGAAACCGGCATTGACGATGCTGACGGCGGCAACGACGCGGGCGCGGCGCGCCTCGGGCGACCAGGCCTGCACGGCGGCGAATGTCGGCACCACCAGGAAGGCGCTGGCGATGGCCATGCCGGCGAGGTCGAGCGCAACGCGGAACGTGTTCGGCCCGGCGAAGAATGCAGCAAGGGTTTCAGCCTTGGGCGAAGGCTGCATGCTCCAGATCGTCCAGGCGAGATGAAGGCCGAACAGTGCCATCAGCGCCGTGCCGACCGGCGCCGGCAACAGCACCATGCGTCCCTGAGACATCCAGGCCGCGATTGCCGAGCCGATGGCGATGGAGACGGCGAACACGGCGAGATAGGCGGTGACCGCGATCTCGTTGCCGCCAAGCGAATCCTTGATCAGCGTCGGCAGGATCGAAAGCACGATGGCGCCGACCAGCCAGAACCATGAGGTCATCAAACCGGCACGCCAGATGCGCGTATCGGTGCGCAATTCACTGACCTGGCGCCAGGTCGAGCGAAAGACGTTCTTGTCGATGACAAGGCCGGGCGCCGCCGAACCGGTGGACGGGATGTAGCGGCTGACGAACCAGCAGCCGACGGCCAAGGCCATCATGATCGGTCCGAACACCGCAACGCCGATGCCATCGGCCGAGACCACGCCGCCGGCAATGGTGCCGCCCAGGATGGCTGCAAAGGTCGCCGACTCGATCCAGGCGTTGGCCTTGGGCAGTTCCTTGCGTTCGAGATGGTCGGGCAGGATGCCGTATTTGATCGGTCCGAACAGCGCCGAGATGATGCCGAACATCAGCAGCGCCGTCATCAGCACCGGGATCGACGACAAGGCGATACCAGCGACAGAGACCGCCGCCGCGGCGATCTCGGCGAATTTGAGCCGGCGCGCGATGAGCGCCTTGTCGAACCGGTCGGCGATCTCGCCGCCAAGGGCGGACAAAAGCAGGAAAGGAGCCATGAATACGGCTCCGGCCAAGGTGACCAGCGAGGCCGCCTGACCGGCGGCCAGCGTGAACAGGATCAGGAACACCAGCGTGTTCTTGAGGAAATTGTCGTTGAAAGCGGACAGGAATTGCGTCCAGAACAGAGGTGCAAAACGTCGCGACAGCATGAGATGGGTGTTCATGGCGATTTCCATTCTGCGATGTCCTTGCGGCATCAGGCCGAAGGTTCCGCGGGTTGAATGCGCTGTTTAAGTCCAGTGGTATCCGTAAGCTGGTTAAACTTCTTCCTGCTTTCTCCAGTCCTTCCGGAGCGCGGCGGCCTGATGTCGCCAAAGATGATCGGCACCTCCACCGCGTTCATGAACATCGTTCATTTCTGCAATCTAGCACTTTTTGAACGACGTTCAAGAGGAAAATGAACGCCGTTCACGAATGTCCGTAACTGCGAATTGGGGAGAGGTCCGAGCTTTCAGCAACCCGCCGGCCAAGGCGAGACGATCGCCAGGGAAAATGCAGAGGTGCCCACAGGTCTCGCGCCAGGCCAAGCTCCCACGCTTGCCCGACCACTACGGCAAGGCGCGTTCCAAGGCTGCGGATCGGGCTGAGGTTTACGCGCGTTCGCGCCGGTGCGTGGATTCAGGGCAGCCTTGCGTACAGGGAGGCCGCATCGCTTTGCCCATTAGAGCAATTCCAGGAAAAGTGTGAAACGGTTTTCCCGGGAGAAACGCGTAGCGTTTCCCCTGGGGAATTGCGTAAAAACAGAGAGCTAGAGCGGTTCGGCGATTCCATCAAACGCTGAACCGCTCTAGGTAACCGCCCGCAAGACGCCGCCGGCGGGACGGTGTGATCAAATCGGTCAAGAGCGCCCGCGCAGGTTACACGCGGACGCCCGCTGCTGGCTGATTACCAGCCCCAATAGCCAGGGTGCCAACGGCCGTGCGCCCAATAGCGGGGATGCCAATGACGCGCGGGCCGGATGATGACGCGCCGGTTCGGCACGCAATTGCCCCAGCGGTTCATGTGCCAGCCGGGACCGCAGCGCCAGCCGACGCTTTCGACCGGCAGCGGAGCGGCGCTGGGCTTGGCCATCGGCATGGCCTGCGAGCCGGCGCCCGACGCCACCAATGTCCCCGCGACCAAAGCAATGGATAGCAAGTGTTTTGTGAACATGCGTTGTCTCCGAGATTCATCCCTACTCGGCTGAAACGCAGGGTAGGGTTGTATTCCGTCGGAGCGGGCGGCATCACATCTTCGTTATCCGGTGCTGCCGTCGTTCAGCGTCGCCACAGTCTTCAGCGCGCCGTCGAACGGACAGATTCATCCAAAAGGTCTTGAGCAAATCCACCACCCGCATTAGTGAGTTACGGTATCGTCCAGGCGATCTTTGCAGTTAATGCATTCTATGTGCGAGATCGTGCGAGATCGCGAAGAATTAGGCCAACCTTATCATGCTTATTAGGCTTATTTATGCGCATTTAAAATTCGGCCATCGATAAATACGAATGTTATCTAAAGGATAAATATCGCCCTCCGAGTAAGGGAGGAAACACCCGGGCTTGGCATCAGCATGTACTGACGATTGGAGGTGAAAAATATTCGTTTCTTGCGCTTGGCGCTCGCAAATGGATTTTTTCCAGCGACAGAGCAAGTTTTGATTGGACTTGGGACGAGAGCAAACGATACCGTAACGTTGTTCCGGAATCGATTGAAACGCAGGACAAGCAGGGTAATTTTGTCCATCGCGGCGACCGTGGCAAGAAGCCTTGGCGTATCGCGGACCCTAGGATGCCCGCATCGAAGCGCGAACAGCGCGACTAAACGACTCTAGAAGGGGGATAGATGATCGAAAAATACCAAATCCTAAAGCGCCTCAAAGAGGCCGAGTCCGCACTCAACTACGGACTTAACGTATTCGGCGACCACCTCGCAAAAAGAGAGAAGTATAAATCGATAGATGGCATTCAGGCAATTCATTTTTATTTAATGCAGAAGCACCATTGGCTACCCGCTTCTGTCAAGAGCATGTCAGACGACGATTTGCGATTTTGCTTAACAGAGGAAATGGCGAACTGGACGTGGCCTGCTGACGCTAGGTAGCTATCTCTAGTCAACGCTGATTAATGACGCCCAGAGCTTCGTTCAGCGTCGCCACCGTCTTCAGCGCGCCGTCGAGCATGTCGCCCTTCTCGTCCTTCAACGCAGCTTCCCGCAGGCGCCGGATCCAGTCGGCGGCGTCCTCCCTGCCCTTCAGCATGGGCAGTGCCGAGAGCACGCGGTCGAATTTCGACTGGGCGCGGACATGGGTGTCGCTATAACCCTTGATCAGCCTGCGGCAGTTGAGGATTTCGACCGCGAGCGCATAGTCGGTGGCGACATGACCGAGCGCCAGGGCATACCACTGGTCGAGATGGGCGGTTTCCACCCTGTGGCGCAGCAGGCGGCGGCGCCAGCGACGCAGGCCGCCGATGAACCACAGCGCGGCGAAGCCGGCAAAGCTGTCTGTGCGGATGCGCCGGCCCCGGTTGATGCGGCGGTCGAGAAAGCCGGCCAGCCTCGGCCGGTTCTCGATGTAGCTGCCCAGGCTTGCCGGCAGCGTGCCGCAGAACTCCTCGATGCGTGGATGGAAGTACTCGGTCACCTGCAGGATCGAGCCATCCTTGACCCCGACCTCCTTGCGCACCCGCCTGTCGCGCGTCGAGCGCGTTTTCAGATCGGCGACGCGGATCATGTCGTCGTAGCACATGGCATTGGCGAGATGCTTGGCGGCGGCGATGGAGAGCGCATGAGCATGGTCGGCATCGTCCAGCGCCACGGCCCTGTCCAGCCTGTCGAGATATTCCCGGCCATAGGCGATGTCCTGGTAATCGACGACTTTTCTCAGGCCCCTGAGCGCCATGTCACGCACCGCCACGGGCATAAGATCGATGCGGGCCGCTTGCGCCTGCCAGCCCTGCAGCAGATTTTGCGGGCCGGCGACACGCCCGGCGCCGAGGGCGGACTCGACAATGGCCGGTTCTGCCGGCGTTGGCGCCGGCACTGCCGCGCCACGAGCACGATCGTAGGCGGCGCCGAAGGCGGCAAGGCTGGCCTTGACACCCCGGCCGCCGGCACCGATCGCCTGCTCATAGCTTTCGCGCGTGAACGGCAATGCATCCGAACCCGCCAGCGCACCGAGCAGGCTGGCCGAGATCATCGTGCCGTTGTCGGCAGCGATCTTTTCCATGTCGAAGGCGATGAAGCGCTTCGACGCGGCCTGCGCCGTCGCATGCACCTTGGCCGACGAGGCCCGGCCATCGCCGGGCTCGATCTTTTCCGAGACGGCGGCGATGCGGTGCGAGGAGGTGATGAGCGTGGTGCGCTCGGGCGTGACGAAGCCACGGATGATGGCGCGGCCGGCTTCCATCAGCTCGGCGGCGATCAGGATGTCGACATCGCCCTGCGAGGGCGACAGCGCGAACACCGGCAGCCGGCCGGTGTCGCGGGCCATCTCGATATAATAGATCGTGGCACCGGTGCGTTGGGCGACGCCGGCGACCGAGGTCGACTGCGCGACGTAGCCGTTGCGCTCGGCGACGTCGGTGATCCAGTCGGCGAGCACGCCGCCGCCCTGGCCGCCGACCGCCAGCACGGCCAGTTTGATGACCCGCTCGGCATCGGCGGCGGCGGGTTTCGGACGCAGGGGGGAACTCTGGTCAAGCATCGGCGAATGTCAGGCGCCGGCTCTCGCGGCGGCGCTGCAAGAGGCCGATGACGGCACGGCGCGCGCTTTCGAGGAAGCGGTCCCAGCGGCCGGGATTGTGCACGACATCGGCGCGGTAGAAGGACGGGCAAAGCACGGCGGCATCCGCCACCTCGCCGCAATTGCCGCAGCCGACGCAGTTCTGGTCGATCGAGGCGACCGGATCGTCACGCAAGGGATCGTCGAGCGACTTCACAGAGAGCGATGGACAGCCGGAGAGCCGCATGCAGGCGTGGTCGCCGGTGCAGATATCCTCGTCGACGCCGAATTTCGGTTTCACCACCCGCTCGCCGCCCTTGATCGCCTTGTCGACCAGCGGCTTCTCGCGGCGCTGGCGGTTGAGCATGCATTCGGACGAGGCGACGATGACCTTCGGCCCCTTTTCCTCTGTCGTCAGCGCCTCGCGCAAAGTGTCCTGCATCTTGCCGACATCGTAGGTGCGGTCGATGTGGCGCAGCCATTTGACGCCCATGCCCTTCACCGCCTCGGTGATCGGATGTTTTGTCGACTTCGTCCTGTTGCTGGCGCGGGAGGAAAGAATGTCCTGGCCGCCGGTGGCGGCCGAGTAGAAATTGTCGACGATGACGATAACGCCGTCGTTCTTGTTGAACACGGCATTGCCGATCGAGGATGTGAGGCCGTTGTGCCAGAAGCCGCCATCGCCGACGAAAGAGATCGAGCGGCGCTTTGCCTCGGGCGAGTTGAAAGCAGAGGCCGAAGCCGGCCCCAAGCCGTAGCCCATGGTGGTGGCGCCGAGTTCGAAGGGCGGCATGATGGAGAACAGGTGGCAGCCGATGTCGGAGGCGATGTGGTGCTTGCCGAGTTCCTGTTCGACGAGCTTGGTGGCGGCGAAGATCGGCCGCTCGGGGCAGCCAATGCAGAAGCCGGGAGGCCGGCCTGGCACCACGTTGATGAGGTCGGCCGTATCGACGCCCTCCCCGACCTTGTTCGGCGCACGAACCTCGCCGGGCAGCAGATGCGGCGCCTCTGCGCGCAGGAAAGCGCCGAGGCCGTCGAGCATGACCTGGCCGGTATACTCGCCGGCCATCGGCAGATATTCCTTGCCGACCAGCCTGGCGCCGCGCCCGGCCTTGTGCAGCATGGCGGCGAAGGCCTGCTCGATGTAATTGGGCTG
The DNA here is from genome assembly GCF_017306585.1 of Mesorhizobium sp. Classification (GTDB taxonomy): domain Bacteria; phylum Pseudomonadota; class Alphaproteobacteria; order Rhizobiales; family Rhizobiaceae; genus Mesorhizobium. Next base: position 11,977 of record NZ_JAFKIC010000217.1, on the reverse strand, counting down.
ACCTTCCTCGACCACCAGCACCGCCTGCTTGCCTTCGCAGAAGGCCAGGAACTCATCGTCGATCAGCGGATAGACGGCGTTGAGCACATAGAGCGGCACGTCCGTCTCGCCATAGGTGTTGGCAAGGCCGAGCCGCTGCAGGGCACGGATCACCGAATTGTACATGCCGCCCTGCATGACGATGCCGACCGAGCCGTGATCTGAGCCGAAGAATTCGTTGATCCGGTTTCTGCGGATGAAGTCCACCGCCGCCGGCCAGCGCTTGGCCACCTTCTCCTTCTCGTGCAGGAAGGAAGCGGGCGGCAGCACGATGCGTCCGGTGTCGCGTCGCGGCGCCGAGAGCGCGTCGGCGACCGTCATCGGCGGACGCTTGTTGTCCTTGGCGATGAAATGGCCATGCACATGGCAGCAGCGGATGCGCACCTGCAGCATGACGGGCGTGTTGGAGATTTCCGACAGTTCGAAGCCGTCCTCCACCGCCTTCACGATGGACGGCAGGTTGGGGCGCGGGTCGAGCAGCCAGACCTGGCTCTTCATGGCGAAGGCATGGCTGCGCTCCTGCATGATGGAGGAGCCCTCGCCGTAGTCCTCGCCGACGATGATCAGCGCGCCGCCGGTAACGCCGCCAGAGGCAAGATTGGCCAGCGCGTCGGAAGCGACATTGGTGCCGACGGTCGACTTGAAGGTGGCGGCGCCACGGATCGGGTAATGCACGGAAGCGGCAAGCATGGCGGTGGCGGTGGCTTCCGAGGCGCTCGCCTCGAAATGCACGCCGAGTTCGCCCAGAATGTCCTGCGCGTCGGCCAGCACATCCATCAGGTGGCTGATCGGCGCGCCCTGGTAGCCGCCAACATAGCCGACGCCGCATTGCAGCAGCGCCTTGGTGATGGCGAGGATGCCCTCGCCGGCGAATTCCTCGCCGGCGCCAAGCCTCAGTTTCTCGACTTCCCTGGCAAAAGACCGTTCGGCCATGTCTGCCTCCTTCCGTTGCCGCCCTCCCGTTGCCAGGGAGGGGCGGCGCGTACGTCTAGATGTCGTGCTTGCGGATGTTCTTCAGCATCTTCTGCAATGTCGCGATGAGTGCGGCATATTCGGCGTCGTCGATGTCGTCGAACATCGCCTCGAAGGCGTCGTGCATGGCCGGCCAAGCGCGCGTGAACAGCGCGCGTCCGTCATCGGTCAGGAACACATGGCGGATACGGCTGTCGGTGACGCCCTGCTCACGCCGCACCAGCCCCTGCCCTTCCAGCGTGTCGAGCGTGCGGCTCAGCGTGGACTGCTCGATGACGGTGTAGACCGAGAGATCGTTGACGGTGACGCCGTCGGTCACCGAGAGCACCGCCAGCGTGCGCACCTGCGGAATGGTCAGGCCCTGCTTGCGGAAATCGTCGCGCAGGGTGGCGTTGTAGCGGCCCATGATGCGGTTCATCAGATAGGGCGCGAATTGCTGCAGGCCGATCTGGCCGAGCGTCGAAATGCGGTGGCGCTTTTCCGCGACCTTCTGTTCCATCACAGCCTCCCCGCCAGGAGAAAGCCGGAGCCGCCGCCGAGACCGGCGCCCGGATGGGTCGAGGCGCCGATATGGTAGAGGCCCTTGATGCCGGTCTGGTGGTTGCGGCTGGTCTTGAACGGCCGCCACAGGAAGGACTGGTCTAATGTCGAGGACCCGCCATAGGGATCGCCGCCGACCAGGTTGATGTTCATCGCTTCGAGGTCGGCCGGCGAATAGGCACGCCGCGCGACAACGCAGTCCTTGAAGCCATCGATATGGTTGGCGAGGATCGCCTCGGCGCGATCGGCATACGCCTCGCGCAGCGCGTCGGTCCACTGGCCGTCAGCCGGCGCTTCGATCTTGCCGGCGGCATCGCCCTTGATGTGGCGTGGCGCCTCGGGGAGTTGCAGCCACAGGATCGCCCTGCCCGGCGGGCAGCGTGACGGATCGAGCGCGTACGGCTGGCCGACGCAGATGGTCGGCACTTCGGGCAGCATGCCGCGCGCCGCCTCGTTGCAGGCTTTCGAGACGCCATCCAGCCCCGGCGTCAGATGCAGCAGCGCGACCTTATCCAGGCCGTCGCCGCGCCATGCCGGCGGCCTGTCGAGCGCGTAGTGGATCTGGAAATTGCCTTTGCCATAGCGGTATTTCCGGGTCGCCTCGACATCATCCTTCGGAGCGTCGCTGCCGAGCAGCCGGCCGTAAAGCTGCGTCGGCGTGACCGAGCAGATGACGCTCTTATTGGCCGCGATGGTCTCGCCCGACGCCAGCCGCACGCCGGTGGCGCGGCCGCCAGACTGGATAATGGAAGCCACGTCGGCGCCGGTGCGGATTTCCCCGCCACGTTCCCGGATCAGCGCCTCGAAGGCGGCGAGCAGGTTCTTCGCCCCGCCCTTGACGATCGGCGCCCCCGCCGCCTCCAACGCGAAGGCGATGACCTTGGAAATCTGGCCGGAGAAAGCGTCTTCGGGGCCGAGGCCCGCATGCAGCGCCCACGGCGCCCAAAGCGCGCGGACGGTCTCGGACTGGTAGCTGGTTTCCAGCCAGCCGCGCGCCGGCACCAGCGCGTCGCCGAGGAAGGCTGCCAAATTGCGCGGACCGCGCCGCCAGGCATCGCCGGCCAAAAGCTTCGCCGTTGGATAGGACCATAGCGCGCCGCCGAGCAGGCCGAACAGCAGGCCGGCATTGCGCTCGATGTCGCCGACATCCTCCGCGTGCCGGTCACCCTCGCCCGCCGCGATTGCATTGAGCGCCGCGACATTGCCGGCGCGATCTGTGGTGAGCACCGCATGGCGGCCGTCCGATGTGAGCACGCCTGTCGGCGTGCCGGTATGGCAGAACTCCAGTCCGTGCCGCGCGAGGTCGCCGCCGAGCGCGGCAAAGGCCGGAGAGGTGATGAACAGCACGAAGGTGGTCGCCATCACATCGTGGACGAAGCCCGGCGCGGTAATCTCCTCGGTGCGCATGCAGCCGCCGATGCGGTCGTTGCGCTCGAGCATCAGCACTTTGGCGCCCTTGCCGCCGAGCATCGCCGCGCACACCAGCGCGTTGATGCCGCTGCCGACGATGATGTGGTCGGGGGCGGTCATTGGGGGCTCGCCGGTGGTGGGAGGCAGGCTTCAAAGATGTGACGTCGAGTTCCTTCGCGCCCCCCTCTGTCCTGCCGGACATCTCCCCCACTTGGGGGGAGATTGGATGTCACGATGGCCTTCGCCAATTGCCAAGGTTGCAGGAATGAGCGAGGCGCCAAAGCCGCCAATCTCCCCCCAAGTGGGGGAGATGTCCGGCAGGACAGAGGGGGGCGCCATAAAGCGCCAGCGCCGCCAACCTGCCTCCCTATCGCCTCGCCCGCGCGCATGATCTTCTCCCGAAGACCCGTCTCGCCTATTTGCCCACCACCAGCGCCAGCGCGCGGATCGGGCTGCCGGTGCCGTGCTCGATCTTGAGCGGCGCCGCTATCAGGATCGCGCCCCTCGGCGGCAGTTGGTCGAGGTTGCAAAGGCTGGCCAGACCGTAGCGGTTGGCCTTGTGCATCAGCGTGTGCGCCGGGAATGGCGGCTCCATGCCGCCGGCCTTGCCGGCATCGGTACCGATCGTCTCGGAGCCCCAACCCTTGATGTCCTTGCTGATCAGGTACTGGATGGCCTCCGCCGTCGGGCCGGGCGTATGCGGGCCGGTCTCGTTGGCGTTGAGGAATTCGGCTTCCGAGCCGTTGCGCTTGTACCAGTCGGTGCGCATCACCACCCACTCGCCGGGATTGATGGCGCCATGCTTGGCTTCCCAGGCCTCGATATGGTCGACGGTGAGCAGGAAATCGTGGTCGGCGGCGGCTTCCCCGGAGCAGTCGATGACATTGACCGGACCGACGAAATTCTGCGCCGGAATGGTGTCGGTGGCCCCGTCCGGATAGTCCTTGCCGCTGATCCAGTGCTGCGGCGCATCGAAATGCGTGCCCGAATGCTCGCCGAGCTTCAGCCAGTTCCACGCCCACCACGGACCGTTCTTGTCGTAACGGGAGATGTTATGGATTTCGACCTTCGGTGTGTCGACAGCGAGTTCCGGCGGCAGCTTGATCAGCGGTGTGTCCGGACCGAGCGGCGCCGACAGATCGACAACCCGGATAGCGCCCGAGAGCAGTTGGCCGGCGACTTCACCGAGGAGTTTTTGGGTGTCCATGGTCTTTGTTCCCTCTTTCTTGCTGATGCTGAAGGCTCGTCTCGGCCCTTAATATCCTACTAGACGAAAACATATGCATCTGCAATTATCTTTAAGCATAAAGGAAATGGGAACGGGGCGTGAGCGAGTTCGACGCCATCTTTGTCGGGGCGGGCCACAACAGTCTGGCATGCGCCGCGCATCTGGCGCTCAAAGGCTGGAAAACCGGGATTTTCGAGCGCAACGCCGTCATCGGCGGCGCGGTCCAGACACGCGAATTCACCCTTCCTGGCTTCCGGCACGATTTCGGCGCGATGAATCTGAGCCTGTTTGCCGGCTCCGCCTTCCACCGGAAATATGCAAATGAATTGAAAGCTCAGGGGCTGGAGTTCGCGCCGGCCGCCGATTGTTTCGCCAGCGCCTTCCCGGATGGACGCTGGTTCGGTGTCAGCAACGACCTGGAAAAGACCGCCGGCCGCATGGCCGCCTTTTCGGCCGCGGATGCCGCGACTTGGCGCGGGCTGGTCGGCGCCTTCCCAGGCGAGGCGGAGCATCTGTTCAAGCTCTTGGGTTCGCCGATGAGCGCCCGCGCTCTGGCCGGCATGGCGTGGACCCTCTGGCGCAAGAAAGGCATATCGGGCGCACTCGACACCGGTAGGCTGCTCCTGTCCTCGCCGCGCGCCTGGCTGGAGGAAAACTTCGTATCGCCGCATATCAGGGCGACGCTCGCTACCTGGGGCATGCATCTGGACTTCGCGCCCGACATCGCCGGCGGCGCCGTCTTTCCTTATCTGGAATCCATGGCCAACCAGAGCTTCGGCATGGTGCTGGGCAAGGGCGGCGCCGACACGATCATCAAGGCGCTGGCTGGCATGGTGACGTCGGCCGGCGGCAAGATCGTCACTGGCGCCGAGGTGGCCGAGATCACGGTTGCCGACGGCAAGGCATCGGGGATCCGGCTCGCTTCCGGCGAGACGCACTCGGCCACCAGGGCGGTGATAGCCGGCGTCGCGCCCGGGGCGTTGACCGGCAAGCTGCTGCCCGACGGTTCTGGAGACGCCGGCTTCGACACGGCGATGCGGAAATTCCGCCACGCGCCGGGCACGATGATGATCCATCTGGCGCTGGACGACCTGCCGGACTGGCGGGCCAGCGCTGAACTGCGCCAGTTCGCCTACGTGCATCTGTCGCCGTCGCTCGACGCGATGTCGCGCACCTATCAGCAGGCAGTGGCCGGCATGCTGCCGGACGAGCCGGTGCTGGTCGTCGGCCAGCCGACGGCCATCGATCCCTCGCGCGCGCCGCAGGGCAAGCATGTGCTGTGGGTGCAGGTGCGCATGCTGCCGGCCGAGATCCTCGGAGATGCGGCGGGCAAAATCGCGCCGGCGCATTGGGATCAGGTCAAGGATGCCTATGCCGAGCGCGTGCTCGACATCATCGAGAGCTATGCACCTGGCCTGCGCACGAAAATCCTCGGCCAGTCGGTGTTCTCGCCCATCGATCTGGAGCGCGAAAACCCGAACCTCGTCGGGGGTGATCAGGTATGCGGCAGCCATCATCTGGCACAGAACTTCCTGTTCCGGCCGGCGCGCGGCTACGCGGGGTGGAACACGCCTGTACGCAACCTGCATCTGACGGGCGCCGCGACCTGGCCGGGCGCCGGTACGGGTGCCGCCTCCGGCTTCATGCTCGCGCAACAGCTGGGCGGGAGGTAACGCCGACGATTTCACAGAGGCGACGAGAGGCAAGGCGCTGCTGCCGACGAAGCCCACATCGATGAACTGACGAAGCGCACGAAGACAATAACCAACAAGGGGAACGACCATGACAATCAACAGACGCGAATTGCTCGGATACAGCGCGGCGGCGCTGGGCGTTGCCGCCGTCGGCCTGCCACGCGTGGCCAAGGCGGCCGCAGGCGAACTGACCATCGCCTACAATGTCAACCTGCCGTCCTGGGATCCGACCACCGGCCCCTCGGCCGTCAACCCGACGATCCAGGGCCTCTACCAGTCGGTGTTCGACCAGTTCATTCCGCAAAAGCCCGACCTGTCCTTCGCACCGGGCCTGCTGACCGAATGGGGCTGGAACGACGACCGCACCAAGGTGATGATGACGGTGCGCGAGGGCGTTAAGTGGCATGACGGCTCGCCGTTCACGCCGGAGGACGTGGTCTGGTCGTTGCAGCGCGCGGGCGACGAGAAGACCGGCAACCCGATCCAGTTCGTCTGGAAGAACGTCAACAACTTCAAGATCGACGGCAACAAGATCACCGGCGACGTGGTGCAGTTCGACCCGGTCTATTTCAAATGGATGTCGTTCCTGACCGGCTACATCCTGCCGAAGGCCTATTACGAGAAAGTCGGCGCCGAAGGCTTCGAAAAGGCGCCGATCGGCACCGGCCCGTACATGGTGGAGAAGTTCGAGCGCAACGCCTTCCTGCGGCTGAAGGCCAACCCGGACTATTGGGGCGGCAAGCCGGCCTTCGAGAACGTGACCATCAAGTTCGTCACCGACGCAGCGAGCCGCGTCGCCGAGATCGAATCCGGTTCCTCGCAGGTCACGCTCGAAATCCCCTATGAGGAATATGACCGCCTGATCGCCAAGGACGGGCTTGCCGGCTCGATCAAGAATGTTTCCGACATCGGCATGATCTTCTTCAACAACAAGGATGCCATGCTGGACAAGAATGTCCGTCAGGCGGCCGTGATGTCGGTCGACAAGGAGTTGCTGGTCAAGCGGCTGCTGCGCGGCTATGGCCAGCCGATCGACACGCTGGAGACGCCGGAATACGCGGCCTTCGACCCGTCGATCAAGGTCGAGCACAATCCCGAGAAGGCCAAGGAACTGCTCAAGGCCTCCGGTTATTCGCCGGAGAAGCCGGCCAAGATCACCATCCAGACGACCAAGGGCTTCAAGCCCAAGGATTACGAGATGGTGCAGGCGATCGTCGGCATGTGGCGCAAGGTCGGCATCGAAGCGACGATCGAGGTTTACGAGATCGCCAAGCACTATGAGCTGCGCGCGGCGCACAAGCTGGCGCCGGCCGCCTTCTACAACTGGGGCAACGCGATCGGCGATCCGACCACCTCGACCGGCTTTGCCATGTTCGGTCCCTCGCCGCACTCGTCCTGGAAGACCGACGACCTCGACGCCAAGATCGGGCCGCTCTGGGGCGAGAAGGACGAAGCCAAGCGCATCGCCGGCTGGAAAGAAGTCGACAAGTACATCGCCGAGCAAGCCTATGTGCTGCCGCTGATGCAGTATGCGCAGCCGATCGTGCACGCCAAGGGCGTCAAGGTCGTGCAACATATTTCCGGCGCACTTCTGCCGGCCCTGATGACCCCGGCCTGATACCTCAGGGAAGGTGTGCCGGCGCAAAGCACGCACCTTCTCCAGCGTCGCAGCCCCCTCATCCGGCCCTTCGGGCCACCTTCTCCCCGGCGGGGAGAAGAGATCGGCTAAGCCGTCCGCAACCTCTTCTCCCCTTGGGGAGAAGGTGGCCGCGAAGCGGCCGGATGAGGGGGAGCCCGTTCCACCGGCTACTGAATTGCTAGCATGCTCCTGCAACGATTCCTGATCCGTCTTGCGACGATGCTGATCACGCTGTTCGGCGTGGCCGTCGTCGTCTTCGTCGTGATCCGCGTCGCGCCCGGCGATCCGATCGCCATGATGCTGCCGCCCGGCGCCACCGATGACGACATCGCCCGGTTGCGCGCGCTCTACGGGCTCGACAAGACGATCGTGCAGCAATTCTTCATCTGGCTGTCCGGCGTCGTCCGGGGCGATTTCGGCACCTCGATCTCGCTCAGGCAGGATGTATTGAGCCTGGTCTTCAACCGACTGCCGGCGACACTGGAACTCGCCATCGTCGCACTCGTCATGGCTGTCGCGCTCGGCGGCACGATGGCGGTCCTCGGCGCGCGGGAGCGCGGCACGGCGGCGGAAGCCGGCATCGATATCGCCGCCGGCGCGGCACTTTCCATTCCCGACTTTCTGTGGGGGCTGGTGCTGATCCTGCTGTTCGGCGTGCTGGTGCCGATTTTCGACATTTCCGGGCGGGTGTCGCCCCAGCTCGACCTGCCCTTCGTCACGCAGTTCTATCTCTTCGAGAGCGTGGTGCGGCTGCGTTTCGACCTGACCTGGGACCTGCTGAAACACATGCTGATGCCGGCGATCGCGCTCGCACTGCCGCTGGCGGCGATTATCGCGCAGCTGCTGAAACAATCGCTGAAGGAAGTGCTGGACCTCGACTATGTCGTGCTGGCGCGGGTGAAAGGTTTTTCGGAAACGCAGGTCATCTTGCGCGAGGCGTTGAAGAACGCGGCGCTGCCGACGCTGACGCTGGTCGGCGTGCAGTTCACCTTCCTCATCGGCGGCACGGTCATCGTCGAGCGGCTGTTTTCCTATGAGGGCCTCGGCAACATGGCGATCGATGCGGTGATCAACCGCGACCTGCCCCTGATCCAGGGCATCGTGCTGGTCTTCGCGCTGCTGTTCGTGCTGATAAATCTCGCCGTCGACATGATGTATGCGCTGCTCAATCCGAGGTTGCGCCATGGATGAAGCACGTATCGTCAGGCGCGGATTGGGCCCGAGGCTATGGCTGGCCGGCGGCTGGCTGCTGCTGGTGCTGCTGGCCGCGATCTTCGCGCCGCTGGTGGCGCCGCAGGACCCGCTGGCGCAGGACCTGATGCTGGAACGGCTGCCGCCATTCTGGCTCGACGGCGCCGAGCCAGGCTACTGGCTGGGCACCGACAGTTTAGGGCGCGATCTGTTGTCCAGGCTGATCTTCGGTGGCCGCATCGCCTTCATCGTCGCGTTCGCAGCCGCGATAGCGGCCTGCCTTGTCGGTTCGACCCTTGGACTGATCGCGGGTTATTTCGGCGGCTGGGCCGATCGCATCATTTCACGCATCGTCGATATCTGGATGGCCTTCCCGCCGGTGCTGTTCGCCATCCTTCTGGTCGCCGTGCTCGGCACGGGCCTCAGTTCCGTCATCCTCGCCATCGCGATCATCGACTGGACGCGCTTCTGCAGGGTGATCCGCGCCGAAGCGATGGGACAGGCGCGCATGGACTATGTCGAGAACGCGCGCATCGCCGGCTATGGCCGCATCGGCATCATGCTGCGGGAAGTGCTGCCCAACGTGCTGCCGTCGATCGTGGCGCTGTTATCGCTGGAGATGGGCATAGCCGTCATCGTCGAGGCGATCCTGTCCTTCGTCAATCTGTCGATCTCGACTGATGACCCGACCTGGGGCGGCATCATCGCCGAGGGTCGGCTGTCGATCCATCAAGCCTGGTGGGTGCTCGTGTTCCCGCTGGTCACGCTGATCCTCACCGTGCTGTCCTTCAGCCAGTTCGGCGAGGCGCTGAAGACGCGCTTCGATCCGGTGCTGCGATGAGCGCCTGCCTCGACATCACCAATCTGAGCGCCGTGCTGGCGAACGGCCAGCGCGTGCTGCGCTCGGTGTCGCTCTCGCTACAACCCGGCGAGGTGCGGGCGCTGGTCGGCGAAAGCGGCGCCGGCAAGACCATGATCGGCAAGGCGGTACTTGGTGTGCTGCCGTCGAGCGTACGCATCGTCGAGGGAAATATGAGCCTCGAGGGCGAAGATCTCGGCAGGCTGCAACCCAGGGCGCGGCGCACGCTGATCGGCGCGCGAACAGCGCTTATCCCGCAGGACCCGCTGACCGCGCTCAACCCGTCGCGCCGCATCGGCCCGCAGATGACCGACCGGCTGGTGCGCATCCTGGGCTGGAATGGCGACAAGGCGGACAAGCGTGTCAGGCAGCTGCTGGACGAGGTGCAGATCCGCGATCCCGACCGGGTGCTGAAAAGCTATCCGCACGAACTGTCCGGCGGCATGCGCCAGCGCGTGCTGATCGCCGCAGCCTTCGCCGCCGAGCCAAGGCTGATCGTCGCGGACGAGCCGACCACCGCGCTGGACGTGACCGTGCAGAAACAGATCCTGCGGCTGATCGCGGACCTGCAGCGCGAGCATGGCACGGCGATCCTGTTCGTCACCCATGACCTCGGCGTCGTGGCCAAGATCAGCCAGAAAGTATCGGTGCTCTATGCCGGCAAGGTGGTCGAGGAGGCCGATACCGCGAGGCTCTTCGAGGCACCGCTGCACCCTTATACGCGGGCGCTGATGGCGGCGACGCCGCGCTACACCGACCCGTTCGCTTCCCTGAAACCCGTGGACGAGACCGTGCTGGCAGGACTTGCGGCCGAGATCGCCGCCGCCGACCAGACGTGGAGACACCTCCATGGCTGAGCCGCTGTTTTCCGTGCGCGGGCTGAAGGTCGCCCTGCCCGACATGACGCGCAAGCCGCTGATCGGGCGCGCGCCGCTGGTCGAAATTCTCAAAGGTCTGGACTTCGATCTGCCAAGGGGGTCGGTGACCGGCATCGTCGGCGAATCCGGATCCGGCAAATCGACGCTCGGCCGCGCGCTGGTGCGGTTGCTGGAGCCGAGCGCCGGGAGCATCAGTTTCGAGGGCCGCGACATCGCCCATTTGCCGGAGGCCGAGCTGCGGCCGTTGCGCCGCGACCTGCAGATGATCTTCCAGGACCCGATGTCGTCGCTCAACCCGCGCCGCACCATCGCCAGCATCATCGCCGCGCCGCTCAGGCAGAACGGTCTCGGCGACAACCTCAAGACCAGAGTCGCCGAGGCATTGCAGCGTGTCGGCCTGCCGCAAAGCTTCGCCGGCCGCTACCGGCACCAACTGTCGGGCGGCCAGCGGCAGCGTGTCGGCATCGCACGCGCGCTGGCGCTGTCGCCGAAATTCGTCCTGGCCGACGAAATCGTCTCCGGTCTCGACGTGTCGACGCAGGCGCAGATCCTCACCTTGCTGGAGAAGCTTGCGGCGGAGATGGGACTGACGGTCGCCTTCATCAGCCATGACCTGTCCGTCATCCGGCGGCTTTGCCGGCAGGTGATCGTCATGCGCGAGGGCAGGATCGTCGAAGCAAGCGCGACCGACGCGCTGTTCGAGAATCCAAAGGAGGCCTACACGCGCGATTTGCTCGCAGCCATTCCGCTCCCCGAAATCGATGCGGACTGGCTGCGACCGAAGGCGCCGGCATGAAGTGAGTTTCGATATCCGCGTGCCGGACAGCGGGCTCCGGACATGCGTGATGACAAGTCAGCCCGCCAATGGAGGGTGACATGAAACACGCAATCCTGGCGGGGGTCGTCGCGACCTCCTTGTTCGGCGCAATGGGAGTCGCCTCGGCGGATTCGATCCCCGGCATGCGCGGCCACGACCACACCGGCATCACCGTGCCTGACATGAAACAGGCGGTCGACTTCTTCACCGAAGTGGTCGGCTGCAAGAAGGCCATGTCGTTCGGACCGTTCGCCGACGACAAGGGCACCTTCATGCAGGACGTGCTGGGTGTTGATCCCAAGGCCGTGATCGAACAGATCACCATGGTGCGCTGCGGCTATGGGTCGAACATCGAACTGTTCAAATACACCGCCCCCGATCAGAAGGACCTGACGCCGAAGAACAGCGACATTGGCGGCTTTCACATTGCCTTCTACGTCGACGACGTCGCCGCCGCGAAAGCCTATCTCGACGGCAAGGGCGTGAAGACGCGCATGGGACCATTGCCGGTCAAGGAAGGCCCGGCCGGCGGCCAGACCATCCTCTATTTCCAGGCGCCGTGGGGGCTACAACTGGAAGCGATCAGCTATCCCGAGGGCATGGCTTATGAAAAGGGCGCTGAGACCGTGCTCTGGAGCCCGAAGAACCCGGACAAGTGACTCTTCGGGCGCGCTTGCGCAACGACACGCAAGCGCGCTCGCTGGCTCGGT
>NZ_JAFKIC010000216.1 GCF_017306585.1 Mesorhizobium sp. | reverse complement strand
GCAGCGCGTCGCCATCGCGCGTGCGCTTTCCTACCGTCCCAAGATGCTCCTGATGGACGAGCCCTTCGGCGCGCTCGATGCCCTGACCCGGCACCAGATGCAGGAACTGCTGACCCAAATCTGGGAAGAACACAGGCTGACAGGGCTGTTCGTCACCCATGATGTGGAGGAGGCGGTCTAGCTGTCTGACCGCATCGTCGTCATGGGGATCGGCCCGGGGCGCATCATGCGGACCTTCAATGTCGGCATCGAGCGCCCGCGCCGCGAAGAGGTGATGGAAACCCCGGCCTTCATGGATTTGCAGCGCGACGTGCACAAGGCGATCCGCGAGGCGTCAAAGCGTCCCGAAATAGCCTAGCATCCGGTCTGTCGAACTCTGATGCCATCAGACCATGGCGCCTTGTCTAAGGCGCCATGGTGGAATGGGGATCAGAGGATTCCAAACGGGCCATAATAATAGGGGCGGTAAGGGACACAGAGTCCGAGCGCCAGTTGAACAGGCCCGCAATAGTCATAGTAGCCGCCGTAATAGCCGCCTCTCCAGCCACCGCCAGCCCAATGCCGTCCATAGCCACGGCGATAGGCATATCGATGCCCGCCGTAGAAATGGTTGCCGCGGAAATGGTTCATGGCATGACCGCCGCCGCCATGATGCCTGAAGACCGCGGCGTCGGCCGCGCCGGTGAATGAAATCGCGCTGGCAGCCAACGCCAGTACGAACGAGCTTGCCAGTATCAATTGCCGTTTCATGAGGGTTACTCCACTTGTTTGCGATATCTCGCATGGGAGAAAAACGGCCTTGTCGGTGCACACGTTCCTTCACGAAATCGGGACGGGGATCGAACGGTGTCGCACAATCGCGACGAGCTGTCCGGTGAACTACTCGTCAGCTAACTCTTTATTTTTAAAAGGTTCTCAAGGGAAGCGTCACGCGCTTTTCCCGGAAAGCCGTCTCACGCTTTCCTGGAATGTCTCAAGCCTGGCAGGCGTGACGGAGTCGCCGATCACGGGCCGTGAGGACCGCAGAGGCCAACCGTCCACTCGATGGTCCCACAGATGTCGCCGGGCTGGCCGCGATAGCTGCCGTAGCCATTGTAGAAGCTGTCCATCCATCCCTGGTCGCTGGTCGAGTTCTCGGCCGTCCAGCCGCCGAACCAGCCGCCACGGCGTTCATGTCCACGGTTCGTGGCGTCCACATAGCCAGCTTCGTCATGGGCGCTGGCGCGGACAAGATGGTGCCTATGGTGCTTCATGACGGCCGCATCGGCGGCGGTGGCAAGCGGGATGGCGCCGGCCAGCATCAGTGCCACGGAACCAAGCAGTACGATTTGCCTTTGCATGAGCGTGTCTCCTTTCCCTTCAAGGAGATATGGGAAGAACCTGGGCTTTCGCCGCACACGTTTCCTTCACAATATCGGGAGAACGGGAACTGAAGCACAGCGTGTCCACAGTCGCCTCGTGACCATATCGCAGGGACGTGCCTTGCAGCCGCTCGCGCCGGTCAAGATTAGTTGACTTCCACCGCGATGGAAAAAACTACTCCTGGCCTATTTGTCGGACCATAAGACGATCGCATGATCGGGCCTTGGCCGGCAGAGCAAGGCGCTCTTGCCCAAAACCACGGTGCGGCACCTCCGCTGGAACACATAAGCTATCTGCATGACGGAATTGGCGACAGCATTGGAACAGCCTCAGTTTGCCACCGAGCGCGATCCCAGGCTGCGGCTCATCATTCCGATCATCGTCGCCATCGCCTTCCTGATGGAGCAGCTCGATTCCACCATCATAACCACCGCGATCCCGGCGATCGCGCAAAGCCTCGACACGACGCCGGTCCGGCTGAACCTGGCGATCACCACCTACATCCTGACGCTCGCCGTGTTCATCCCCGTCAGCGGCTGGTTCGCCGACAGATTCGGCGCGCGGAGGGTTTTCGCGCTGGCGCTGTTCACCTTCACTCTTGGCTCGGCGCTGTGCGGCATGGCCGACAGTTTCGGCATGCTCCTGGTCATGCGCGGCCTGCAGGGGCTGGGCGGCGCCATGATGACGCCGGTCGGGCGGCTGATCCTGCTGCGCAGCTTTCCGCGCAGCGGGCTGATCACCGCCATGACCTACATGACCTTGCCGGCCATCATGGGGCCGGTCATCGGGCCGCTGCTCGGCGGCCTGCTGACCACTTACGCGTCCTGGCGCTGGATATTCTATGTCAACGTGCCGTTCGGCTGCATCGGCATCCTTGCGGCGTTGCGCTTCGTCGATGATTTCCATGGCGAGACGGTGCAGCGCTTCGATATCCCCGGTTTCCTGATGGTGGGGATCGGTGTGGCGCTTCTCCAGTTCGGCCTGGAGAACATCGGCCGGCCGATCATCCCGTCGTTCGCGACGGTGCTGGTGCTCGCCGCGGCAATCCTGCTGCTGCTCGCCTTCGGGCGCTATGCGCGCCGCGTCGCGGCGCCGGCCGTCGACCTGACGCTGTTCCGGTTTCGCTCCTTCTGGGTCGGTACCCTCGCGGGCGGCCTGTGCCGCGTCGGCCTCAACGGCGTGCCGTTCCTCGTGCCGCTGATGCTGCAGGTCGGCTTCGGCATGAGCCCGGTTACCTCTGGCTCGCTGACATTCGTCGGCAGCTTTGGCGCGTTGCTTATGCGGCCGTTGCTGTCGCCGCTGCTGCGGCGCTTCGGTTTCAGCGTCGTGCTGATCGGCAGCGCGGTGATCGGTTCGGCCACCGTGGCGGGCTTCGCCCTGATGAGCGCCGACACGCCGCACTGGCTGATCGGCTTCTATGTCTTCCTGTTCGGTATCGTCCGGTCGGCCCAGTTCATGACTTCAAACACCTTGTCCTATGCCGATCTGCCGGCCGACAGGCTCAGCCGCGCCACCAGCCTTGGCGGCGTGCTGCAACAGCTCAGCGTTTCACTTGGCGTTTCGATCGCCGCCATGCTGCTGGGCCTGATCGCGGGCGAGGGGCATGTGCTGACGCCGGAACGCTTTCACCAGGTGTTCCTGCTGACCGCGGTCATTCCCCTGCTTTCGATCCCCGGCTTCCTGTTCCTGCATGTGGAGGATGGCGCGCAGGTCAGCGGCCATGCCGGGCGGTCGGGAAAAAGCCCGGACTGAGCCGCAGGCGGCCCGCTGTCCCACCTTGCCTGCACGTCACGTCGCTTTGCCGACCGCCGCGTCCATGCCGATGTCCTCCTCGGAAATGTCGTCGAAGGAGGCATAGTTCATGTTGTAGAGGCGGGCGTAGAGGCCCTTTCTTTCCATGAGCTGCTCATGGTTGCCGCTCTCGACTATCTCGCCGTTCTGCAGGACGATGATGCGGTCGGCGCCACGTATCGTGGCCAGGCGGTGAGCGATCACCAGGCCGGTTCGGCCTTCGAGCAGCTTCACCAGGGCCTTCTGGATCAGCATTTCCGTGTAGGAATCGATGCTGGCCGTGGCCTCGTCCAGCACCAGGATCTTGGCGTCGGCCACCAGTGCCCGGGCGAAGCTGATCAACTGGCGCTGGCCGAGCGAGAGATTGCCGCCGCGCTGCTCGAGCTCGGTATCGTAGCCGTCAGCCAGATGCTCGATGAACTCGTGGGCGCCGACCGCCTGGGCGGCGCGAACCACCTCCTCGCGCGTAGCCGACGTCTTGTGATAGCGGATGTTCTCAAGCACGGTGCCCGAAAACAGGAACGGCTCCTGCAGGACCATGGCTACCTGGTCGCCGAGCGAATCCTGCGTGAGATCCCGCACGTCGTGCCCGCCGACCAGCACTTCGCCCGACCACACGTCGTAGAAGCGGTGCACCAGCGCCATGGAACTCGACTTGCCCGACCCGGTCGGGCCGACCAGCGCCACCGTCTCGCCGGGATTGACACGGAAGGAGATGTTCTTCAGCACCGGCTGGTTCGGCCGGTAGCCGAAAGTGACGTTTCTGAACTCGACAGAACCGTCCATGTCGCGCGACAGCGAAATCGCGTTTTCCTTGTCGCTGACATCCACGGGAACGTCGAGCACCTCGGAGATGCGCTGGCCCGAGGCCATGGCGCGCTGCATGACGGAATACTGCATGGTGAGCGAGCGGATCGGGTCGAAGAAGCGCTGGATATAGAACAGGAACGCGACCATGACGCCGATATCGAGGCTGTGCGACAGCACCATCGAACCGCCGACGACGATGACGGTCGCCATGGCGATGCCGGTCAGCGTGTCGACGATCGGCACCATCACCTGCGCGTATTTGGCCGACCGCAGATGCGCGTTGAGATTGGCCAGCACCTTCTCGTCATAGAGGTCGAAATTGACGTGCTGGCGCTCCAGGCTCTGCACGGTGCGCACGCCATGGATGCCTTCGGCCAAAGCACCATTGGCGATGGAGTTGGTCTCGTGCGCGGCCATGAAGGCGACCTTGGCGCGCGGCAGCCAGAACAGGCGCACGATGAACAGCATTGGCATGGTCGAGAGCGTCAGCAGCCCAAGCCGCAGGTCGAGCCACAGCAGCACCGTCACGATACCGAACAACAGCACGATGTCGCCCACCGACATGACGGAGGTTTCGAGAAACTCCTGCATCGAATTGACGTCACCCTGCAGGCGCGACATCAGCCGGCCGACCTCCGTCTTGTCCATGAAGCTGAGCGAGACCCGTTGCAGATGGCTGAACATGGCGCGGCGCAGGTCGGACAGCACATTCTCGGCGACCTTGCCGACGACGCTCTCCTGCACATGGCTGGCCGCGTAGTTGATCAGGATGATCACGGTGAAGGCGACGATCGACCAGATCATCACCGATCGGTCCAGCTTGCCGGGCGCCATGCCGTGGTCGATGGCGTAGCGGATGACCAGCGGGATCGCCAGCTGTGTCAGCGTGAATACCAGCACCGCCGCGACCGAGATGAATATCCGCGCCTGGTACGGTCTGACGAAACTCCAGATCCGCCTGACGATACGCGGATCGTAGGCCTTGCCGAAGACCTCTTCCTCATCGCGATGCGAGCCGACGACCGCCTTGGTCGGCCGCCCGCTTCTGTCTTCCTTCTCGTCGCCATCCTGCGTCGACATCAGGCGGCTCCCTCGAGCCGATCTTCGTCCGGCCGCAGCTGCAGGTCGTAGAGCGCGCGGTAGCGGCCGCCGAGCGCCAGCAATTCCTCATGCGTGCCGCGCTCGACGATCCGGCCGCCTTCGATGAACAGGATCTGGTCGGCATGCATCAGCGAGCTCAGCCGGTGCGAGATGATCAGCGTCACGCGATCCCTTGCGAAGCGCTTCATCGCCGCGCGGATACGCTGCTCGGTCCCGGCGTCGACGGCCGCCGTGGAATCGTCGAACACCAGCACCGATGGCCGCAGCATCAGGCTGCGCGCGATGGTCAGCCGCTGCCGCTGGCCGCCGGAAAGCGACGCGCCGCGTTCGCCGACCACCGTCGTATAGCCTGAGGGAAGCCCGATGATGTAATTGTGCAGTTGCGCGTATTCGGCGGCCTGGCCAATGCGGGTCTCGCGCGCCCAGGGATTGCCATAGGCGATGTTGTTCTCGATCGAGGTGGTGAACAGGAACGCGTCCTGCTGCACGACGCCGACTGCCTTGCGCAGCGATTGCAGCGTGACGTTGCGGATGTCCTGGCCGTCGATGGTGATCGAGCCCGAGGTCACGTCGTAGAAGCGCGGGATCAGATGCGCGATGGTCGACTTGCCGCTTCCCGGCGGCCCGACGATGCCGATGGTCTCGCCGGGCCTGGCCTCGAAGGATATGCCGGAAAGCGCCGGGCGACCGCCGGCGGCCGCGTATCCGAAGCCGACATTGTCGAACCGCAGCACGCCGTCGGTAATCTTGAGCTCCCTGGCATCGGGCGCGTCCTTGATGTCGAGTTCGGTGTCGAGCAGTTCGAACAGCCGCGTGCCGCAGGTCGAGGCGCGCGCGAATGAATTCACCATCAGGCCGAGCTGGCGCACCGGCATCTGCAATATGGTCATGAAGGTGAGGAACTGGGCCAGCGTGCCGACGCTGATCTGGCTCGCGATCACCTTCTGGCCGCCGAACCACAGCACCAGGCCCATGGCGGCCAGGAACGAGAAGTTCATGGCGCTGGTGTTGGAGACGCGGATGTCGACGCGCTCGTTGGCCAGCTCCAGCGCGGCCTGCTTGGCGCGATCGAATTTCGCCAGCTCATGAAGCTGTGCCGCGAAGGCGCGCACGACGCGGATGCCGCCAAGGTTCTCGTCCATCACCCGGCTCAGCACCGACAGGCGCTCCTGCAGGGTCAGCCAGGTGCTGCGCAGCCTGAGCTGGGTCACCGAGGAGCGCCAGGCGACGAAGGGCACGAAGCTGAGGCTGAGCAGCCCGAGCACGAGATCGGTGCTGATCAGGAGATAGGCGCCGACGCCGATCAGCACGCCGAGCAGAACCACGCGCAGGATGCCGGTTGAAAAGAACATGCGCACGCCGTCGAGATCGAGCAGGCCGAGCGTGATGAGATCGCCGGTATGGACCCGGTCATGGAAGGAGAAGCTCAGCCGCTGGATCTTCTCGTAGAAGGCGAGCCGCAGCTCGTAGCCGGTTCGGTGGCCGACGGCCTCGCCATAATAGTTCTGCGCCATGGTGAAAAGACCGCGCAGGATGCTGACCACGAGCAGCGTCAGCGCCGTGTTCCATAACGCCTGCTCGGCGGCGCCGCCGGTGCCGGCGGCCATGACGCCCTGCGCCTGGTCGATAGCGCGCCCGAGCAGGCGTGGAATGAAAAGCTGCAGCGTTGCCGCAATGAAGGTCGAGATGAGCGTGATAGCCACCTGCCAGGGATGGCGCAGCGTCATGCGTACGATGCGCAGCAAGGTGCTGAGGCCTTTTCCCCAGGAGGCTTCCGCCACATGGGCAAACGATTTGCCGCGCTTCTGGGCGCTGCTGGTTGCATCCGTTTGCAAGGAAAATATCCAGACCGAACCGGACATTAGCCCGGGCGAATGTAGCAGACTCAATCAGATAGCGGGATTTTACGCGCTTGCGGCTTGCTCCTTCAAGAGGCCAATGGCGGCATCGCACTGTGCCTGAAAGTGGCAATGTGTTTCGCAGGTGGCATTGTTGAGCGCCCGGCCCGTGTCGCAGCCTGCAATCGCGCTGCCGCCTTCGA
Organism: Mesorhizobium sp.; assembly: GCF_017306585.1. Lineage (GTDB taxonomy): Bacteria > Pseudomonadota > Alphaproteobacteria > Rhizobiales > Rhizobiaceae > Mesorhizobium. The sequence goes on along the minus strand of NZ_JAFKIC010000216.1, from coordinate 16,428 downwards.
TTAATCTCAGACCCTTGCCCGCTGATACCTTGCAGGTAGTGGCATTGGCGCGGGGGCGGCTTTTGGGAGCCGCCCTTGCCGGTGATCACTGACATTGACCCGCTCTTGCAGGAGGAAGCGACGTGACCGGAGAAGCCAAGACAGAATCGGCCGGGTGGATCGATCCGAATAGCCTCCATACCGTGCTGATCTGCGACCTGGTCGGCCTGCGTTTCGGCCCCGACGGCAAGCCTGATCCCGGCGAAGTGCGCGCTTACATCGAAGCCAGGGGTGGCCGCTTTCACGCAGCACCGCTTGGCGACAAAACGGGGCTCGAGCCCGGCCATGTGCATTTCTTCTATCAGCCGGACCTCAGCACCCGTGAAGAGCTGATCGAGGCCGCCGGTGACGGACGCTATGATGCCGTCATCGCCGCCGCGACCTTTCTGCCCGCTGAAACAGTCTTCCCGCTGGCTGGCGTGCGCATCGGCGCTGGCACCGGCAATATGGGCTCGCGTTCCTGGGGTGGCGGCAGCGGCGAGGGCGGCACCGCGGTGCTGATGAACACGCCGGGCATCAACAGCCGCGCGACGGCGCAGATGGTGATGAAGGCGATCCTGAAAGTGCTGCCGGATCTTCCGGTCGACCTGCTTCACGACCGCGTGGCGCGGGGCGCCTTCGACACCGGCCGAGAACTGCGCGATTTCCCCACGGAAAAGCTCGAAGGCAAGACGATTGCCGTCATCGGCTACGGCAATATCGGCCGCGAGGTGGCCAAGCTCGCCCGCGCCTTCGGCATGCACGTGGTGATCCACGCGCGGCCCCGGCATCGCGACTGGATCGAAGCCGAAGGCTTTGCCTATGCGGCGGACCTCGGCGACGCGGCCGACGGCGCCGACGTGCTCAGCGTCCATGTCGGCCTGGGCAAGCAGGACCCGCAGACCGGCCGCTACGCCAATGCGGGGCTCATCGGCGCGGATGTCCTGTCTCGCATGAACAGGGGCGCGGTGCTGGTCAACTATGATCGCGGCGAACTCGTCGATGTCGTGGCACTTGGCCAGGCGCTCGACGTCGGACAGGTGCGCCACGCGGCCATCGATGCCGACCTCTTCAGCGATGCCTCGACCGGCAGCCTGTCCGGCCCCATGCTGCCCTATCTCGCTCTCGTCGAGAAGCATGCCGGCAAGCTCGAGCTTCTCCCACACGCCGCCGCCGACACCGATCATCCCTCCCGCGTCACCGGGGCCAAACAAGCCGTCGACCAGATATTCGATGTCATCGGACGCAAGCAGGTGGCTAATGCCAAAGGCACCGTGCCACCGGGCTATGTTTCCACGGGGGCCACCGCGCCGTCAGGTATCGGACCGGTGACGGCACGCGACCTTCTGAAATTGATCGCCGCTGACTATTCTGAACTCGCGGATCTCTGTGAACGGCAAGCCGGACTGTGGAAGCGGCTGTCGGACCTGCGGCCCGCCGAGCAGGGCAAGATCGTCGCCGAACAGGGCGAAGAGCTTGTGCGGCTGATCGACCGCTTCTGCCTTCTCGCCGAGAAACTGAACCTTCGGGGGCCTTACCAGTAGGATCGGGCGCATGGCTTCAGGTCGTGCGCGTACTCTCAGGTTGCAGTTTGCCGGCCGCCTTTCGCCGCAAGCTTCGACAGGAGGTGGACAGTCAGGATCACGGCCAGGCCTGAAATGAGCGTGGCCGCGAAGAAGAGCACGGAATAGCCGACGCGGTCGGCAATCGCCCCCGCCATCATCGAGCCGACCAGATAGACGATGATCTGGGCGCAGGACAGGATGGTGAAGTCGGTTCCAGGCTGATCCTTGGACGACACCGCCATGAACAGGCTGTAGAGCGCGACGATCTCCATGTAGCGGATCAGGGTCTGGAACCCGGCCGCTCCAAGCAGCGTCCATATCCCCGTCAACTGGCCTGCGGCGTGGAGTGCGAACAGCAGGAAGCAGATCGTCCGCAGCGTGCCGAGCAACAGCAGCGTAGCGCTCGCACCGGAGCGTCGAACGAGCATCGCCGCGATGAAGGAGCCGGCGATGCCGGCCGTCGCCGCCGAGACGCCGCTCAGATATCCGATCGCCGACAAGGGCAGCCCGGCATCGACCAGGTAAGAGCCTTCCATGGACTTCACCAGGCCTTCGCTGGCGCGGTAGGTCAGGGCGATCATCAGGACCGTTACGGCCTGCGGCCGCTTGAGGAAGCTGGATAGTGAAGGCTTTGCCTTCGGCTGCTCGCTCCTGGTGAACGTATCCTCCGGCATGAAGGCGATTGCGACCAGCGGCACCGCCGAAATCGCGGCGATCGTCAGCGCCATGGCCTGCCAGCCGACCCAGCCATAGAGCAGCAGCGAAACCGTGCCGCCGATGATGACGCTGAAGGCGACTGCTCCGCCCTGGATGGCGTTGCCCATGGCGCGGTCCTCCTGCCTCAGGGCCAGCGTGGCGTAACCGTCCGTGGCGATGTCCTGCGTCGATGTCAGGATGGCGATCACCAGGCCTATGGCGAAGATGGCTTTCAGGTCGGTTGGATCAAACAGGGCGAGGGCCGCTATGGCGAGCGCCGTCCCGATCTGAGTCGGCAAAATCCAGCCACGGCGATGTCCGATCGCCATGGGTCTGATCCTGTCGACGAGCGGCGCCCAGAGAAACTTCACCGTGAGCGGGATCATCAGTATGGCAAGCATGCCGATGGCGGTTCGCGACACGCCGAGCTCGCGCATGATCGGCGGTACGGCGGCAACCAGCAGGTAACCGGGAATTCCCTGTGCAAGGTAGAGCCCTGCCAGGACAGCGAAAAGCCGCAAGCGACCCGAGGCGTCCTGGCCGACGGCTGTTGCGGATGCCTGTGATGCGAGATCCGTCATGGTCGGACCGCCGCGCCAAGGTGCCTGGCGGCGAACTGGCATGCTTCTTCGCGGTCGCGGGTAACGTGCACCGGAATCGACCACAGGCGCTCGAAGGATTGGCGCGTCCTTGGATTGGGATTTTCGCGGACCAGCGCCAGCGCCCGGCACGAGGTCGAGATGCGCTGCCGCGTCGCCTTTGCCCATGCCGCCTGGCGAACCTCACCCTCCCGGGAAAGGTGGGAGCTTCCGGCAATGTCGACGACGATGGCGTAGGGGCCGTCGAGGCGGCCGATGCGGTCGAGTGCGTCGAGATAGTCGGCCTCGTCGGTCTCCGCATGCGGTGGGTAAAGCCGCAGGTCGATGATCCCGCCCTCGTGCATCTCCAGGCTGATCATCTCAGAAGGTGACCTTGTAGCCGAGCGAGACCGTGCGGCCGAAACCGTTGACAACGTTGTTGCGCGTGGCGCTCGCCGTCGGGTTCATGTAGTCGGTGTCGAACAGGTTCTCGATGCCGAAGCTGAGATCGCCCTTGCCGACCTTGTAGCTCGCCAGCACGTTGACCAGGGCCGCACCCTTGATCTCGGGCACCGTCGCGATCTTGTCGCGGCCGGTGAAGAACTGAACCTCGCCGCGAAGGTTGAGACCGTTGTCGAACACATAGGTGCTGTAGACCGTGCCATGCACCGGCGTGGCTATCCTGTTATTCGGCAGCCAGGAATCGATCTTGCCATCGCCGTCCTTGTCATAGCGGCCTTCCGTATAGCCCAGTATGCCGCCGACGGTGATGTTGCCGGTCAGGTTCCACCAGGCCGTTGCCTCGACACCCCAGATCTCCTCCTTCTGCTGCGACACGCGATTGGAGGCGATGTCGTAATTGACGCCCTGGTCGGAGGTGGAGAGGAATGCGGAGAGCGAACCGCCATAGTCGGCCTCTCCGCCGCGGATGCCGATTTCGTAATTGTTGACGACCTGTGGGCTCGGCGCGATGTCGGCGTAACTGACCGTGTAATCTGGCGCACCGGCGCCGGGGCACGCCAGCGCCCCATAGGCATCGCAGAGTTCGGCGTTGCTGTTGGCGCCGGCCCGACGTGTGAAACTGCCTATATCGGTAAGCGAGAACCCTTGCGAAAAGCCGCCAAACAGCTGGACGTCCGGCGTCAGGTCGAATGTGCCGCCGATATTGAATGTCAGATTGTCGTAGTCGAACGAGCCGCCGATGACGTTGATCGCCGGGTAGGGCCTGTTGATGTAGAAGATGGCGGGGCGATTGAAATCCTCGATGTCAAGGAAGAAGCGCTCATAACGCAGCCCGCCCTGGATACGCAGCCGATCGGTCACCGGCACCTGCAACTGCGCAAAGCCGGCAACCGAATTCTGCTTCATCGGGCTGATGACGTCCCAGCCATTGGCCAGTTGCTGGAAGGTATTGTCATGGACGAAGTCCAGACCCCATGTCAGCGTCGACCCTTCCAGCAGCATGTCGAGAGGGGTTTCGACTGTCGCGTTGATTCCCGCGCGCCGGCTGAAAAGCGTGGTCTGGGCAAAGCTGGCCTGCGGGTTGAGCGGATTGCCGGAATAGTAGACCTGATTGTTCACGAACGGATCGAAACGCGAGAACGGGAAGCGCTTTTCCATGTCGTTGTAGAAGGATTTCACCTCGAGCGAGCCGAGCGCGAAAGCCGTGTCCGTGTAGCGCGCGGTGAAATATTTCGAGTTCTCCATGACGGACTGGCCGGTATAGGGCGCCGTGAAGTCCGGCACGGCGGGCGTCGCCAGGAAATTGGTGAACCAGTCCGGGTTCTGCTCCATGCGCACCAGTTCGCCCGACACCTCGAAGCGGCGCGAGCCATCCTCATATCCAAGCCGTGCGTAGAGGTTGCCGAAATCCGTGCGGTCGCCGCCGCCTTGTCCGAGCATCGCATCGGACGGCAGTTCGCGGCCGGAGCCGTCATAGGTCCTTCGTGTGCGCTGCCCGCTCGCCGAGAACAGATAATCGAACTTGCCGACCTTCTGCGTAGCGCTGACGGACAGTTCCGGCGCCGCCGACTTGCCGACATCGGCAGTGAATGCCTTGACCTTCGTCTCCACCGTGACCGTCGGCGTGTCGGACGCGTCACGGCGCGTAATGAAATTGATGGTGCCGCCGGTCGCGCCGGAGCCGTAGAGGCTGCTTGCACCGTTGACGACTTCGATGCGCTCGACCTTGCCGAGGTCGATCAGCGAGAGCGTGCGTGAAACATCGCGCAGCGGCGTGTTGCGGGCGACGCCGTCGACAAGCACAAGCACGCCACGTCCGCGAAAGCTTTCCGAGGCGCCGGAGATCGTCTGATTGGCGATCGAGAAGCCGGGCACGAGCTTCGAGATCAGCGTTGCCGCGTCGCTGGTCAGCTTGAGTTGGTCGGCAAGTTCATCGCCTTCGATGACCTGCACCGAGCCGGGAATGCTGGAAATCGGCTGCTCGGTCCGGCCCGCCGTGACCAATATCGTCTTCAGCTGTGTGGCGGGCGCTTGTTTCGCCTCGTCCTGGGCGTGCACGGAATGCGTCGAGAAAACAAATGGAAGCATTGCGAGGCAGGTCCCCGCGAGCAGTCTGCGATACATGAATGGCACCCCCAAAATTTGCCATCCGGGATGGACGAGCCACAAATCGCTGGCTCGTCCATCCCGGATCGAATAAATATGTCTCAATTACTCATGTTATTGGCCAGGGGTGGTGGAGCGCTTGGGGGAAAGCGAAGCCGGCACTGCTGGAAACGAACTCAGGCCGTCCAGATCCAGAATGTTGCAGTTATATCACACGCCCGCGACCACCAGTGGCGCCAGCCCGGTCAGTTTCGACATGGCCGGCCACGACGACGCCGAAGCCCGCCGGCTTTGCGTCGCTCATTTGTCCGCGATTATCGGAAACGCCACGATCGAGACGGAGAGAGGCGTGCTCTCCAGCATGCATGGCGTCAGATGTGGCCTGGCCGATCTGAGTGTGATGACATGTTTCTTCCCGCCGTCGCCGCTGCGCCTGAAGGCTTCGGGCACGCCGGCTTCGGGCAGGGTGCTGATGCTGCGAAGCATGGAAGGCCCCCTGATCGTCGAGCAGGATGGGCAAGCGGTGGAAGCCGAGCTTGGCGACTTTCTGTTTGTGTCAGGCGAGTTGCCGTATTGCTGGCACCTGCCCGAGGGCGGCCGGCTCGATTGCGGCAGTCTGCCCGCGGCAGCCTTCCGCATTGCGGACGCGACGCTTTCAAGGCTGATGCTGCGGCCGATCCCGAGAACATTCCCGCCGCTTCAGCTTCTGATCACCTACGGCGCCTATCTGCTGATGCGCGGTCCACATTCGGCGGGAGAGGCCGAGATGGCGAATGCCCATTTCAACGAGATCCTCCCGCTGGTTGTCGCCTATCTGGAAACGCCATCGGTGCCGGACCCCGACCGGCTGCTGCCTGTGAAGCGGTATATCGACGATCACCTGCGCGACGGCGACCTGGACGTTTCCCGGGTAGCTGGCGTACTCAACGTGACGCCGCGATACGTTCAGAAACTGTTTCAGCGCGAAGGAACCACCTTTTCGAAATATCTTCTGGAGCGGCGTCTGGACGAAGCGCGCAAGCTGCTGTTGCGCAACGGCCCCGCCCATCCGATAGGGGCCACGGCCTATGACGTCGGTTTCGGTGATATCTCCTATTTCAACCGTACCTTCAGGAAGCGCTATGGAGTGGCGCCCTCCGCCGTGAGGGAAGACGCGCAGCGTACCCGCGTGGCGAACGGCTGACGGTGCGAGGCGGCGCCTTAGCCGTTCAGTCCCCGTGGGCCGGCCACCAGCCGCGCCATCCGCGTCATGTCGGTGCTCATCTCGCGGTCGTCGTCGAGCGGTGCGACGAGCGAGCGGACAGCGGCGAAGGTGCGCTTCGGGCCTTCCCCCATACTGTCGACCACACCGCGCAACTCAACGCCGGTCGCCGCGAAAATCAGCTCCATGGCGACGAGATAGCGCATCCGCTCGACGATTTCGGCCGTCTTGGCCACCACGCGTGGCGCCATCGACGACTGGTCCTCGATGCCGTCCGAAATCGCCAGCGGGCTGAGCGACATCGGATTGGCCAGGTGCCGGATTTCCGCTTCAAGTGCGGACAGAGGCTTTTGTAGTTCCGCATAGCCCTGGCGGCTGCCGCCCCGGGCCGACAGGAAGCGCGGTAACTCGGCAATAGTCGGCGACATCAGTTTCATGCAGCGATTGGCGGTGCCGACCGCGCAATGCGCCAGCGCCTGGCCAAGTTGTTCCCAGGCCAGCGTCATCGCCGTGAGGTCGAAATTGCCGTTCGAAACCACCCGCTCGTCCTCGGCCAGGATCACCGGATTGTCGCCGGAATGGGTCAGCTCGATCTCAGTCGCCAGCCTGGCCTGTTCGAATGCATTGAGCAGGCCGCCCCAGACCTGGGGCACGCAGCGATAGCTGAGCGGATCCTGGAGGCGCCGCGCCGCCTTGTCCTTCCACAGCCCGCTGCCGGCGAGTTCGCTGCGTAGCCGCGCGCCGATCTCCTGCTGGCCGAAGGCCGGCCGCGCGGCGAGCGCATCCGCGTCGATCGCGGTCAGGGAGGAGCGGAACGCCTCGTAATTGAGCGCCACGGCCGCCAGCGCCCAGTCGATCAGGTTGGCGACGTCTTCGAGACAAAGGCATGCCGTACCCGTCGAAAGGCTGTTGGCGACGATGATGGCGTGGCCGTCCTTTTCGCGCAGGTCGAGCGGCTCCAGCCCGGCGAGCGCCAGCGCTTCTGCCGAGGGCATGATCCTGCCCTGGAATTCGCTCTCGCCGTCGCCGCGCAGCGCCCTTGCCATATGGCCGAGATGGGCAAGATCGGCCGCTCCGACCGATCCCCAGGTCGGGATCACCGGATGGACGCCGGCGTTGAGCGCTGCCAGCAGGCCCATCACCACGCGTTCGGACGTGCCGGTGCCGCCGGCGGCCATGCCGGAGATGCGCGCGGTCATCAGCGCCCGCACCGCCTCGGTGGGCAGCGCCGGGCCGATGCCCATGCTGTGGCTGAGCGGCACGCTGTGCTGGAAGGCAATCAGGTCGGCCTGCGCAAGCGGCGTGTCGACGCAGGCGCCGAGGCCGGTCGTGACGCCGTACATCGGCTTGCCGAGCCCCGTCAGGTGTTCGATGAGAGAGCGGCTCGCGCGGATGCGGCGCAGCGCCTCCTCGCCCAGCATCAGCCTGGCGTTGCGCCGTGCGATCTCGGCGACGTCGGCGACGCCGAGCGGCTTGGCGTCGAGCAATATGATGCGGGCTGTCATGTCTCGCCTGTGTCCTGTGGCAAATGCCCGGAACCGGGGATGTGGCGGGCGTCACAGTTTGTGGCGGCTTGCAGGCCGGACTGCAAGTCATTCCGATTGTGACAGGCGCGGACTGGCGTGGATTCGCCCCATCCGCCTACGCGGATCGCTCGGCTACAGCGTCTGGCACCACGACCAGCTTGCCGACGAAATCCTTGGCGACGAAGTCGGCCTGAGCGTGGCGGAAGTCGGAGAGCTTGTAGACGCCGCCGACCAGCGGCCGGACCTTGCCTTCCTCGATATAGCGCACGATGCGGCGGAAGTCGGCGCGCGTGCCCTGGCTTGAGCCATGCAATTGCAACTGCTTGAGATACATGGTCCTGAGATCGAGCTGGACCACCGGGCCGGCGATCGCGCCGGCCGTGGTGTAGCGGCCCTCGGGCCGCAGGATGCGCAGCAGATCATTGAAGATCGCGCCGCCGACGAGGTCGGCCACGACGTCGATCGGTTGCCCGCCGGTCGCCTCGGCCACGGCGCGAGGCAGATCGGCGACGCCGCGTGTGATGACGGCTTCGGCGCCGACGTCGAGCACTGCCTGTTCCTTGCCCTTGCCGACAACGGCGTACGGGATGGCGCCGCGCGCCCGTGCCAGCTGAACGATGCCGGAGCCCACGCCGCCGGAAGCGCCGGTCACGAGCACGCGCTCACCGGCCTTTAGCGCGGCCCGCTCCAGCATCTGCTCGCCGGTCAGGTAGGCGCAGCAGAACGTGGCGAGTTCGACATCGCTCATCGTCGTATCGACGAGATGCGCGTTCTCCGCCGGCACCGCCTGGTATTCGGCGTAACCGCCATCGCGGCCATGGCCCATATAGTCGATATCGGCCAACGAATCGTCGTCGCGATTATAGATGGAGAAATCGACCATCACCCGCTCGCCGATACGATCAGGCGAAACGCCCTCGCCGACGGCAGCAACGGTGCCCACTGTGTCGGTGCCCTGGATGCGCGGGAAGGTCAGGGTGTTGCCCTGGCGCCGCCATGTAGAGACAGCGCCCGCATCCTCCTCTGTGCCATAGGCACCCTGGCGCACCCAGACATCGGTGTTGTTCATCCCGCATGCGCAGACCTTGACCAGCACCTCGCCAGGCGCCGGCGAGGGCACTTTCACATCTGTGCGGTAAACGAGCTTTTCCGGTCCGCCGTGGCCGGTAAGCAGCACGGCGGCCATGGTGGCGGGGACGGTTCTGGTCATGGCATTCATGAATTGCTCTCAGAGATTGGCAAACACGCTTTTCACCGCGTCGGCGGTCTTCGAAACGACGATGTCGGCCTCCTCGCGCGTCAGGCAGAGTGGCGGCGCAAAGCCGAGTATGTCGCCCTGCGGCATGGCGCGGCCGATGACGCCGCTTGCCGCGAGCGCGGTGGCGATCTGCGGCCCGATCTTCAGTGACGGATCGAAGAAGACGCGATCGTCGCGATCCCGCACGAACTCGACCGCCGCAAGCATGCCGTCGCCGCGCACCTCGCCGACATTTCTGTGGCCGCCGACGGCCTTGGCCAGCTCCGCGCGGAAATAGGCGCCAGTCTCGCCGGCATTTTTCACCAGGTCCATCTCGTCGATGAGTTCGAGATTGGCGACGCCGGCTGCGACGCAAATGGGATGCGCCGAATAGGTCCAGCCGTGCCCGAGCGAGCCGAGCTTGTCGGATCCCTGCACCAGCACCTGCCACACTCTGTCGGCGACGATGACGCCCGACAGCGGCGCGTAGGCCGAGGTCAGGCCCTTGGCGATGGTGATCAGGTCCGGCTTGATGCCATAGTGGTCGGAGCCGAACATGGTGCCCAGCCGACCGAACCCGGTCACCACCTCGTCGGCGACCAGAAGCACATCATACTTCTTCAGCACGGCCTGGATCTTCTCCCAGTAGCCGGCTGGCGGCGGTACGATGCCGCCGGTGCCGAGGATCGGTTCGCCGATGAAGGCGGCAACGGTCTCGGGACCTTCGGCGAGGATCATTTCCTCCAGCTTGTCGGCGCAATGCTGCGAGAACTGCTCCTCGCTCATCGAGCGGTCGGCGCGGCGGAAGTAATAGGGGGCTTCGGTGTGCAGCACCGGCGCGCGCGGCAGATCGAAGGCGTTGTGGAAGAGTTCGAGCCCGGTCAGCGATCCCGTCATCACGCCGGAGCCGTGATAGCCGCGCCAGCGCGAGATGATCTTCTTCTTCTCCGGCCGGCCGAGCACATTGTTGTAGTACCAGATCAGCTTGATGTTGGTTTCGTTCGCATCCGAGCCGGAGAGGCCGAAATAGACCCGGCTCATGCCCTTGGGTGCGCGGTCGATGATCATCTTGGCCAGCGTGATCGAGGCCTCCGTGCCATGCCCGACATAGGCATGGTAATAGGCAAGGTTGCTGGCCTGCGCGGCGATGGCATCCGCGATCTTCTGCCGGCCATAGCCGACATTGACGCAATAGAGTCCGGCAAAGGCGTCGATGCTCTTCCTGCCATTGTTGTCCCAGACGGTGACGCCTTCGCCGCCAGCCATGATCCGCGTCGGCGATTCACCGCGCGCATGCGTGCCCATATGGGTCGAGGGATGGAAGAAGTGGTCGCGATCCCAGGCGTTGAGTTCGTTGGATTGGTCGAGCATCTTTGGACTCCTTGAAAAATTGCCGGGCGCTTATGCGACGTCCAGGCAGAGATATTTGAGATCGGTAAAAGCCTCGAGCCCGTGGCGCGAGCCTTCGCGGCCGATGCCGGATTGCTTGACGCCACCGAAGGGGATCGGCGCGCCGGTGATCTTCACACGGTTGATGGCCACCATGCCATAGTCAAGCGCGCGGCCCATGCGCTGCTGGCGTGCGCCGTTTTCGGTCACGACATAGGCGACCAGCCCATATTCGGTGTCGTTGGCGCGGGCGATCACTTCGTCCTCGCTGTCGAACGGCGTTACGGCAGCGACGGGGCCGAAGGTTTCCTCCCGCATGATCAGTGCCGTGTCGGCGACATCGGCAAGCAGTGTCGGCTGGAAGAACAGCGGTCCGGCCTGATGCCGTCCGCCGCCGGCAAGGCAGCGCGCGCCATGAGCTATGGCATCCACGACCTGCTCCTCGACCTTCTTGACCGCACGCTCATGCATCAGCGGCCCGATATCGATTTCGCCGGCAAGGCCATTGCCGGTCCGTAAGCCTTCGATTCGTCTGGCGAAAGCGGCGCAGAAGCGATCGTAGAGCGGTCGCTGGACATAGATGCGATTGGCGGCGAGGCAATCCTGGCCCGAGGTGGCGAACTTGGCGTCGATGGCGATATCAATCGCTCTGTCGACATCGGCGTCCGCGAAAACGATCAGCGGCGCGTGGCCGCCGAGTTCCATCACCAGCCGCTTCATGGTCGGCGCGCTCTGCGCGGCGATCAGCCTGCCGATTTCGGTCGAGCCGGTAAAGCTCATGGCGCGTACGCGCGGGTCCTCGCAGAGGCGCCCGACGATTGTCGCCGCCTTGCCGGTGACAATGTTGAAGACGCCCGGCGGCAAACCGGCGCGCTCGCCGAGCTCGGCCAGCGCCAGCGCCGAAAGCGGTGTCTCCGATGATGGATGCGCGACGATTGTGCAACCCGCGGCAAGCGCCGCCGCCGCCTTGCGGGTCAGCATCGCCGAGGGAAAATTCCACGGAGTGACGACGCCGACCACACCGAGCGGCTCACGCCGCACCATCATTTCGGCATGGGGCAGGTGGCTGGTGACGCTTTCCGCGTTCAAACGTTTGGCTTCCTCCGCATACCACTCGACGAAGGAGGCGGCGTAGTCGATCTCGCCGAGCGACTCTTTCAGGGGCTTGCCCTGTTCGAGCGTCATCAGCAGCGCTAGGTCGTCTTTCGCGGCGATGATCAGCTCGAACCATTTTCGCAGAATTCTGGACCGCTCCTGCGGCAACAGCGATCGCCAGGCCGGCAGGGCGCGCGCGGCGGCATCGATCGCCCTTGCCGTCTGGCGGGCGTCGAGCGCGGCGACGAAGGCGACGGTGATGCCGGTCGCCGGGTCGGTGACTTCGAAACTTTCGGCGGGTTCACTCGCGGTCCAGTGGCCGTCGACATAGGCGAGTTCGCGCAGCAGCCGGCGATCGGCGAGCCGGTCGAGTGCTTCATGGCGATGCGGGCGGGCGAAGTGCGCGGACATGGTCGAAGCCTCCCGGTTGGGTTTCATGGCGGGAGGTTATCCGTCGTGGGCAGACAGAGAGGCTGTTTGGGTGCTCGCAGATAGAGAGAATCTCTCTATTGCGTCGCCCGGTGAGACGATCTCTCCAGCGTTACGTCGACGCCGGCAGCAGGTCGGCGATCGGCAAGGCGATATCGTCCTTCACCGTCTTGATGACGATGTAGGTGAAGTAGCGGTCGATGCCGATCTCGCGCTGCAGCAGGTCATCGACCAGCCGCTGATAGGCGTCGATGTCGCGCGCCATCACCTTCAGCACATAGTCGACGCCGCCGCCGACCGACCAGCAGGCGACGATTTCCGAGATGTCGCGAATGGCGCGTTCGAAACGGTCGAAATCGGCCTGGCGGTGGCTGGCGAGCGTCACTTCCATCAGCACCGTTGCGACCGGCGCCACGACCCGCATGGCGATACGGGCATGGTAGCCCGAGACGATGCCGGCCTTTTCCAGCTTGCGCAGCCGCATCCAGCAGGGTGTCGGCGACAGCCCGACCTGCTCGGCCAGAGCCAGCTTGGTGATGCGTCCGTCACGCTGGATGGCGTCGAGGATCCTGAGGTCGATCGGGTCGAGTTTAGCGGCAGTCATTCCGGCTCACTTTTTCGTCCACACTACCATGATGGCGCATTATTTCGATTGTCAATTGCACTGATTTCGATCTCTAATAAGTCATGACATTGTGGCAACCCGATCCTGCGCTCATCAGGCGGCCAGCGTATCAATCGCTCGCGGACCAGTTCGCGCGCGCCATTCATGACGGGCGCCTGGCCAATGGCGCAAGGCTGCCGACTCATCGCCGGCTGGCCGATGATCTGAAGCTGTCGGTACAGACGGTCAGCCGCGCCTATGAGGAACTGATCCGGCGCGGCCTGATCTCCGGAGAAATCGGCCGCGGCAGCTTTGTCCAGACGCAGCGCCGCGAACCGGAGCCGCCTTATCTGCCGGAGCGTCTCGGCGAAGTCATCGACCTCTCGATCCTGAAGCCGGTGTGCGAGCCGATGCATCTCGACCGCATGAAGCAGGCGCTGGGTTGGCTCGCCGAAAACCTGCCGTCGAGCTCGGCCTTGTCGTTCCGACCCAACATGGTGTTTCCGCGCCACCGCGCCGTGGCGGTGGAGTGGCTGAGACTGTGCGGGCTGGACGCTTCCGCGCAGAATATCAGCCTCACCAATGGCGCGACCGCAGGCATGACGGTGGCGCTGATGAGCGTGGCGCCGCCGGGCTCCACCGTCGCCACCGAGGCGATCGGGCACCACACGCTCGTGCCGCTTGCCCGTTATCTCGGTTTCAACCTCCAGGGCCTGCCGATCGACGGCAATGGCCTGATTCCGGAAGCGCTGGACGAGGCTTGCCGGCTCTCTGACATTCGCGCCGTCTTCGTGCAGCCTTCGGTGATAAACCCGACGGCAACGCTGATGGATGCGGCGCGGCGCGGTGAGATCGCGGCGGTGGCGCGCAAACATGACATCGCCATCATCGAGAACGACGTGCTGGGTCCGCTGGTCGAGGACCGGCCGCCGCCGGTCGCCGCCTTTGCCCCGGAACGCACGCTCTACGTCACCTCCTTCACCAAGATCACCGTGCCGGGTCTGCGCATCGGCTATCTCGCCGCTCCCGACCGTTATGTCGCGGCCGTCGCCAACCGGCACCTGGTTTCCAACTGGATGGCGACGCCGATGGTGGCCGAGATCGCCACCAAATGGGTGGCCGACGGCACTGCGATGGAACTGGTGCGCTGGCAGCGCGCCGCCTTGCGGCGGCGGCAGGATATCGCCGCCGAAGTGCTGGCCGGTGTCGATTATCGGTGCCGGCGCGACGGACTGCATATCTGGCTGCAATTGCCGGCCGACCGGGCGGAGGAAAGCTTTGTCGCCCAGGCTCGCCTGCAGGGCGTGGCGATCGCGCCCGGCACCTCTTTCCGCATCTCTGACGCGCCCTGGCATCCGGCGGTGCGCATCTCGCTGGGGTCGACCACCGAGGGGGAACTCCGCGCCGGCCTCGGCGTTGTGACCAAGCTGTTGCTTGGCGACCCGGAGCATCTCTTGCTCGCAATCTAGCGAGCGCACCGCTATTCGGGTGATGCCGGCCCGCGAAAGGCGCTTCCGGTCCTCACGTACGAAAAGTACGCTCCGTTCCGGTTCTCGGAGCCTCCCATTCCCGGCCCGGCCTGCCCCGAATTCCGGCGCACTGTTCGGCACTGGTTGCCCAGGAATTGTGCGGAATGGGAAATATTGTCATGATATTATTTTCCCAATTGACATGATTTGGCGCGTTCCCCATCGTTAAGGGAACAGGCTTCTCCAGCAGGGGAAATTCACTTGTCCACAACCGCGCCCATCATCAAGGTCGACGCCATCTCGAAGAGCTTCGGTGCCTTCAAGGTGCTGGACGGACTTTCGATGCAGGTCATGCCGCGCGAGAAGCTGGCGCTGATCGGGCCTTCAGGTTCGGGCAAGACGACGATCCTGCGCATCCTGATGACGCTGGAGCGCATCGATGGCGGGCACATCCAGGTCGATGGCGAGCATCTCTACCACATGGAGCGCAACGGCCAGCTGATGCCGGCCGACGAGCGGCACCTCGCCAGGATGCGGCAGAAGATCGGCATGGTGTTCCAACTCTTCAACCTGTTCCCGCACAAGAGCGTCATCGACAATGTGACGCTCGCGCCGATGCTGACCAAAGGTACGCCACGTGCCGCCGCCGAGAAGCGGGCGATGGAACTGCTCGACATGGTCGGCATGGCCGACAAGGCCAAGGCGATGCCGGCGCAACTGTCGGGCGGCCAGAAGCAGCGCGTGGCGATTGCCAGGGCGCTCGCCCTGCAGCCCAAGATCATGCTGTTCGACGAGGTGACCTCGGCGCTCGACCCTGAACTGGTCGAGGAGGTGCTGAATGTGTTGTGGCGGCTCTGCGCGGAGACCGACATGACCATGCTCCTGGTCACGCACGAGATGGGTTTTGCCCACGACTTCGCCGACCGCGTGCTGTTCTTCGATCGCGGCAGGATCGTCGAGGAAGGCAAGCCCGACGAGATTTTCCGCAATCCCAAGCAGGAACGCACGCAGGGCTTCCTGAAGAAGATCATCGCGGCCGGACATCGCGTCTGACCGCCATGTCACGGACGGCGAGATCGTCCGGATGAACGAGCAAACCAAGACAAGAAACAAGGAGTTGGGAACAATGAAGAAACTTGGCATTCTGGCCGGCGTCGCCGGTCTCGCACTGACGGCGGTTCTCGCCGCTTCGATCCCGGGCTCGGCCGCCGACAGCAAGCTCGAGCAGTTGAAGGCGCAGGGCTTCGCCCGCCTCGCCATTGCCAACGAGCCGCCCTACACGGCGGTCGCCGCCGACGGCAAGGTGTCAGGCGCGGCGCCCGATGTGGCCCGCGAGATCTTCAAGCGTCTCGGCGTCGCTGATGTCGTCGCCTCGATCTCCGAATATGGCGCCATGATTCCGGGCCTTCAGGCCGGCCGCTTTGATGTCGTCACCGCCGGCCTGTTCATGAAGCCGGAGCGCTGCGCGGCGGTCGCCTATTCCGAGCCCGTGCTGTGCGACGCCGAGGCGATGCTGGTGAAGAAGGGCAATCCGAAAGGCTTCAAGAGCTACGAGGACGTCGCCAAGGACACGTCGGCGACGATCGGCGCTCCGGGCGGCGGTACCGAGGAGAAGCTCGCGCTCAACGCCGGCGTGCCGCGCGATCGCGTCATCGTCGTGCCTGACGGCCAGAGCGGCCTGAAGATGGTGCAGGACGGGCGTATCGACGCCTACTCGCTGCCGGTTCTGTCGATCAACGACCTGATGAAAAAGGCCAACGATCCGAACCTCGAAGTCATCGCGCCGGTGCAGGGCGCGCCGGTCTATTGCGACGGCGCCGCCTTCAAGAAGGGCGACGAGGCGTTGCGCGACGCCTTCGACGTCGAACTCGCCAAGATGAAGAAGTCGGGCGAGTTCGCTAAGATCATCGAGCCTTACGGCTTCTCAGCCGCCGCCGCGATGTCGACCACGCGCGACAAGCTCTGCGCCGCGAAGTAAGCGCCGGTTCTTCCTTCTCCCCGTTTCACGGGGAGAAGGTGTCACGAAGTGACGGATGAGGGGCGGCGCCAGGTT